>MKUM01000072.1 GCA_001897825.1 Candidatus Amoebophilus sp. 36-38
GCCTCTATCTCATGCACTGCCAATGTGTGTGGAAGTTTACGTCCTAACACAGGACGCTCTATAAGTTTGGTAGGATCCCGATTTACGTGACCTTCCAATATCAGAAATTGGTAAAAACATCTAATGGCAGATAAGATACGTGCTTGGCTAGTTGCTCCTAGGCCCAACTCATGTAGGTAAATTAAGAAATTTCGCAAATGGTTAGCTTCTACAGCTAGTGGGGATAAATCAAGTTTTTTTAACGCTATAAATTGCCAAAGTTTCCGTACATCTCCTCCATAAGCCCATATCGAATTTTCAGCAAGAGAGCGTTCTAACTGTAAGTGCGCTTCAAATTGCTGGATGGATAGTTCCCAGGTCATAGTAGCTTAAAATAAACCAAATTTCTTGATCTCTTTGGACTCATATCGCTTTCTGCTTATCCATGTCTATCATTGATTTGTACGGCTCCCATTTAAAATTAAGACATCACCAGGAGAAAAAATTACCACTTGTATCAGATAACTACTACAGTCAGCAGCGCTTTAAATACCTTTCATCAACTTAGTCCTTTCTCGTAATATGTTTATTGGTATCGGAAGTCAATTCCCCTTCGGTACTAGCAACTACCACTGCTACAACTGCATCGCCGGTTATATTAGTAACCGTTCTACACATATCTAAAATACGATCAGGTGCTAGAATTAAAGCTAATCCTATTCCAGGTATCCCTATGGCATGTAATATCATGGTGGTAGTAACCATAGCCCCTCCCGGCACACCAGCTACACCTATAGAAGAGATAGCCACATTCGCAATAATCATCAATTGGGTTTCTATCGATAATTTTATTCCTAGTGCTTGGGCAATGAAAACAATGGCAACTCCTTGATAAACAGCAGTTCCATCCATATTGACCGTCGCACCAAGTGGTAAAACAAAACTGCTAATTTCCTCCGAAACACCCAAATGCTTTTCTACGCACTCCATGGTAACAGGCAACGCTGCTGAACTAGAACTTGTTGTAAAAGCGATCAGTTGAGCAGGACGCATTTCTTTAAGAAAAGTGAAATAGCTCGTATTACTAAAGAATCTCATAATAATAGGATAAATCACCAAAGTCATCACTGCTAAACCGATAATAACAGTTGCCACATACCATAAAAGGGCATAAAGTATTTCGAAAACTTCATGGGTATTACTACCACCCGCTATTTCTATTAGTAAAGAAGAAACTAATGCAAAAACTCCAACCGGAGCTAATTTCATAATAAATCTAACGAGCTCTATAATTGCCTCATTAAGGCCTTCAAAAAATAATATAACCGGTTTACTTTTTCTCACTGGAATCTTAAGCAGAGCTATGCCCAGCATGGTTGCTACCACTACTACTTGTAACAAGTTTAAATTACTTCCTAGTGCTTGAAAAAGATTTTCAGGCACTAAGTCGACCAAAAATTGTAAGGGGCCTGATGTAGTTATTTGTTTAAGTGAACCTGCATGTTGCTCAACTTGAACTCCATACAGGCGTAAAAGAGCATCTCTAGTTTGGGTAGATATAACTTCGCCTGGCCTCACCAGATTAGCAATTCCCAAGCCAAGTAACACGGCTATGATCGTAGTAACTGTGTAAATAAAAAAAGTTTTTCCACCAATTCTTGAAAGCTTAGTAGTATCCTCAATACTAGTTATACCTATGATTAAAGAAGCAAAAACCAATGGTATAGCTACCATTTTTAAACTATTTAAAAATAAGGTACCTACAGGTTTAATATAATTGATCGTAAAAGAGACAGGCCAACCTAGCTTAATACTCACGATTGCAAAGCTTAGACCTAACACTAGCCCGATGAGTATTTGGATATGAAGTTCTATTTTTTTCATGTGAAGCTTATTTTATTGGCCTTACTTGATGGTAATTTCCCAGAATGATACGCAAGTGAATTAATTGGTAAATAAAAGCATATACAGCTCGCTAAAATTAGAAGATATAAATTAAAATATGACATATAGGTACTAGCTAGCTGATAAGTATATCAAATAATCTAAAAGTTAATCTCATGATTAAAAGTAAAATATTCACAACTAACAACTCTGTATTCTAGCCATTTATCTTAATAACTATTTTGGAAGTATATCCCTATTTGTATGCCAATTTAAATTCGTAGAAAAGTTTTACGCTCAGTCCAATATGTTTTATGGTCAAATCAGACATTTTTAGCCATATAAATCTACAAATTTACAGGCAATTCGCATCTAAGGATACCTTTTGCCAAAAGCCAATTCATTATATTCAGATAAACCAATCCGTAGCTAATAACTTATGCCTTAGTATCTTCTGAATCAGCATAACGATACATCAACTTACCTTCTAAAAATTCCTCCGTAGCGATCGTAGTTGGTTTAGGTAGTTTTTCGTAAAGTCTGGTTATTTCCGCCTGCTCTTGTTTAGCAGCCTTTTCCTCATCTTGTAAATCTTCTATATCATCCGATATAAAATCAGCCAACTTATTATCCAAATCTTCTTTCATATGTAGTGCAACTTGACGAGCGCGCTTAGAAATAATAGCTACTGCCTCATATAGATTTCCCGTTGCAGCAGTTAATCCAGAAAAGTCCCTAGTAATCAAGGTATTAATTTTATATTTCATAGTATTTAGAGCTTATTAATTATCTTACAAATTTATTAATTTTTTCAAGGACAATATTATATACTTTTTCTAACTCTTTGGCATATTTATTAGTTGGATACTTATCTAAAAATTCATGATAGAAAGTTATTACAACAAGTAACTTATCTAATTGTTCTTTAGGATCACTTTCCTCTGCCAATCGGTATTGAGCATTTATTTTTAAATAAAGAGCTTGTTCATTATAACTAGAATCTCCATATTCTTCTTGGAATCTCTCCAACTCTAATACAGCAGCTTGGTAATGACCTAACTGATAGTATAGTTCAGCACTCTTAAAAGCTTTTAGGGCAAGCTTAGCTCGCAAGATACGACTATATTCATCTACTTGCTTTTGATAAGTACCCCCAGGATATTTATCTTTATACGACTTTACTACCTTGTACGCTTTTTCTGTTTGAGTTTGATCCAGGCGCACATCTGGCGTACTTAAATAAAGCGCATACCCTTGCATATATAGCGCTTCTTCTGCCTGAGCTACACGGGGGTAGGTTTTATAAAACTCTTCAAAGCAACGAGCACTGACCTTATAAGATTTTTGATAAAAGAACGCATAAGCTTGGTAAAATTGAGCTAGAATTATTTCTTTTTTACCTTTGAGCATCGGCATAACCTCTTTGAACAACCGCAAGGCCTCGTAATAGTCTTTCGCTTCGTAGCGAGAGACGGCTTCTTGATACTTGCCCAGGTAATTACCCGAGGTAGTTCGTGCAGCACAAGAAGCGACTGCCAGTACTAAGCATATTATTTTAAAAAATCTAATATATAACATGGGCGCAAATTAACTTATAATTATAGTTTTTCAAAGTACAACTTAATTAACTAGAGTTCTTGTAAAACCGTTGCCTTGAGTCCCCTGAGTTCGTCAGTAAGTGCATGTCAGGGATCCAGCCCTGACACCTCAATCCTCATGTGCTGTCAGGAATTTCCTCCTGACAGTCTAATTTGAGTGGCAGGAGTAACTCCCGCCACCACAAAATTCCGGTTTTTCACAAATTCCTTCCTGCTCAGATAAATTCAATTTTTGCTTTTGCAAGAACGCTACTATCCTAAATGACCTTATTTTCGTATCCTTTTTGCACGTTTGGGTTGCTTTTTTTTAGAAGCTTTTGAGATAACATTTTTTCTTGACAGAAACTCTTCTATAGTAGGTTTTTCAGCAATCCGCCATATAAAGCCTGGTAGTTGCTTTTCATCTTCCACCATCTTATGAGGAGGATAAAAAACTCCTGTAGGTTGTACAAAAAAGCTAATTTTAGATAACGCTTCGTTTTTCATATCTATACGCATGTGGCTACATCGGATATAATTCATACCTACTAAATCTAAACTATCACCAAGCGCAAAATACAGGCTTTCTCCATTACCTAATATATCAATATAGCTCATTTTATTTTCTTGGAAGTAAGCGATCATCTCTCTTCCCTTTACCTGGTTATAATTACCCAATGTATCTTCAGAAATGATAAAAGCATCCGTATTAATACACATCTTTTCTAAAGATTCTTTATTGAGTACTATATTAATAGAATCGGCCGTAATTTGGCTATCATAATTCCAAAAAACAGGTTTATTATAAAAATAAATCGTGGAGTCTAACGTATGATAGGCCATGGAGTCTGCCTTACCTTGTAAATTTGACTTATATATTTTTACATTATTATAAGCTAAAATCACATTATCTTGTAATTCGGTCTCTTGTTGCCGCTTATCTTCTATGGATTGAAGGGTATCGGCTATCATGTATAGTGTATCCCCCTCTATAATTCGCTGTAATAAAGGATTCCCATATATTTCTGCTATTCCCTTATCTTGTGCATAATAACTGTAGTCACCTGTAATAGTTGATTTATGTTCTTTAGAAACCAACTCTACTTGCCCTGACGCACTATAATAATTTTTATCTCGATTACCTTTCATTAAGTTAGCATATATACTGTATTTATTGGTCTCTACCCTAGCTTTCCTAAAAAGGCCTTCTTTTGACTCGGTATTATACTCCCCGCCTTCCTGGGTGGTAATCGTTTCTCCCTCTTTGCCAACTATCTTTGTATTGCCTTTAAAAACAGCTAATTTAGTCTTCGTATAGTATCGAAGGGTATCTGTTTTTAGATCATACTCTTGATTATTAAGTTCTACTTGCCGATAGAAAACAGCTAGCTTATTTTTTTCATCATAGTAGCCAGATTCACTGCTTATCTCATCATTTCCTTGAATTAAAGTACCACCATTTCTGAAATACCCTTTCTTATTTTTTACTTCATAATCAAGTTCATCGGTATAAAAGCTGAGTGTATCTTGTTGGTAGCTTATTGAATCCCGCAGTTGAGCTATTTTTTTATTGATATCATAGGTAACTCGTTTTGCCACCATAATACCACCCTCTCTATCAACCATCTGAAGATTTCCAGCAGCTTTAACGATCCCTTTTTGATCATAGTACTGGGCAGAGTCGGCATAGATCGTAAAATCTTCATGCACAAAAACTACATGGCCAGTAAGTTTCTTATAGGGCTCTTGTCCATTTTCTTTTTCACCACCCTCCAATTTCTCTGCCTTGTAGGTTACTTTATTTTTATGCTTTGCCCAGGTAACTACATAAAACCCCAAGGTAGCTATCAAGCAGGATATCAAAATTTTATTTATTCGTATACATGCAAGGCGCATCATAGTACCTGGCTAATAGCTAATAATTATAATAAGTATTTAACTTTACGTGAACGAGCACGAGGATTTACCACCTTTAATAGGTAAAAGTAGCATAATTCTATGACTCTGTGACTTACAAATATAAACATATTAATTTAAGAGAACGGTTTTTATCCTTCATCAAGGAGCACCAACTCATACAATCTAACGAAATAGTGCTCCTAGCGGTGAGTGGTGGGGTAGATTCGGTGGTTATGAGTTATCTTTTTCATCAGTTGCAATTAAATTTTGCGATCGCACACTGTAATTTTAGCCTACGCGGGGCTGATTCAGATGCAGACCAAGCTTTTGTGCAACGTCTAGCACAAGATTATCGCGTAAATTTCTATACAAAACGCTTTGATACACAAGCTTATGCGCAAGAACACCAGCTATCTATCCAGATGGCTGCAAGAGCACTACGTTATCAATGGTTTAAAGAGCTTTGTCAGACTCACCACCTAGATAAACTCGCAACCGCTCATCATGCCAATGATTCTATAGAAACGCTCTTCTTCAATTTAATAAAAGGAACTGGCATTGCTGGGCTACATGGTATATTACCTAAACAAGAAAGTTTAATTAGGCCTTTACTTTTTGCTAATAAAGAAGACATCATTCAATATGCCCAAGCATATCAGCTCAAGTGGCGAGAAGACCTATCAAATATGAAAGATGATTATGCGAGAAATTTAATTAGAAATAGAGTAATCCCTCCTTTAAAACGGATCAATCCTAATTTAGAAACTACCATAACTACTACGATAGAAAGGACAACGCAGATAGAATCCTTTTTCAATGAGCAGTTGGCCCAGCTAAAACAAGAAATATTCCATCAAGAAGGCACTGTATATTATCTGGCCATCGAAAAAATTAAAGATAAGCCATGGGCTCCTGTAGTAGTATGGGAATGGCTTAAATCATTTGGTTTTAATTTTTCACAAATTAAAAATCTTCTACAGGCTTCCATACAAAGTGGCAAAATCATTTCTTCAAATACGCATCAGATTTATGTAGATCGAGCTCGATGGATATTAACAGATCACAAACAAGCTGTAACTTCCAATATCTCTATGATAACTAGAGACACTACCAATATTATCCTTCCAGCACATCAGATGCAGATTAAAATTATGACTAAAAATAAATACCAGATTATACATGATAAGCAGATAGCAGCCATAGATTTAGATAAGCTAAAATTCCCTTTACTCATTCGACCCTGGCAAGCTGGTGACTTTTTTTATCCACTAGGCATGCAAAAGAAAAAAAAACTAAGTGATTTCTTGATAGACCTTAAAGTACCGGTATTATTAAAACAAGGAATCTATGTACTGGTATCTGGAGGTAATATTGTATGGGTAATAGGCTATCGGCTTGATGATCGTTTCAAGATCAGTGAATGTACCGAACAGGTTTATGAAATTACTTTACTACCGTCTAATGTGTTATCGAGCTATGACTTTAAATGAGCACGCGTTTTATAATATCCAATAAGTAGCGTAGAAGGAATAATAAGCGCAGCCCCCAAATAATTATATTGATTGGGTAGTTCCTGAAAGAAAACATAACCCGCCATCATAGAAATAAATAGCTCTAAATATCTAAAGGGCGCCAAAGAAGATGCACTAGCCAAGCTAAAAGCCCTAAGTAAAAAATATAAAATAAGATTACTTCCTATGCCTAATGCAACTAACAACATCAACTCGTAGGTCGTAGGAGTACGCCACACCCGTATAGTTGGAATAGCCACCAATACCATTGCTACTACGGTTGAATAAAACAACATACATAATATCGGTTCTCGGGTTACATATTTATTATTTAGAATATCTAACATAGCAAACAGTGCAGCAGCTACAATAAGAAACAGTGATCCCTTATTGAAACTACTACGATCGGGGTGTAGGATAAATAAGATACCTATAAAACCTCCCAATGTAGCCAACCACAAGGGCCAAGTAATATGCTCACGAAGGAATATAGGTGCTAATAAAAGCACGAAAATAGGGATAGTAAAACTCATAATAGTAGCCGTAGTAATCGGAGATAATCTTACTCCTTGGCCCCATAGGCTTATCGCCAAGAAAATAAATACGCCTCTCAATAAATACATGATCCACCTATGGGTTGCGAAAGCACCTTTTCCTTGATAAATCATAATCGGTAGTAGCGTAAGAACACCAAAAGCAAACCTAAAAAAGGTTATTTCCCATGCATCTAAAGTATATCCTAGATACTTGGTAATAGCATCATTACTACAACTTACTATAAGGCTAAGAATAAACCAGAAAATCGCTTTGAAGTAACTCACACGTATAAACTATTAATAGGCAATAAACTTTTTGGCAGCGTTCTGTTGGAAAGAAGCTTTAATCCATCCCCCTCCTATTACATCATCGTCTTCATAAAATACGGCAGCTTGGCCCGGTGCAATCGCACGTACACCTTTCCCAAAATATACCTTCATGATATCACCAGCTTGCTCAAGTACAGCGGGCGTACCAGAATCGTTATATCGTACCTTGGTAACACTATCTAGCATGCGACCTCCTAAATCGACGTACTTACTCATATTTAGCTTATGTACGTACATACCATCCCTAGCTAGCTCATCAAATGTACCCAACACTACCCTATTTTTCTCTGGTTGTATTTCAGTGACATAAACGGGATATCCAAGCGCTATTCCTAACCCCTTACGCTGACCTATCGTATAAAACGGATATCCTTCATGCTGGCCTGCCACAGTACCATCTTCTAGGACGAATTCACCCCCTTGAACCTCTTTTTCTAAATTTTCCACCCTTCGTTTTAAAAATCCCCGGTAGTCATTATCAGGTATAAAGCAAATTTCATACGATTCTGACTTGGTAACAAGCTCTTTGAATCCCCGCTGATTAGCTATTTCCCTTATTTCTGGTTTTGTGAATTGGCCGAGTGGCAGCAACGTACGGCTCAAACTAGTCTGAGAAACACCCCACAACGCATAGGACTGGTCTTTTTGTAGGTCTTTGCCTTTAGAGATGATATAACGCCCATTTTCATAACGTATATTCGCATAGTGGCCTGTAGCAATATATTCGCAATCGAGCTTATCAGCCCTTCTAAGCAGTGCATCCCATTTAATATGGGTATTACATAAAACACATGGATTAGGCGTCCTACCTGCAAGATACTCACTGGTAAAATTACTAATTACATAATCTCCAAACTCTTCCCTAATATCCAAGATGGTATGCGGAAATCCAAGGGTTACTGCTAGATTGCGCGCATCATTGATAGAATCAAGACTACAGCATCCTGTTTCTTTCTTTTTCCCACCACTGCTTACGTAATCCCAGGTCTTCATAGTCAGTCCTACCACCTCATAGCCCTGTTCATGCAATAGCAGCGCCGTAATAGAACTGTCTATTCCTCCACTCATGGCTACTAGTACACGACCTTTTTTCATAGGAAAATTGCGGATTAGATTAAAATTGAATATCCAGCAAAGATAGTAGTTATCAGCCTGTAATTCAAAATCCTTCAGCAAAATACTCTTGCTCTTGCTCTTGCTCTTGCTTTGTACAACTGAGTGAGCGTTTTAAGTTTTTTTACTAGAGTTATGCAAGAAGTCCAACAAATTTAAAGTTTTGTAGAAAGGGGACGTTGGTAGTTATTATTAATTTAGTATTTTTATATATTGTTGGATATTTTTATAAAATTATGGCATGAAATTCTATCTTGATACGTCTATTTTTGGAGGATTTTTTGACAAAGAATTTCGATATGCTACACAAGCTTTATTTGATTTTATTGAAAATAAGCGTATAACAATTATTTATTCAGATATATTAGAAAGTGAATTAGAATCTGCTCCGGAAGAAATTAGGTTATTGGCTACTGATAGCTTCATTCAAGCAGAGTATATAGATACAACTGAGGAGATGTTGGAATTAGCAGCACTTTATATTAAAGAGGGAGCCTTAACAGAGAAAAGCTTAAATGATACACAGCATATTGCCATTGCGACCATATCAGGAGTTAGCGCTATTATTAGTTGGAATTTTAAACATATGGCTAATTTCATGAAGATTCGGCAATATAATTCTATAAATTTACGTGAGGGATATAGAATGATTAATATACATACACCTAGAGAAATAATTGGAATATGAAAGCACTAGAAATTATTAAAAATTTAAAACCTATAGAAGGATTTAAAGTTATGGAATGGGTTAGGGCAGTACGTGAAAAAGAATATGAACTTTACAAGAGAGATCCAGAAGAATATTTCAGGCAATTAAGAAAAGCAGGAAAAAAGATGAGGGAACGTGCCAGCAAAGCCGAGAAGAATTTGGGTTAATGCAACATTTAAAAATTTTCTTTTAAATGTTATAAATAGCTGAAGCTAAGATTTATAGATGATCTTAATTTTATTCTACTCTATAGATCTAATGGAGCGACTGCTTCTGCGAGGCTACACCAGCAAACCTTCTAAAATTTCCTATGCTACATCAACAAGAACCCATTATTGCCCTTGCTACTCCTCCTGGGAAAAGTGCCATCGCAGTAATTAGGCTTTCTGGTCAAAACGTAATCAGCCTAGTTAATCAAGTCTTTGAAGGCAAAGACCTGATCCAGCAACCTTCCCACACCCTCCATTTTGGGACAATAAACTATCAAGGTCAACTGATCGATGAAGTCTTAATAGCACTCTTTAGAGCCCCTAACTCTTTCACCAAAGAAGAAAGTGTAGAAATATCTTGCCATGGTTCTACCTACATTATCCAAAAAATCATACAAATATTGATGGATTTAGGAGTACGGCTAGCTAAACCCGGCGAATTTACCCAGCGGGCTTTTTTAAATGGACGATTTGACCTAGTGCAAGCAGAAGCAGTAGCCGATTTGATTGCTGCAGATACTACCCTAGCACATCATACAGCCTTGCAACAAATGAGAGGTGGATTCTCTACCCAACTTCAATCATTAAGAGAAAAACTGATTCATGTAGGTGCGCTGCTAGAACTAGAACTAGATTTTGCTGAAGAAGATGTAGCATTTGCTGATAAAACGATGTTGGAAAAATTAGTTCAAGAACTACTTGCGATGATCAATAATTTGATAGAAAGCTTTCAACTAGGAAATGTTATCAAAAATGGATTGCCTATTATCATTGTAGGGAAACCCAATGCAGGCAAATCTACCTTACTGAATGCTTTACTACAAGAAGAACGAGCCATCGTATCTCCCCTACCTGGAACCACACGCGATCTAATTGAAGCAGAGATAAATATAGGTGGGATTCACTGTAGATTTATAGACACAGCAGGGCTTAGAGAACATACGACCGATACCATCGAGGCGATAGGTATAGCTCGAACCAAACAACGCATACAGCAGGCATCGTTGATCCTCTACATCTTTGACTTAGCCGAGGAATCCTTATCAAACATTCAAAATACCTTAGAAGAGCTAGACACCGTAGCTATTCCTTGTATTAAAGTAGGTAATAAACTAGATTGTGCCCAGACAAATTTATTAGAAGCCCTTTCTAATAAAGATTTCGTATTTATTTCAGCCGCTAAAAGGCACAACTTAAACGAATTAGAAAATCGCATACTAGAACTATTCCATTTAGATCGTATTGTTGGCGCAGATACCATTGTTGTAAATGCTCGCCATCACGAAAGTCTTGTTAAGAGCCATGATGCACTATCAGCAGTATTAGAAGGAATATCACAGGGCCTAAGTAATGAATTGTTAATGATCGATATAAAAAAAGCGTTATACCATTTAGGAGAAATTACAGGAGAGATCACCACAGAAGATTTGCTAGATGATCTGTTTTCTAAATTTTGTATTGGGAAGTGAGTGCTTGTCAGTTGAGTAGTAAAAGTACTTGGCAAATAAGACTTATCCATCCCATCCATAGATCTTTACCCTGTTTAATTTTTTATTTCTCCCCTATTTGTTGGATTGCCTTTTCTATAGTTGCTAATTCTTTTTCAAGTTGAGCATCATAATCTGGTGTATTCATTTTTTGCAGAATTTTATCTCTTCTATCTTCTAATATTTTCAATTGTTCTTGGTTTTCTATTCCATCTTCTGACTTATGATCAGTCTGCTTTTCAGATTCTGCTTCTACATTAGTTGAAGTTGTCATATTTTTTAATTCATTAAGGATAGATTCAGCAAATTTTTTATCAACAACCATAGTATCCTCTTCTTTTCCTAGACTCTCGTCTGCACTTAAATCTTGCATAATCATTTTGAGTATATCTACGTAGCTTGTATTGCCTCCGGATATATCTTTGAATTCCCAATCCTTTCCAGTTGTGTTAAATAGATCTAAAATAGATCTAAAATTATCCGAGTGGGCTTTTATAAAATCTTTAATAGATATCATTACCGCTGCGTCATCTTCTTCATGAGGCAACAAGCTAATTCTACGTATTAATTCTTTTTTGTCTTTTATTCCTAGTGACTGGATACATTTTAAAACTTCTCCTTTTAATATTTCGTAATCTGGAGGTATATTAATAAATGGTTCCTTAGGATCAGGCCTAAACTGAGCTGCATAAAAATCGTCTCTATCTACTTCTTGTAAATGTTTACGTCTTAAATCTTTTGCTCCTGGGGGGTATATTTTATCTGAAATTTTTTCTACTTCTTCATTAGAATTTGCTAAAAAAGCCTTGCCATTCTCTGCACTAATTGCTCCGCAGGATGTTCCATCAGTTTGCTGTTTTTCGCGTTGAGTTAGTTTAATTTTTAATGCGAATGTGGAAGTTGGAAAGTACTTGTTCAGTAATTCTTGAATGGCTTGTTTAATGTTGTTATCAGGAAGCCCCTGATTATTTCCCGTAGGATTAATAATTTCTACTTCTGCATTGGTTAATTTATCTTCCTCATTGATTTTAAGTTCTAATATACCCAATCCCCAGTGTCTTACATTGATATGGTAAGGAAATAAAATAAGATGGTTTCTTATTTTATTTCCTTCTGCATGTTGTAGTTGATTCCATCGGCGAATTTGTACAATGGCTTTTTCTAAGTCAACAACTGCTTTTTGAAATTGATGGTTCTTATAATCTACAGGACCAGAGATACTGATGCTATGACCAGAATGATTTAGATATAATTTGTCCTTATCTATTAATAAACCTGCAGGTTTTTGAGGAGCCAGGTTATCTTTTAATGTAAATAGAGTTGATAAATTCTGTTCTGTATCGTCTATAAAATATGCAATTCCTTGTTTTTTAATATAAGTATCCCACACTATAAGAATCGAATTTTCATCATATTCAAAGCCGATTCTTACATTTTTCCATTTATCGTTTAGCTGTTCTTCCGTGCCTTCCTCGTAGATCTTATCTTCATCTTTATTTCTAGGATCCGTTACTCCTAATTTTTTAGTAGTAGCTCCAGCTCTTCTACCTTCGTCCTTACTAGAATGCCCCTCTGACTTTTCTTCCGAATCAGTTGAATTTATGCCCCCTAAAGTCGTAATATTTTTAATCTCACTAAGTATAGCTTCAGTAACTTTTTTATCAACAACTGTACTACTTTTTAATAGTTCTTCTATGTTGCTAAGTTCACTTGATTCTATTTCTTTAACATGTAATTGTTCTAATAATTCTTTTAGGGCTTGAACTTCATTAGATTCATTAGAGCTATACTCTTGTTCTCCAACATCAGCAAACTGACTTTCCACTGAAGAAGTAAACAGATTAGTTTGTTCTAAAATTTTGCTAACCTGTTCCTCAGTGAGGTAAATAAAGTTTTTCTGCTTATTAAAATCAATTACAGGTTTCACATAATCTTTAAGAATCTGTAAAGCTCTATTTTTAAATCCACCATTTATAAACCTACTAACTTCTTCAAGTGTCAAATTTGGTACGTCTTTTAATAACAAAATATCATGTAATTTTTTCTCTGCAGTATCTCCGCCATATCCTATTTTAAAACCACATGTTTTGTTATCCTCCATATACACAGCATCAACTTC
This sequence comes from Candidatus Amoebophilus sp. 36-38, assembly GCA_001897825.1. GTDB lineage: Bacteria > Bacteroidota > Bacteroidia > Cytophagales > Amoebophilaceae > Amoebophilus. The sequence goes on from MKUM01000072.1 coordinate 13,354, forward strand.
AAATATTGTCTCTAATAATTCTTCTACTGGTCCTTTATAAAATCTGTTACCAATTTTAATATTATAATCTTCACTTTTATATAATTTTTTTGCTTTAACTATAAATACATTTTTCAAATCCTCAATAACATTTTGATATGATTTTCTATACTTATCTATAAACTGCTCTCTTTTGAAGTGCTTTAACCCTAAGCTTAGTAAAAACTCATATTGACCTTGCAAATATAGAATTGCAAATTCTTTGCGAACTTTGTAAATATTATCACTATATTCTTCATTAAATTGTTCACTAGGTTTATAAAAAGAAGTATAATCCTCATATTTTTCTAAATCAAAATCTTTCATTCCTGCCATAATAGATGCATTTTGTAAAGCAAATATACCACAATGTACTAACTCAGGTTTCTCTATCTGCTCTTTTCCTTTATGAGTTTTAAACATCATTCCTTCTAGGCCTAGCAATTTCTTTAAATATTCTTGGAAATCTAAACACGTCCCACCTAGAGAGTCTTTAATATATATTTTAGGATTGTTTTTTGGACCACATATTAAAAAAGTAATCCAATGCCCATACTCCGTAGGATTAGCGCTAGGATTAAAAATACCTATTACTCTTTTTTGATTATCTAAAGCATTTTCAATTCGCTCTTTAATACCTATATTCCGTTGCTGGCATGCACCTATAAATTCTACTTTACTAGCTTCTTTTTTTAAAAATTGCTCTCCGATGAAGCCTATGTCTCCTTCTTTATACTGATATTGCTGGCTGTAACATTGGTTAAAAGCATTTTTATTGTCTTCTTTTTTTTCTTCTTCCGCTATCCGTTCTTTTTCTTTAACCTTTAAGGCTTTTTTACTTTTACTATGGGCTATTGCTTTATCTTTTGGTTTCTTTTTACCTTCTTCTAGGACTTTTCTTCTAGCTCTTTCTTTCTCATTTTCCTCCTTCCTTTTTTCTTTTAACTTTTCTATTGTTTGAGTTTCTAGTACTTCATTTATTGCTTCTTGGAAGGCTTTAAATTGATATTGATCAAGGGACAAAGTATATGTATTCTCTTTTCTACAAAATTGCTTCTTTTCTTCTTTTTCTTTTCTTTTTTCTTTTTTTTCATCCTTAATCTTCATTTTTAATTTATGTGTACAGAAGTGTATAACATGTTCTTCCCTAATATCACTCAAAACAAACTCAATCTTTTCTTCACTATTTTCAGAATTTATAATATCTTTCAGCGTTTTTCCATTAATTTCTTTAATTTCTTTATTTTTAGAATTTTTAGAACGTAAATAATCTAAATGATCTAAATAAAGTATTATTGCTTCTAAAGTTTTACTATCATCTGCCTTCTTATTCGTAGTGATCGTATCCTCTTCCTTACGAACTACCTCCGAATGTTGCAAACGTTTCATTGGAATCAATAATCTACTTGGCAAAAATTTTACAGGTATTCTCTGAAGGGCTCCTAATAATAACTCCCTCATTTTGTTTTGATCTTCTTTACCAAGAAAAATTGTGCTAATTCCCTGAAGTAGATCATGTCCCCTTTCAATAAGAAAACCTTTTGGATATTCTATTTTATACTTACCAATTAACTTTAATGGGCTTTTTTCCCAATAACTAGACGCTGAAAAAATGTCAATCTTATTCTGTCTTTTCTCATTTAACTCTCGTAGATATTGGATAACATTGTCAGAAATCTCTTGTAACTTTTCTTCTGTAGCATCATTTCCTTCGTCGAAATTAAGTATACCGTCTATACTAGGAAGATATAGCAACTTAGGTTTGTAATATGGATTATTATACTGATGCCTAATATAATAGAATAAGTTTAACGGCATACACAAGTAATTTTCAAAACTATATACTTCCTCAATTGCTTGTACATGGTGCTCTGCATTAGATTTTCCTTCCTTAACTGCCTTATCGTTATCAACTATTCCCCATATAACATGTGAATGATGCTTGGTTTCTAATTTTCTTAAGTACCCATCCTTTGTTACCTTACCTTGTTTGTCATATTTTCCTTCATGCAATGAAATTTTATTTACTTTTTTCTTTACTTCGCCACAACCACCCCCGTGATCTACTCCTCCTTTGATATCGTTGATAAGTTTTTGGCAACTGTTTAATAATCCTTGAAGTTTAACGTCCCCTTGAATAGGAGTAGAATTTCTAATATCATTAAAACATAATTCAAGTTCGTCGGCTTTCTTTGCAACCTTTTTTAAGCTAATTCCTACTGGTTCAAAAATCAATTTAGTTCTACCCGATTTTAAACTTCTAGATTTCAAAAACTTCTGATAAATAATATTATAAAATTTTGCATCCGGTTTATTTTCTACTAGCACGTAATTTACATCTTCTATAACTGCCAATTGGCCATCCGATAAAATAGATGCTGCACTCCTTGAGTTGCATGCCCGCTCTATAACATTACTTGTCATTCTAGAAACAGCAGAACTTGCGTCATGCTTTAAACTTTCCTTATTCATTACATAAACACTATTCTCTGGAGCCAACATAACCGCATCAAGGCGATGTGTTGTCATTATCACTTGTATATGACGCCTACGAGCAAATTCTTTATATATAATTTTGTATAATAACCTACATAATTCAGGATCCAAATGCCTATCAGGCTCATCAAGGAGCATAATATCAAGATGTTTTATTTGGGCTGGATTTTCACCCTTAGCACTTATTCCTCGAAAATAGAACAGCCACGACATTAAATCTAACATGAGCCTTTCACCAGAAGAAAGCCCCTTTATATTAACCTGAATGTCACCTTGCCCTGTATTTTTTACAAGAATAAAATTTTTATCTCTATTCTCGCCCGTATGCCTAAGATTACCTATAAATTTAATTCTGTAGGTAAACTTATATTTATCTAAAATCTTATTAATTTCTTCCCATGGTGGTAAAAGACCATGTTGCTTTTTAATAAATGATTCTATAAGATCATCTACATACTCTTTACTTCGGATATCATTGAGAAATGATTTGTATGAATCAACACTGTCACTAATCTTGTTTTTTTTTTCACAATAAAATGGGAATAGCTTATTCAAATGTTCAAGTTCTCGATATTGACATGCAAGTAAGCCAATATGATTGTTGTGAGACAGAAATATATGATTTAATGTTGAGATGGATTCATTTAGATCATGCAGCTCACTATCATAGTCTCTATGGCCCAGTATAAATTGTTCTACTTGCTCATGCCAATCTACATTATCGGCAGGTTTTGGAAGTGAGCCTTTATCTATTTCATCTATTATAACTGAATATAACTCTGACTGACTATGTTGATTAGGTACTGATTCTTTTTTAAGATAATATCTCTCAATCTCTTTTATTAATCTCTTACGGTCATCTGGATCACGTATATAATGGCTAGCGTCTCTAGTTCTATTAAGGGAATGGACATTGTCATTGTTATATCTAGCATCCCGAAGTATTATATTAATTCCATGCTCGTTATTTTTTAAATTATGATTGATATATCTCAATAGCTGCGACTTACCTGCCCCATTTTTTCCAGTAATAACCACAAAATTTGGTATATTTACCCAAGGCTGAAAACCAACTAAATGTGGAGCTACTTCTTTAGGAGTATGATCTTCAGGGAATTCTATTTTCGTTATATGTTTCCTTCCATTGTATTCACCAATTGTGATTGATTCTGCTTTGTTTGATGCATTCACATTAAGTGAAATTTTTCTAGGTTTCCGTTGTTCTATAGTTTTTTGTCTTCGTTTATTATCTTTAATCTCTTCAGTTTCTGGATAGTCATCCTCTAATGGTGGAAGATCCAGCAAGCTATTATTATATTGCTCTGCCTCTTCCCCATCTATACCTATTGCAATTTCCTCATCCAAACGAGTATCAGCATGAGCTAAATCTTGTTTTTCTTCTTGCTCTTTGGATAAACCCAATTTATCTGATTCGTCTTGTTTTGAAGCTGCTTCTATATTTGGGGAAATACTCTGTTGATATAGTGGATGCCTTTCTAATAGACCTCGAGATGTTTCTTGTATCTTTTTTAATCTCTCATTATCTGGATCTTTTTTAAGTTTTTCATTTGCTGTGTCTAAGATGCTTTTTAATTTTTCATAATCTTGCCTACGACTTGCCATAGTTGCTTCGGCTCTTATATGTTTTGGCTTACTGGCTTGATTATCTTGTTTACCTTTATCTTTGTTTTTTTCACTTTCATCTTCGCTTTTTTCCTCTTCTTTATCTTCCGTAGTTCCCCCCATTCCCCCCATACGACCTATATATACATATCCTTTTTGAGCTATATCAGACTTAGGTAAAATAACATGAATATATTTCTTTTGGATTGATGGTGGTAAGCTAGCTAGCTTTTCTAAGCTTATTCCAGTTTCGAAATAAACAGATAAGGTATGTCTTCTACTGAAGTAACCTATCTTTTCTTTCACATCTGCTTGCCAATTTTTTCCTTCTCGTTCTTGATAAATTTTTACGCTATAATCACTCAATTTAAACTTAAAAATATGTGCTAATTGTTTATCTTGTTGTTGATTACATTGTTGCTTCTTAATAGGGTCAGGCCGGTTAAATTCTAGACTTGGAGTTATTCTAGTTCTTTTTTCTTGAGATGCTTTCTTCACAGTTCGGCTACCAGATCTATTATTTACAGGGTTTTTCTTACTGTTATTAAAAAGCTGTCGCTGTGTGCTAGAATTTATTGCAACTTCTGTAGCCTTGTCTAGTCGTATTTTGTCTTCAGCTACTACTATAGCCTTAGTATGTGCAGCCGTATAGGTAGACTCATCAAGAGATGCTATATGGTGATGTGAATTTGCTTGTGCCGACTTTTTCTTATCAGAGACTTGCTTATTAGATATCTGATGATTTCCCTCCATACTTATAGGAGGTATAGGGGAATTTAAACAGCTTTGTAAAAATAAACCAAGTAATAAAATATAAGCTATTAGCCCATGGCTCAAATTATTATTTCGGTACATACTTGATACGAGTTATAAGTCTATAAGCGATGACTAAATAATAGTTGACTGCTAGTAGATATACAAGAAAACAAGTATAAAATTACAGACAAGCCTACTGTTGGCAGGTCATTGATTGGTTTTTTTATTTGCTGATCGTCAGACTAAATCCTTACTTTATTTTTGTATTTGTCATATTATACTCTTACATTTATACTTACTTAGTCAAAATATAACTTTACTAACATGAGCAAAAAATCATTACAGATACAGCAACTCAACAATAAAATGCTGGATTACGCCAGTTTACAAAAAGTAATTCCTCCGCCTACAGGCTGGATAAAAGCCATACGGATGGCTCTTGGTATGAGTTTGCAGCAGTTGGGAAATCGCCTTTCCATTACCAAGCAAAGCGTACAGGATATTGAACGCCGGGAAAAAGATGGTTCTATTACCATGAAGGCATTAAGGGAAACTGCTAAGGCTTTGGATATGCAACTAGTATATGGATTTGTTCCTAACGATGGTTCATTGGAGGCATTAATCGAACGGAAAGCAAAAGAATTGGCTAGGCAAATTGTATTACGTACCTCCAACACCATGAAACTAGAAGATCAAGAAAATACAAAGCATCGTATTGCAAAAGCCATTAAAGAAAGGACGGAGGCCATCAAAAAAGAAATGCCTAAAACTTTATGGAATTAAACTTAGAATACATAACCGGACAAACATCACTGGATGAAGAAGAAAAAGAAGGCTTGCTCATTCCCACTATTACCACCCGTGGCGAATTAGATGAATTTGAGCAGCAGAATATCGAGCAGGCAATTTCATGGTCTATGAAACGTTCTTTTAAGTCCAATACCATATTTACGGCAGAGTTCATTCAAATAGTACATAAACGTATGTATGGCGATGTGTGGGCATGGGCAGGCAAGTTTCGCAAAACCAATAAAAATATTGGTGTCGATAAATGGCAAATTCCTACTGAGTTAAGATACTTGATAGACGATACCAAGTTTTGGTATACAAATAACAATTATCATCCCGATGAATTAGCTATCCGTTTTAAGCATCGGCTGGTGGCCATTCATTGTTTCCCTAATGGTAATGGGAGGCATAGCCGCCTCATGGCTGATATTATCATTGAAAAGGTATTTAAACTCCCTGCATTTACATGGGGTATGGCCGATCTGGTAAAACAGGGCGATACTCGTACAGTATATTTGGCAGCTATTAAAGCGGCTGACAACGGAAATATTGAACCCTTGTTAAAATTCGCAAGATCATAAAGGGCCTTCAGTTAACCATAGCCAAAATCGATAGCAAGGATTCGCTATTTTTTATATTGAGAAGCCTTTAGTTAAATTTACTTCATCACAGTAATTCTATTAAAAAATATATGCTGCTAGTGTATGAATAGAGTTGATAGACTTATGGCAATACTAACCACATTACAATCTAAAAGATTCGTACCCGCAGATTATATTGCTGATAAATACGAAATTAGTATTCGTACGGTTTACCGTGACCTTAAAGCACTCAATGAAATTGGTGTGCCCATATATTTTGAACCCAATAAAGGATATTCTATTCTCCAAGGCTTTTTCTTACCACCTGTTAGCCTTTCAAGCGAAGAAGCAAATGCCCTTATTCTTATTACCACACTTTCGGAAAAATTTGCCGATAAATCAATCAAACAACACATTGATAATGCTCTTGATAAGATAAAAGCTATTCTTAGGTCTACAGATAAAGAAAAAGCTGATTTGCTACAGACACAAATCAGGATATATAAATATCATAATGAAACTCCAGAACAAGACTACTTGATTCAGATCCAAAATGCTATGATAAATCAACAAATACTTAGTATTGAATATATTAACAATAAGGAGGAACTGAGCAACCGCGAAGTAGAACCAATAGGCTTAACATTTTATTCAAATCAATGGCATTTAATCGCTTGGTGTTGGAAACGCAAGGGATATCGTGATTTTAAGGTACTGCAAATTCAAAAATGTGCGAGTACCGCTATCCCATTTAGAATCACAGAACATTTGACACTTGATACCTATATGAAAACATTAGATACAACAATATAAAATTCCACTGACATAGGGTTGACAGTAGACACAAGTAAGTTTACGAGGAATCTGTTTTTATAGACTGTAAACTATACTACATATATGAAAAAAGCATATAAAAATTGCCAAAAATGTGGAATATCTCTACAAAAATCTTCTAATAATCGTAGCTCTAGTACTAATGACATAATCAGCAAGATGTATTGTAATTACTGTTACGAAAAAGGCAAATCTCTTCGGGCATATTGCACAGTCGCTGAAATGCAAGCTTTTGTTAGAGATAAAAGAAACAAATTAGATTTTCCAAGTTTCTTAGCTTGGTTTTTTGTAGAAAGAACTTCCAAGTTAAAACACCACAAATAAACATATCTATTAAGCCCATAGATAAATTTTCAACTTACGTTATGCGGACATTAGTTAAAAGTTTATTAATAGAAAAATATCAAATTTGCAGAACAGCAATAGTAGACTTCTTACAAGCCTTATTGCTAACAGTATCTTACGCTACAATTTTTATATTTTAAGATTTATACTTGCAGAAAGTAAAGATAAAACTTAGATAACTATAAACTAAATCACTTATGGAACAACCATATAAAAATTGCCAAAGTTGCGGTATGCCGCTAAAAAAATCTCCGAGTGGTGGAGGCACTAACGCTGACGGAACTATCAGCAAAATGTATTGTGCTTATTGTTATGAAAAAGGGAAGTTTCTTCAGCCAAACTGCACCGTCATCGAAATGCAAACTTTTGTTCAGAATAAAATGAAAGAAATGGGATTCCCAAGCTTCTTGGCTTGGCTCTTTACAAGACGAATTTCCAAATTAGAGCGCTGGAAAAAACATAATTAGAAATCATACAATATGTCCATCGACCAATTATTAAAAGATAAGGGCATTAAGGCAAAAGAGAAAACAGTACAAATTAATACCTGGCTTTTGGATAATACCCTGAGTATTGCAAGCCTTATCTCGCATGCTCAGAATGGAAAAGACCCTGTAAAAGCGCTATGTATCGAGGCTATAGAATTCGCAACCAAGCAAAATCCTAGTATTGCCACAGAAGCAGTGTTATACTTTGTCACACAAACACTTACTGAAAAGAGTCCTCGAATAAAATGGGAATCTGCAAGGGTAATCAGTAACATCGCTCATCTATTTCCTTCAAAGCTAGATCGCACGACTTCCAATTTACTTGACAATGCTGAACATCCTGGCACAGTAGTCCGTTGGAGCACTGCATATGCCTTGGGAGAAATACTAAAATTGAAAACGTCTATTAATGCAGAACTTTTACCGACGGTTGAAGCTATTTGTAATCGAGAAGAGAAAAATAGTATCAAAAAGGTATACCTCGCTGCTATTAAGACTGTGTCTTAATGATTTTAAACTGAATTAGATTAGCTATATACCTGTAAAAAAGATAACTGCATAGCCAAAGTATTCATAAATATACAGGTTATGATAAGATCTACCTTTTGTGACGTGGCTCATCAGATACGGTAAGTCTCTTTCTGCCTTTAGCTCTTCGGCGCGCTAATACGGCTCTCCCATCGGCTGTAGCCATACGCTTTCTAAATCCATGCTTGTTGCTTCGTTTTCTTTGCGAAGGTTGATAAGTTCTTTTCACGGTTAGTTATAGTTTAAATCTCAGATTGCAAGTTTACATATTTTTTAGAAAACGTGCAAAAAACTGGATGATTTGTATGCATATTTTGTAGAACCTTAAAACATGCTTAACAAACTTCACACTGCTCTTAGTAGTTAAAAAGTTATGATTCTGTAGCAATAAACTGTCTTTGGAGCTATTTCTTTAATTTTTTAAAAAGTAAAAATAAAATTTGAGGCCATGAAAATAAGTCCTTCAATAGCCAGAAAACCAATACTTCAAAAAAACAGCATGATAGCTCTTCATTTATATCCCATTTTACAAAAAAAATGACTAAATTGCCCCTTGATTGCTAATACGATAACTATTTAAAATGGCTACAGAATCACACCAAAATATTATACCTATAAATATTGTAGATGAGATGCGTACAGCGTACATAGACTATTCTATGTCCGTAATCGTTGCCCGAGCCTTACCAGATGTAAGAGATGGGTTAAAGCCTGTGCATCGTAGAGTACTTTATGGGATACATGAATTAGGCTTAGCATCCAACAAGCCTTTTAAAAAATCTGCTAGAATTGTAGGAGAAGTATTAGGTAAATATCATCCCCATGGAGATGCTTCTGTATATGATGCGATGGTGCGAATGGCCCAAGATTGGAGTCTACGCTATCCATTAGTACAGGGCCAAGGTAACTTCGGTTCTATAGATGGTGATGAGCCTGCAGCTATGCGTTATACAGAGGCCCGGCTTGCTCGTACAGCCGAAGAAATGTTAGCCGACCTGAATAAAGACACGGTAGACTTCCAATCGAATTTTGATGACTCCCTACAAGAACCCACCGTTTTACCAGCTAAACTTCCCAATCTGCTTATCAATGGCAGCTCTGGAATCGCAGTAGGAATGGCTACAAACATGCCTCCCCACAATCTTACTGAAGTGATCAATGGAATCATCGCCTATATAGACAACAACGATATAACTATAGACGAATTAATTCAATACATTCCAGGTCCTGATTTTCCTACTAGTGGAATTATTTATGGAATACAAGGCATTCGAGAAACTTATCAAACTGGTAGAGGCAGAGTATTGATGCGAGCCAAAGCTATCATTGAAACGACACCCACAGGTAAAGAACAGATTATTGTCACAGAGATTCCCTACATGGTAAACAAAGCGTTGTTAATAGAAAAAACAGCCCAACTTGTCAATGAAAAGAAAATAGAAGGCATATCAGATATTAGAGATGAATCGGATAAAGATGGATTAAGGATCGTGTATGACCTCAAAAAAGATGCAATTGGTCAAGTAGTATTAAACAACTTATATAAAAACACATCTTTACAATCCTCTTTTGGTGTAAATAATGTGGCCCTAGTAGCAGGTAAGCCTAAAACACTGAACCTGAAAGAGCTGATACAGCACTTTGTAGCTCACAGACACGAAGTGCTACTAAGAAAAACGCAATACGAACTAACCCAAGCACAAAAAAAGTTACATATTCTTGAAGGTTACTTAATTGCGCTAGACAATTTAGATGCGATCATAGCACTCATACGTGCTTCTAGAGATGCGGATACGGCCAAACAAGGCTTAATAGAAACCTATCAGCTAAGCGAAATACAGGCTAAAGCTATCTTAGAACTACGCTTACAGCGTCTGACAGGAATGGAGCGGGAAAAAATCTTACAAGAACACCAAGAAGTAACCCAACTCATTGAACGTCTACAGGCCATACTTGCAGATAAAAATATGCAAATGCAGCTCATCAAAGAGGAGCTGCAAGAACTGAAGGAAAACTATGGAGACAACAGAAGAACCGTCATAGAACATAGCACAGATGACATCACATTAGAAGATATGATTGCTGAAGAAGATATGGTAATCACGATTTCACAGCAAGGATATATCAAAAGAACGTCCCTATCTGAATATAGGATCCAACATAGAGGGGGAGTAGGCGCACGTAGTACAGGAACGAAAGAAGACGACACCATTACTCACTTATTTGTAGCTTCTACCCATCACTACCTACTCATTTTTACAACATTTGGCAAAGTATTTTGGAAAAAAGTTTACACCTTACCCGAAGGAACTAAAACATCCAAAGGCAGAGCCATACAAAACCTGATACCCATAGCACCAGGCGATCAAGTACAAAGCGTTATCAAAGTAAGAGATTTGCAGGACGCAACCTACGTAGATAGTCGCTATCTGCTTATGTGTACCGTACGAGGCATTATCAAAAAGACGCCTTTAGCTGCTTATACCAATCCTAGAACAAATGGAATCCAGGCTATTAAGATTAACGATGGCGATCAATTGCTAGCTGTAAAATTAACCAAAGGAGACAACCATGTGGTTATAGCTGTACGATCAGGAAGGGCTATCCATTTCCATGAAAGAGATGTACGTGCGATGGGCAGGGTAGCTGCAGGAGTACGAGGCATTACCTTAGGAAATAAAGAAGATCGTGTAGTAGGCATGGTAACCGTATATAAACCAGAAATTGATCTATTAGTAGTAGCAGAAAAAGGAGTTGGCAAACGTTCTGCTGTAGCTGATTACCGCATTACAAAACGGGGAGGTAAAGGAGTAAAAACCCTTAATATAACCAATAAGACAGGTGCACTAGCAGCCATCGAAGCTGTAACCGATGGAGATGAATTATTAATCATCAATACATCTGGAATAGCTATTAGAATAAGCGTTGATTCTTTGCGAGTAATGGGTAGAAATACACAGGGCGTACGACTGATACGTCTCAATGAAGGAGATGCCATTACTTCTATCGCTAAGATCACAGAAAATCTCTAAGAACTAATTAATTTAAGAGAACTTCGTGTATGCTTCTTTATAAAAATTATTCCTCATACCTGATAATAGCTTTGTTAGGGACTTGCATAACCTCTTCGGTACTAGGACTACCTACAGGACTTAAACAAGCACTACAAGCTTTTGATCAACAAGACTTTGAAAAAGCCCAAATAACGATTGATCAATTACTGGAAGAACCCCAATATCAACAACAACCTAGCAGTTGGTATTACAAAGGAGTCATCTACGATCAACTGATGCGCAAGCACATCACATCAGACTCAGCAGGAATCTATCTAGATAGAAATTTAGAAGCATATAGAAAAACTTTGGTGATTAGCCATAAGCATACACAGTATCACAGCTTTGCTAACATTAATATAGAACGTTTATGGGCTTATTACTTAAACAGAGGCGTACAATATTACAAAGTAGAAGCTTTTGATGAGGCTTTAGAACAATTCGCAATATGTCAAAAAATCTATAACGATCATCCTTACATGCTTCTGTACACAGCTATTGCTGCTCATCAAGCTGAAAAATATGAAACCGCTTTAGGCTATTATGAAAAATATATAAAAATCGGTTCGGCGGCACCTGCTGTATACCGAGCTTTCGCTAATCTAACAGCCAATTATTTAAAAAATACAACCGGAGCGTATGAGATGTTGCAAAATGCGATGAACCAATATCCATGGGATATCAACTTATTAGAAGAATATTATCAACTGTTACTGGAGACCAATCAATTAGCCAACACACAACAAAAGTTACAAACTGAGCTAGCAGGCATGCCCCATAACCCTAGCATATACTATCAACTGGCCTATTTATATACGCAAGAAAACAACCATGAAGAAGCAGTTGCACATTATAAAAAAGTCTTAGAATTATTACCTCGCCATATAGAAACTATTTTGCAATTAGGCAAGTCATATTATAATCAAGCAGCACAACTCACTCAGCAGATGACTGATATGCCTGAAGAAGATTTTCAGCAGCATGGTAAAGAAATCCTTGAAAAGATGAACGAAAATCTAGAAGTGTCCTTAAATTACCTTCAACAAGCCAATAAGTTATTGCCGAATAACCTAGAAATTATGAAACTAATGCATACGTTATATACTAGACTCAATAAAGGCGATCAAGCTGACCAACTAGTCCGCAAAATAAAACGAATAAAAGGCGGTATACAACTTTTAGAATCAATATAAATATATATTGATCCCCCTATCTTATCTGAATATAACCCATTTAAAATGCCTTAACTTTTGTATATTTTGCTTAAAGAAATACCTTATTCAACATAATTCTAAATTTAATAAATACCTATTCGATATGCATAAAAGAGTAACCAAATTACCAAAGCTAGCAAGCAATATATATTGCTTAAACAACAAGATTTATTAAATTTGCGACAACATTTGACCTTTTTCACCTAGGTCATTAATTCAATGTTATGTCTCGCTTATTGTACATATCCTTCTTAAGTATCTGGTTACTTATATCTACCATAAGCTGTGATTGTAAAAATCAACCTCACCCCATCTATGAAACTCAGGAAAAAGTAGAAGAACTTGAAAAAAAACTCCAAGAACTTGAAAAAAAATTAAAAAACATCCAAGGAATAAATCAAGAAAGGATAGAGGATCTAGAAAATCGTTTTTCTGCTTTTGTAAAGCGATTAGTTGATGAAGCAATCAAGCAAAACTCTCCGCTATCTCCTAATCCATCAGGTTCTGGTTCCACATCATTTCAAAATGAAATAGATACTATCAAAAGGGAACTAGATGACATAAAAAGTCAATCTTCCTCAACACAAGATGATCTGACAAGTACAAAATTAAAAGCTCAGCTAGATCAGCTAGAAAAGAAAATCTCTGAACTGGAAAATAAGTTTACGGAAGGACTGGATAAGGCTGAAAAAGCTGATAAAAAAGCGGTAGAAGCTCTAGATAAAGCCAATCAAGTTAGAGAAGATGCTGTAAAAGCTAATGAAAAAGCTGTAAAAGCCCAAGAAGATGCTGAAAATGCCAAACTAGCTGCCGCAGAAGCTGATAAAAAAGCAGTAAAAGCTAAAGAAGTGGCTGATGAGGCGAATGGCAAAGCCGATACAGCCCAGCAAGAGGCCGAAAAAGCTAAGCTAGCGGCTGATGAGGCTGTTAAAAAAGCGATAAATGCTAAAAAAGTAGCTGATGAGATCAATGGCAAGGCCGATACAGCCCAGCAAGAGGCCGAAAAAGCTAAGCTAGCGGCTGATGAGGCTGTTAAAAAAGCGGTAAAAGCTCAAAAAGGCGCTAAAGAAGCTAAGACAGCGGCTGAGGAAGTTGATAAAAAAGCGGTAAATGCTAAAAAAGTAGCTGATGAAGCTAAAGAAGAAATTAAACAGGTCAAAAAGCAGATTCTAGAAGCTCTTGAAGAAGTTAAAAAAGAGGCTATCCAAAAAGCAGAAGAAATAGCTAAAAACGCTAAAAATGAAGCTCTAGAAGAAGTGAAAAAGGCACTAAAAGCTATCGAAAAAACTAAGAAAAAGGCTATCAAGCAAGCAGAAAAACTTACTAAAAAAGCCAAAGAAGAAGCAATTGAAAAGGCCAAAATACTCGCAACCCAAGCTAAAGAAGATGCTTTACAAAAAGTACAAGAAGCTCTAAAAGCTGTTGAACAAGCTAAGCAAGAAGCAATTAAACAAGTTGACGCAGCTAGATCGGATGCGGTAGACATTGTTGAACAAGCTAAAGAGGAAGCTATCGCACAAGCCAACATACAAGCTGAAGAAGCTATCAACAGAGCAATTAAAAATCTGCAAGACCAATCCTTCACAAATAAATTAAAAAAGACCCTGGGCTTTTAGCAGGCCTAAATCATTCCGAACTTCAAGCAACCTGAGGAATTTATTTTTTCGCTGGCTCGATTATATCAAGTAAACATTATTAGACTAGAATATCTACCACCAACCTTTTTTTAAATAAAAATTGGAGTTAAATTTATAAATAACCTAAATACTCCATCAGAATTAATATGTCAGAAGAACTGATTCCCAATAACGCTGTCCCTCACACAAACATCCATGAGCTCACGCCCATCGGAAACATGTATCAAAATTGGTTTCTGGATTATGCCTCCTATGTAATCCTAGAAAGAGCCGTACCAGCCATCGAAGACGGACTAAAACCTGTTCAAAGAAGAATCCTACATGCCATGAAAGAAATGGATGATGGACGCTATAATAAAGTAGCCAACATCATTGGACAGACCATGCAATATCATCCCCATGGAGATGCCTCCATTGCTGAAGCAATCATCAACCTAGGCCAAAAAGAACTGCTAATAGACACCCAAGGTAACTGGGGAGATATCCGAACAGGGGATAGCGCTGCAGCAGCCCGATACATAGAAGCAAGACCTTCAGCCTTAGCCCATGCTATTTTATACAGCCCTCAAATTACAAATTGGCAACTCAGCTATGACGGTCGAAAAAAAGAACCCCTCACCTTCCCTGTTAAATTTCCGTTGCTTTTAGCACAAGGTGTAGAAGGGATCGCCGTTGGTCTAGCTACCAAAATACTACCTCACAACTTTTGTGAGCTCTTAGAAGGATCCATTGCTATTCTACAAGGTAAAACTTCTACCTTATTCCCTGACTTTCCTACAAGCGGTCTCATAGATTGCTCTGCTTATAATGAAGGTAAACGAGGTGGAAGAATACGCCTACGGGCTCGCATTGAAACTGTAGACAAGAAGACCCTGGCCATTCGTGAGATTCCTTATGGTACTACCACTAGCTCCATTATTGATTCCATTATTCGGGCCTATGAGAGAGGCAAAATCAAGATCAAGCAAGTAATAGATAATACAGCACAAGATGTAGAAATATTAGTTCACCTAGCCCCTGGCCAATCTCCTGATGTCGTTATAGATGCGCTGTATGTATTTACAGAATGCGAAGTAAGTATCTCTCCCAACACCTGTGTAATCATGGATGGTAAGCCTATCTTTATAGGTGTCAATGAATTGCTAGCCTATAATACACAACGTACCAAAGATATTTTAGGGCAAGAGCTAACGCTTCAACATCAAGCATTACAAGAAAAAATTCTATTTGCCTCTTTAGAAAAAATTTTCATTGAAAAGCGAATTTATAGAAACATAGAGGAAAGCGAAACATGGGAAGCTGTCTTAAAAACTATTGACCAAGGATTAACCCCTTATAAAAAACAATTTTATAGAGACATTACAGAAGAAGATCTAATCCGGCTTACGGAAATCAAAATAAAACGTATATCCAAATATGATAGTCAGAAAGCTGACGACATGCTTCAGCTACTAGAAAAAGAACTAGTCGAAATAAAACATCATTTAAAAAATTTAACAACCTACACCATCCAATATTTCAAAGATTTACTTAAAAAATATGGACGTGGTAGAGAACGTAAAACTGAGATTAGAACCTTCGATACCATCGAAGCACATGCTGTAGTAGCCAGCAACCAGAAACTGTATATCAATCGCAAACAAGGATTCATCGGTTATGGGCTAAAAAAAGATGAGTTTATTAGCGATTGCTCAGATTTAGACGATATCATTGTCTTTAGAAAGGATGGCAAGTGCTTAGTTGTTAAGATAGCCGAAAAGGTATTTGTAGGAAAAGACATTATCCATGTAGCTATTTACAAAAAAAATGACGAACGCCGCGTCTATAATATGATTTATGTAGATGGAAAAACAGGCATCGCCAGGGCAAAAAGATTTCAGATGATTGGCATCATTCGTGATAAGGAATATGAATTAACCACAGGCAAAGAAGGATCTCGCATCGTTTATCTAACCGACAATCCAAATGGAAATGCAGAAATAGTCACCCTTATTCTATCCCCCAACAGCAAGGCTCGTAATAAAATATTTGATTTTGACTTTGCCAGCTTACAGATAAAAGGTAGAAATAGCCAAGGTAATATCGTCACCAAATACACCATCAAAAAAATTCAACTTAAAGTAGCCGGACAGTCTACGTTAGGTGCGCTAGAGATTTGGTATGATGAACATATAGGCAAACTAAACACAGAAGCTAGAGGTAAATCGCTAGGTACTTTCCAAGAAGAGGACCGCGTTTTAGTAATCTATCAAGGTGGCTACTATATGCTTACTAACTACGCACTTAGCAACCATTATGAGCCTGATCAAGTGTTAGTTTTAGAAAAATTTGATCCTAACTGCACGGTATCGGTAGTTTACTATGATGGAAAAACTAAGCAATATTATGTGAAGCGCTTTCATATAGAAACAACCTTAGCCGATAAAAAATTTAATTTTATTTCAGAAGCTAAAAACTCAAAACTTATATTGGCTACTACGATACTCACCCCACAAATAAATATAGGCTATAAAGTTTCTGCTAATCAGTCGGCTCAAAGTATAGTTTATGATTTAGGAGATATACCTGTTAAAGGTTGGAAAACTGTAGGCAGTAAGCTTTCTAAATATACGATCACATCGGTAACATTGTCCTCCACTGAAAAATAATGCAATAATATTTCTACCATTAACTTTGTGTATAATCATATTTATAATGATCTTAGGGCCTATTAATAGCTTCCTATTTTCTAGCAATTTGTACTTATTGATTGGGTGATTAGCTCAGTTGGTTTAGAGCGTCCCGTTGACATCGGGGAGGTCGCTGGTTCGAGCCCAGTATTGCCCACTTCACTCCTCTTACTTCGTAACCGTGCACGTATAGACTAAATTAACTCCCTTCGAGTTTGTCATTCCTGCTTCATTCAGTTCGATTAGAACAAAGATATATTCAGGCAGGAATCCAGTAAAACGAAACGTTATTTGGAAATTTTGATATAGAAAACCTAATTATTCAGCATATTTTTAAATGTTCCTAATAGAAGTAGTTGCTCCTAGTCATTCTATTTTGCCCACTCAATCTGGATTCCTGCTGAACATGCTTATAAGTTTGAACAAAAGTACGTTGCAGGGATGACAATGCAACAATTCTTAGTCCATAGTCTGTGACTCACAGACCATATGATGGAGGTGTCCTGTGTGCCATAGGCCACGGAAAGGTGGCTACAAGTAAGCTTACCTAAACAGATTATTAAAAAACCTCAATAGGGTTTTAAGCTAAATCTTAGGTTGTAGCTATTAAAAACTCGTCCAAAAGATCATTAAACTTAGCGGGATGCTCCATCATGGGTGCATGGCAGCATTTATCTATAAAACGTAAGCAGCTATTGGGCATTAAGCTATTAAATTCATGGGCCACCAAAGGAGGCGTAATTGTATCATTTAATCCCCATATTAGCAAAGTGCTCACCTCAATTTCAGGAAGCCTATCAGCTAGATTCTGACGCTGTGCAGATTTGGCTATGGCCGCAATACGAATAGCTTTATCCCTATCTTGTACCACATCAAATACCTCATCGATATATTCCTTGGTAGCTACAGCAGGATCGTAAAAAGTATACCTTACACGTTCTGCTATATAATCATAATTGCTTCTTTTGATAAACGAGCCCCCCATGGCATTTTCATATAACCCTGAACTTGCCGTTAAGACTAATCTAGAAATTTGATTAGGATTTTCCAGCGTATAAATAAGCGCAATATGTCCACCTAAAGAGTTACCAACCAGCGTATATCTATCAAGGGCTTTGTACTGTATAAATTCTTTGATGAACTCTACTAGGCCAGCTACATTTGCTTGTTTTAAAGGAACCTCATAGATGGGAATCAATGGTATGATAACTCGATAACGAGAAGAAAAATGCCTTACAACATGTTCCCAATTGCTTAATGCACCAAAAAGGCCATGTAAAAGTACAAGAATTTCTCCTTGTCCTTCTTCAATATAGTTAAAGCCACCTTGCTGTCTAACTGTTAAATTCATGATAAAATAGTTAATAGTTTCATCTAAGACTGAATTTAGCAAAATTAGCCCTAAAAATATTAATTCAATAACTTATGAGAAAAGAGTTCTTGGTTATACAAGAACTCTTTTATAATCTATTAGTTGAATCCCTTCGATCCATCCTTGTAATACAGGGATCCAATCTGCTAGCCAACCTAGAAAACGCGGAGCAAGGGATTTAATAAGAGGAAAAAAGAACGTATCTACGAGGTAGCTATGAACTAAGTTTACATGTAATAAATTAGCCAACCATAGAAATGTACTTACAAAAAACGCCCATTTAAAAATACCTAATATAGCTCCCATTAACTTATCTAACCCTCCCAAAATAGTCATATTAACTAAATTCCTAAATAGCTTACCAATAAGCGTTACTAGGATGACGATTGTAATAAAAATAAGGACAAAGACTATATAAGGAGTAAAGTCACCTAGGCTACCATACCACTTTTTAAAAAGACTAGTTAGCTGATTTAATAACTTAACACTTCCTATCGTAGCTAATAAAAAAGCTCCTAATGAGAACACCTCTGCAATAAATCCTTTCTTGAAGCCACTGTAAGCTCCCCAAATCAGTATAACCAACAACAATATATCTAGCGCTTTCAAAATTTAGTTTAATTTAAAGAGAATTGATAAGAACAACCAAAGACTTTTTTAAGTTTAATAGTATATACTTTTATTATGGAAAGTAAATTAATAATCTTTTTTGCTTTATACAACTCAACAAGACTTGATATCAAAATATACCAATTTCAATATTATAAGCACAACGCAATTTTTAATCTATTTTAGAGCTTATTAAGCAGCCATTAATTTATCTACTAATTCAGCCAGTATCGCTTCTATAGCTACAACACTGCTTGCTTCTACTAGCATTTGTCTATAGGGTTTTACATCAGGCAGTCCTTTCAAATAATTGGTATAATGCCTTCTCATTTCTATAATACCGGTCCGTTCTCCTTTCCACTGTATCGCATGGTATAAATGTTTTTGTAGGGTCACAATTCTTTCTTGCAAATCTGGAGGAGGAAGCTGCTCACCAGTTTTGAAAAAATGCTTAATTTCCTGAAATATCCATGGATAACCGATGCTGGCCCTACCAATCATGATCCCATCTACCCCGTACTTATTTTTGTACTCCCAAGCCTTTTGAGGAATATCTATATCGCCATTTCCAAAAATGGGTATATGTATATCAGGATGATTTTTCACCGCAGCAATATAAGACCAATCCGCCTCTCCCTTATACATCTGTTGACGCGTTCTGCCATGAATAGTAAGCGCTTGTATCCCTGCTTCCTGTAAGCGCAAAGCCACTTCCACAATCTTAATAGAATTAATATCCCAACCCAACCTAGTCTTAACCGTAACAGGTAAAGAAACACGCTTAACAATCTCAGCAGTCATCGCTTGCATTTTGGGCAAATCTAATAGAATGCCTGCGCCAGCTCCCCTACAAGCCACATTATTTACAGGACAGCCATAGTTAATATCAATAAGGGCTGGATTTGCTGCCTCAGCTATGCCCGCAGCCTCACGCATGGACTCTATTTTCTCACCAAATATTTGGATGCCAATAGGACGTTCATAATCGTAAATATCTAATTTTTTGACGCTTTTATCAGCTTCACGAATAAGCCCTTCTGCAGATATAAATTCCGTATACATCAGATCTGCACCTTTTTCTTTGCAGACAGCTCTAAAAGGGGGATCGCTTACATCTTCCATCGGTGCTAATAATAGCGGAAATTCACCTAATAATATATTGCCTATCTGGACCATATCATCTTAAAAAGAAATTAACTAGCAGCTCATTTATATTTTTGTAAATTTACAAAATAACAATTAAACAAGAAGCTAGTAATTAGCATATCCAACATATACCATAAACTTCTTGCTCATATGAAACCTATTTCATCTTCAAAAAACAAAAAATTTTATACTTGGTCTTATCTAGTAGCACTTATAACGATGATGTGTATAGGGGCAATCATCGGACAACTGACCATAAAAGCATTGTTTAAACCTACAGAAAGCCTTGTACTACATGGAGACGAACTTAAATTAGCCTATAGAAATTTTTTGCTTGTCGCACAAACCATTATGGCAACAGCCATCTTTATACTGGGTCCAACGCTCTATTGGTTTGTAATTGAAAAAAAGTCTATCGGTTATTTTTTTAATGGAGAAAAAAGATACCAACGCTTTATTTTACTTACTTTGGCACTCATATTGGCTACGATGATCGTTAATACATGGTTTACGTATTGGAATATGCACTTAAAACTTCCAAGCTTTTTAGAAAATTTTGAAAAGTGGGCGCAAGCAAAAGAAGCAGATTTAAAAAAACTTACCGAACTACTCACTACTTTTTATTCCCCCAAAGATCTGCTCATAGCTATCTTTGTAATTGGCATTATTCCAGCTATTGGAGAGGAACTTGTTTTCAGAGGCATCCTGCAAAATTTATTTTCTAGAAGCTTTCAAAATATACATGTAGCTATTCTATTAAGTTCTTTTATTTTTAGCGCTATCCATCTACAGCTCTATGGATTTTTACCAAGATTTCTCTTAGGAGTTTTATTCGGCTATCTTTATTGGTGGACCCAGAATTTGATATTCCCCATTGTAGCACATTTTTTAAATAACACGATCTCGCTCATTATCGTATTTCTATATCAGATAAACGCTACTGGTTATGAGTTAGAGAATGATCAAGTTTTACCTGCCCCTATTCTAATATTATTTGCCATCATTGGTACGGCCGTAGCCATACACATAAAAAAAAGCACCCTATATCTTCATAAAAAATAATTACTGTATTTTTAGTTGAACTTATGAGAAAAATAGCAATTTTAGGAGCAGGTGAAAGTGGCACAGGCGCTGCCCTATTAGCCCATGCACAAGGTTATCAGGTATTTGTCTCCGATAAAAATTCCATCCCTCCTTCCTATCAACAACAGCTACTAGAAAATGGCATCTCCTTTGAAGAAGGAGGACATAGCTGGGATAAAATCAAAGAAGCTGATGAAATTATTAAAAGCCCGGGAGTTCCTAACGAAGTGCCCATCATACAGGCAATTAAAGCAGCATCCATACCTATCATCGATGAAATAGAATTTGCCAGTCGTTATACCAATGCTTTTCTAATTGGCATAACTGGTTCTAATGGTAAATCTACAACTACACAATTGACTTATCATTTATTAAAATCTGCTGGACTCGATGTAGGACTAGCAGGTAACATCGGTCAAAGTTTTGCCAAAAAGGTATGGTTAGAAAACCACACTTACTATGTTTTGGAGCTCAGTAGCTTTCAGCTAGAATATGTACATAAATTTAAATTAAACATAGGTTGTATCCTCAATATTACACCCGATCACTTAGATCGATACCATCAGCAAATGGAATCTTATATAGCAGCTAAATGTAGGATCATCCAAAACATGGATATGCATGATCATTTTATATACAATCAAGATGATCCGCGGTTAACTCAGTATCTAAACAAACATCCTACTCATACTATGCTGCATCCTATTTCTTTGATACAACCAACTAGGCAAGGTGCTTTTCTAAACCAAAATAAATTATGCTTTGTAGATGAGCATTATAATTTCCAAATACCTATCCAAGAATTGCCGCTTCTTGGAAAACATAATTGGTACAATAGCATGGCAGCTATTTCTATAGCTAGTTTAGTAGGCATATCTCCTACTTCTATTTTGGCTGGTTTAAAAAGTTTTAAAGGATTGGCTCATAGAATGGAGTGGGTGGCTAAAATTAACGAAGTTGATTTCTATAATGATTCCAAGGCCACGAATGTAGAATCAGCCGCAGTAGCTTTAGAAAGTTTCACACAACCCATTATCTGGATAGCCGGTGGTTATGATAAAGGAAATGATTATGAATTACTAAAGCCGATTGTAAAAGAACATGTAAAGGCACTCATCTGCTTAGGAAAAGATAATAGGCCTATTCGTCAAGCTTTTCAGGTACTTGACATACCTATCTATGAAACACAAGTTATACAAGAAGCAGTGGAACTAGCTATCACTTTAGCCAAGCCTCAAGAAATAGTGTTATTGTCACCGGCTTGTGCTAGTTTTGATTTATTCAAAAATTTTGAAGACCGAGGTAAGCAATTTAAAGAAGCAGTACTTCAGTTGTCTAGGAAGTTACAAACTACTTAAATAATGGTTATCAATAGATGGATCAAAAATAATCTTAAAGGAGACCCCATCATCTGGGGTGTCACTTTCCTATTAGCTATTGTAAGCATTCTAGTAGTATATAGTTCCGCTAGTTCACTTGCTTACAGAAAGATGCAAGGTAATACAGAATACTATTTGCTCAAGCACGCCTCGCTAATGCTAGCCAGTTTAATAGCCATGTGGATCACTCATCGAATTGACTACCGATATTATGCAGGAATTTCCAAAATAGGACTTTGGATATCTGTACCCTTATTACTTATAACCTGGCGATATGGAGTTAAAATCAATGAAGCTTCCCGTTGGCTCACCATTCCTATTATCAATAGAGCCTTCCAACCTTCAGATATAGCCCAACTTTCACTAATTATACGCATAGCTAGCCTATTAGCGAAAAACCAGAATCACATAGCAGATATCCATAAAGTATTGGTACCTATTTTAGCTTGGTGTGGAACCATATGTGGATTAATTGCACTTACTAACTTATCAGGTGCACTTTTATTATTATTTACTTGCATGCTACTCATGTATTTTGGCAGAATTCCTATTAAATACTTGGCTATTTTAGGATTAGCAGCGGTTATGGTAACAGGATTAGCACTGGTTGTAGGCCAAAGGGGAAAAACTGCTTTGAGCCGTATACATGCATTTAAACAACAAGAATTACCTTTCCAGACAGAGCAGGCTTATATTGCAATTGCCACAGGTGGATTGTATGGAAAAGGTCCTGGAAAAAGTACACAACGAAATTTTCTGCCTTATTCGTATGCAGATTTTATCTATGCGATTCTAGTAGAAGAGTATGGCCTGGTAGGCGGCATAGTGGTTATGTTACTGTATTTGATTTTACTATATAGAGGCATGAAAATTATAGCTAACAAGGCAAAACTATATCCAAGCTTATTGTCAGCAGGGTTAAGTTTCTTGATCGCATTGCAGGCTTTAGTAAATATGGGCATAGCTGTAGGCCTAGGCCCTGTAACGGGGTTACAATTACCTTTTATTAGTATGGGAGGTACCTCACTACTATTTACAGGTATTTCATTAGGAATTATATTGAGTGCAGGTAGAGGTGAAATAGACACTAGCATCGATGCATTAGGACCTGCTAGCGGACAAATAAAACCTATCAATACGTATAAATCTAAATTTAGTAAGGTTGAAAGTTAATATATAACTACTTTACTTAGTTCTATAGCTGAGCTAGCATCAAGCATGCAAATCATTGCATTTCATACCGATATAAATTTTTCTATACATAAGCTTATCATTTCTTGTAAAAAAGATATCTAGTATCTATATTTGCCCAGTATGTTTTTGTTTTTGGGTAAACCCAAGGCCCGTTCGTCTAGGGGTTAGGACATCAGGTTTTCATCCTGGCAACAGGGGTTCGATTCCCCTACGGGCTACATAATAAAATATTAGTTTAGTCCTTGCTGAACCAACTATTCTTAATTTTATCTACTCCTCCGTTTTAATTCGTATATAAAAAGGTATATTAGACTTCTTCTGAAACCAAGAATTGGGTTATCTGGGCAGGAAGGAATTTGCGAGAAACCGGAGTTTACTGCGATAAATGAGGATTTTGAGCAAATTACTGACGAACTCAGAGGACTCAAGATGACGGTTTCGGAAGCAGTCTATTATTTTACTGATAATCAAAGGACATATCTATCTTAAACTTGGGATTTAAACTTCTAGATAAAATATTCCACAAAGGGCATCCCCTATCTTAAGTGAACAAAGTACTTAAATAGTTCATTAAACTAAAAAATACCAGAATTTATAGTGATATTATAGTTCATGGATAAGGCATATGAAATATAATTCTAGCATCGTATGTTAAAACAACCTATAATTTTAATTTTTTATCAAAACCTACGTTTCCATGATCAGCCCTTATTGGCAAATGCCATACAACAGGAAGCCCCTATTATACCGATTTTTATTAATGACCCGAAATTGATAACACAACTAGGGGTTGCTAGTCAATGGTGGCTCTATGAATCTCTAATAGAATTTCAGAAACAATGGGAATCATCTTTTGGTATCGAGCTTATTTTACGAACAGGCGACAGTATAGAAGTGTTGCAGGAGCTTGTACAGGAGACGAATGCAAACAAAATTTACTTAGGTAAACGTTACACAGCTACAGAAATAGCTATTGACCAAAGTATACAAAAAACATTTACTCAGCAGGGAATAGAAGTAAAATTTTTTAATACGCATCTATTACTTGATCCTCCGACTATACATAATCAACAAGGTAAATCTTTTCAGATGTTTACACCTTTTTGGAAATCTTGTTTGCATAAAATTGGCAAAGTAAAAACTGTGGATGATTCTTTTACCCCCCTAAAATATAATAGAGCTATTTCCTCAGAATCTCTTACTAACTGGACGTGGGGACATACTCAAGAAGCATGGACCCAAAAGTTGGCTAGATATTGGCAACCCTCCGAAACTAGAGGATTAAAACAGCTAGATAGATTTTTAAAAAACAACTTAAAAGGATATGCCACACAACGGAACCTTCTCATAGATCCTCCCTTGACATCTCAGCTATCACCTTATTTAAGATGGGGGCAAGTAAGTGTTCGAAAAGTATTCAAGAAAGTTATAGAGGCTGTCCAAGTAAATCCCTCTATTCAACAAGATGGTAATGCTTTCCTAAATGAGCTGGGATGGCGAGAATTTTCTTACCATCTATTGTTTAACTATCCCTTTATGCAGAAAGTTCCATTTAACATCTGGTTTAAAAATTTTCCTTGGCAAAAGGATATCATGGCTCTTAAAAAATGGCAAAAGGGTACAACTGGTTATCCCATTATTGATGCAGGTATGCGTCAGTTGTGGGAAGAAGGTTGGATGCCTAATCGGCTCAGGATGATTGTAGCCTCTTTCTTAGTAAAAGATTTATTAATCGACTGGCAATATGGTATAGCTTGGTTTAGAGATACCTTAATCGATGCTGACCCGGCTAATAATGCTAACAACTGGCAATGGGTAGCAGGCTGTGGCGTGGATGCTGCTCCTTATTTTCGTATATTTAACCCAATAATACAGGGTAAAAAATTTGACCCCGAAGGAAAATATATTAAAAAGTATATCCCTGAGCTGAAAGAGGTTCCAATACCTTACATCCACCAGCCTTGGAAAATGTCGGTTGACTTACAAGAAGAATTAGATGTAATAATTGGCATCAATTACCCTAAACCTATCGTAGATCACAGCATACAACGAATCAAGGCTTTAAGGCTCTGGAAGCAGCTTAAAAAAATTAGTTAGTAAGTTATTAGAATTCTTCTAAAACCAAGAATTTGTTTGTCTGGACAGGAAAGAATTTGTGAGAAACCGAAGTTGTGGCGACAGGAATTACTCCAGCCACTCAAAAAGTCTGTCAGGAGTTTCCCCTGACAGCATATAAGATATATAGAAAATAACGGAACAAGAGGTGATCTATTCATGTAGCGGTGCCAGGAATTAGCTCCTGGCACTTGGTAGGTTTATTGTCATAACTAAGCAGCCACTCCCCCTATTCCAGCACAATGAATTCATTTTTGTAGCTCTGTCACCACTTGTAAAGATTATTAGTCCATTTCTCCCATACTAGTCATGGCATATCTAAAGCCAATAGTTGCTCTAGAAGAATCTTGATCTAAGAATCTCCTAGTACCTATCTGTGCCCAATATGCACAATCTTTCCAAGAAGCACCTTTATATACCCTAGCTCTATTATTGATTAATGAGTTATTTTGGTCATAATCTTTTTCTGGATCTAACGTATCATCTCGTCTAATAGGATTAAAGTCATCAAAGTCTTGGAAAGAAAGAGGCCTGTAAATATCACTTACCCATTCACTTACATTACCACCCATATCATATAATCCTAAATCATTAGCAGGGTATTGATATACATTAGTAGTAGGAGCACTACTATTGCTTTCTCCAGGAACCCCTTTATAAGTACCTTTAGAACGTTTGAAGTTAGCCAAATATTTACCTTTCCATTCGCCCTCTTTACCTCTTAAAGAAAGTCCATCTCCCCAAGGATAAACGCGTTGTGTAGATTGCACAAAATCCAAACTTTGAGTACCAACCATAGCTCGAGCAGCATATTCCCATTCTGCTTCCGTTGGCAATCTGTAACCTAGAACTGATGACTCATTTTGCTCATTTCCTTCGTCTGTATTTCCTTCTTCTGTACTTACTTCGTCTGTATCGTCCTGATCATCTGTATTTTCATCTTCGTTTTGTTGCGAATTCATTCTTTTTGTAAGCCAAATGCAATAATTATTAGCTTGTGTCCAAGTTACTCCTACTACTGGATAAAAATAAAATCCTGGCTCTTTACTATAACTATTTACATATGGATCGTTATATCCCAAATCACTTATCCACACATTTTGATTTGGTAAAGCGGCTTTATATTCTTCATCAGAAGAATTTCTTTGTAGATCTCCTAAATATTCTATATAATAATCTAGATTTACTACTTCGCGCTCCTTCATATAAAAAGAAGTTACTGTAACTTCTTTTTTAGGGCTATTAGTTACATTTCCTTCACCAAAAACACCCATAATGGTTGAGCCACCTTCAACATATACCATATCTGGAGCAATCTTCTGTTTTTTGCTACTTTTTATTCGGAGAAGATCTTCCTGACTAAAAGGAATGCCTGTCGCTGTACTCCTTTTACCAGGTTTAGAACCCGTAGGTTTTGTATCGCCACAACCAGCTAAATAACTAATTAATAATATTAATAAAAATGTTGTAGAAATGAGATATGAAAGCTTTTTCATGGTTATTAAGTGTATATAGTTAATTGTGTATTCTAATAGCCCTATCAAACAAATATACTAACTACCTATTATAAAAGATAAGATAAATCATACAAAAATGATATACCTGTTTATCATTTCTATTTTTCTACGTCGTCTATGTTCTGATAGGGAGGTTGTTTGACATCATTTTCAGGCAACAACGTTGCATCGCCTTCTATATCTTGCGTAATATCAACAACCTGCACAGGGTGCAAAGGATTAAAAATGTCTGCTTTATTCGGAAACTGAGTAGGTCTGATGATAGCTTGCGGAAACATCTTTTTAATATCAACATAAAACTCATAGGCTTCTAATCGATCTAAAAATCTTCCTATTCTTACTGTAAAATTAGGCTGTCTATATTGTATCTCAACATCAAAAGCAGGGTGATATTCAGATAGTTTATCTTTAGTTTGAAAAGCTAATTGTCTGTTAGACCCTGTATAGGCCTGAATCGTATAGCCAGATATAGATTCGGTCATTTCATAATATGACTTTAAATCTAGTAGCAATTCATGAAGTTGCTGGGTAATATCATGCTCTATAGGGAAAATAAGCTTTTTCTTGATTTTTAGCTTTTGAAATTGAGGCGGTACGTTCTCCACCATCATATTGGGGAATTTAGTTCGGTGGATAGATAAATTCTCAATATATGTTTCTGTATCACTTGGTCTGGCAACAACATCCAGCTTGAATGTTAAAAATAAGGTTAGAGTTACTAAGGAAGCTTTATACATGTTATACATCAGCATAGTAATTAGACTTCTTCCAAAACCGTCGCCTTGAGTCCTCTGAGTTCGTCAGCAATTGGTTCTTCATATTTATCTCATGTGCTGTCAGGAGCTTCCTCCTGACAGTCCATTGGAGTGTCAGGAATAATTCTCGACACCACAGCTCCAGTTTCTCACAAATTCTTTCCTGCCCAGATAACCCAATTCTTGGTTTCACAAGAAGTCTATTCTTTCAATTATTTGTCAAAATGTAGCCTTTAGAAATGCTTATAATCTTCTACATGTATATCCTAGCTCTCATCTGATTCTAATAGGATACATTTTCCGCTAGCGATATCTTCTTCCACCATTTTAAATTTAACATCTTTTTTGATAGTTCCATCTTGATACTGAACGATTACACGTTCATTTCTATTGGCTATCTTCTGTGACCTGACTGGATTTATCTTGGGTTTTTCTTGAGGCAACCCACCATCCATTTCGCTCAACTGGGTTAAAATATCTTGTTTAACTTCTTCTATACCTAGCATTTTTGCTTTCTCTGTAATTTTAACCCGCTCATCTCGAGTCTTATAAAGCAATAAATTCGATTTTAGTAAATAAGAAATAATAGCTTCGTTCGCACGAGCAATCATGGAAGAGAAGAGCTCATAGGATTCAAACTTATAAACAAGCAACGGATCTTTCTGTTCATAAGATGCGTTTTGGACAGCTTGTCTAAGCTCATCCATATTGCGCAAATGCTCTTGCCAGAACTGGTCCAGGCAATAGATGATGACCACTCGCTCTAATGATTTTGAAATAGCTTCACCCGCATTCTCTATAAAGTCCGAAGTTTTGACAGGTACTTCTAAACGTCTCTCGCCATCTGTAAAGCTAAAAGACAAATACTCAACCTTCATATCTGCTAAATGGTTGAGTAATTCCATATGAATATTGGTAGCCTGTTCTTGCAAAAGAGAAAGTTTAGCGTTGTAACTAGATAAAAGTGAATCATACACTAATTCAACTAGCTTAGCTACATCAATGCTACGAAATTCCTCCTCTGTCAGGGGTAGTAAAATTCCACCTATTCGAGACAGTTTCTGTTTTAAATCCTCATAATTATTTTTTAAGCCTTGCTGAGTAACCAAATTCTTTGCAACCGCATATAACATGCTAAATGTTTCTGCACGAAGTCTATGACCCAAAAGCGCATCTCTCCTACGTCGATATACAATTTCACGTTGCTTATTAAGCTCATTGTCATATTCTAAGAGTCGCTTACGATATCCGTAGTTATTTTGTTCTACTTTCTTTTGCGCTCTTTCTATAGACCTGGTTATCATACCATGCTGAATCATCTCCCCTTCTTTAAGACCCAAACTATCCATAATCTTGGCAATCCTATCCGAAATAAATAAACGCATCAGACTATCTTCTAAAGAAACAAAGAATTGAGAAGAGCCAACATCTCCCTGCCTTCCAGAACGCCCACGCAACTGTCTATCTACCCTTCTGGATTCATGCCTTTCTGTGCCAATAATAGCTAGGCCACCTGCTGCTTTAGCTTCTGGACTTAGCTTGATATCAGTTCCCCTACCAGCCATGTTGGTAGCGATCGTTACAGTACTTGCTTTTCCTGCTTCAGCTATGATTTCAGCTTCTTTTTGGTGTTGCTTTGCATTCAGAACTTGGTGCTTAATTTTTCGTAAGTTTAGCATTTTGCTTACCAGCTCAGATATTTCTACAGATGTGGTACCTACTAAGACGGGCCTGCCTTGAGCAGCAAGGGTAGTTATTTCTTCTATAATCGCATTAAACTTTTCCCGCACCGTTTTGTATACTTTGTCATCTTTATCTTCTCTAATAACAGCCTTATGCGTGGGTGTTACAACTACATCTAAGTGATAAATATCATAAAATTCACCTGCCTCTGTTTCAGCAGTTCCTGTCATACCTGCTAGTTTATGATACAAGCGGAAATAATTCTGCAAAGTGATGGTAGCATAAGTTTGAGAAGCTTTTTCAATTTTTATTTCCTCTTTTGCTTCAATAGCCTGGTGTAATCCGTCTGAATAACGACGTCCTTCTAGCACCCTTCCAGTCTGTTCGTCTACTATTTTTGCTTTGCCATCTATAATGATATAATCGACGTCTTTTTCGAAAAGTGCATAAGCTTTTAAAAGTTGCTGTACAGCATGGATACGCTGTGATTTTACAGCATACTCTAAAGCCAATGCTTGTTTCTTCTTTTCTTTTTCAAAGGTATCTAATGCAGTATCATGTTCTATTTCGCCCACGGCTGTGGCCGTATCTGGTAAAACAAAGAAATTGGGGTCTTCTCCCTGCTGGGTCATATATTCCAACCCTTTTTCAGTTAGCTCTACGGTATTATGTTTTTCATCTATTGTAAACAAGAGCGGTTCATCTGCCTCTGGCATCAGCCTCGAGTTATCTTGTAAGTAATAGTTTTCTGTCTTGTGCAGCAATTGCTTGATACCTGGCTCACTTAAATATTTAATAAGGGGTTTATATTTAGGAAGACCTCGATATACTCTAAATAATTTTAATCCTGTCTCCTCATCTTTATCATCTGCTATTTTCGACTTAACTTCTTGAAGGAACCCATTTACAAGTTGTTTTTGGGCTTCGTAGAGGCGCTTTACTCTCGGATTAAAGGTTACGTATTCTTTTTCTGTATCTCTTTCAACGGGACCTGAGATAATTAAAGGTGTTCTTGCATCGTCGATAAGTACGGAGTCTACCTCGTCTACAATTGCATAATGGTGACCTCGTTGTACTACTTCCTCTTGTTGGGTAGCCATATTATCACGTAAGTAGTCAAACCCAAATTCATTATTAGTACCATAGATAATATCTGCCTGATAAGCTTTTCGCCTAGCTGGTGAGTAAGGAGGGGTATCTTCGATGCAGGCTACGGTAAGACCATGAAATTGGTAAATAGGCTTCTTCCATGCTGCATCTCGCTTGGCTAGATATTCATTGACCGTAACGATATGTACTCCCTTTCCCACTAATGCATTTAGAAAAGCAGGTAGTGTTGCTACTAAAGTTTTTCCTTCACCAGTTGCCATTTCTGCGATTCTTCCTTTATGTAAGATAATACCTCCTATCAACTGTTCGTCATAATGCACCATGTCCCATGTAATCATGTGGCCTGTTACTTCCCATTGGTTTTTCCAAATAGCTTGATCCCCTTCAATGATGATATTTTTTTGAGTATTTGCTAATGCCTTGTCATACGCTGTCGCTGTTACAACAAGCTGTTCATGCTCTTTGAATCTGCGGGCTGTTTCCTTAACTACTGCGAAAGCTTGTGGTAAAATATCTAACAATACTTCCTGTAAGCGTGCATCATATTGTTCTTTGATGCGGTTTATTTGTAGGTATAAGTTATCTACATCTGCTGGAGACAACTGTGCGTCAAACTCTAATCTTTTTTCACATTCCTGAAGTTTTTCTACCAACTCCTGCATTTCAGCCTGGATGTGTTGTTTCAGGGATGCTGTTTTAGCACGTAGTTCATCATCGCTAATAGCGTATAATTTCTTATATTCTAGATTAATCTTTTCCACATAAGGGCGTAATGTCTTTAAATCCCTTTCGGACTTAGTACCGAATATTTTGGTAAAAAGTTTGAGCATAGGTTCTTATTTTTTTGTATGTAGCAATTTGTTTAAAATACTTTTTAACTAGCTTATTGAAATTTGCCCTTGAAAGACCTGAATAGCTGGGCCAATCAACCAAATATCAGTAAAAACGGCATTCTGTTTATGGAAACTCACTTTAAGTTCGCCTCCCATTGTTCTTATATGGATGGGACTTATATATCCTTTTTCCGAAGCTACAAGCGCAGCAGCCACTGCTCCTGTCCCGCAAGAAAGTGTTTCATTATTTACCCCCCTCTCGTAAGTTCGCATCGAAATTTGGTTATTTTTTTCTAATTTAACAAAGTTAACATTTGTTGCAGTGTTTTGAAACGACTCTCTATGATTAATCATTTTTCCCATGTTAATCACATCTATTTCCTCTAAGTTATCAACAAAATGCACATAATGTGGCGATCCATTGTCCAGAAAGTGGTCATTTTCTATAGCCTGTACGGTAGACACATCATGCATCGCTAAATAAATCAAACTATCTTGAATACGAACCTGATGAGGTCCATCAATAGCCAAGAAATTAGCTTGGTCATCAATAATTCCTAGCTTATTAGCCAACTGTACAGCACATCGGCTTCCATTACCACATAAGCTTTGACTACCATCCGGATTGTAATATACCATTTCAAAGTCATATTGGGGATGTTTTTGAAGAAATATCAACCCATCAGCTCCTATACCAAACTTACGATGGCATAATTTTTTAATTAGGTTGATATCGGACGGCAAGCTGATAGTAGGATGATTTATTTTATCTATTAAAATAAAATCGTTGCCGGTTCCTTGATATTTATAAAAAGGGATGATCACTTTATCATTAAACGAGTTTTCAAATATATCCATATTAAACAGTCGATCGCCTTTTCCAATCGACTATTTTTGCATATTATCATTAAACGGATTTAGTCAACAAGACCTTGTAGCTTAGCCAAAGTACTTTTAAAGATAGGAATATAATCTTTAATTCTATCAAAAATAACATCTGCTAGCTGTTTGTCATACGTATTCGAAGTAAGGTTTCTATCTTTCAGCATACCCAGCCATTGATCCTCCTGGTCAATTAGGTAGCCTTTGTAGGCTTCTTTTAAAATGTCTCTAGGATATTGCACATCAACACCTTTAAATTCTAACATATGCTTTAACAGTTTCCAAAAAAGGTCGATGGTAAGTTCAAATCTTTGTATCGTTGCATCTATATTTCCTCGATCCTCTTGCATAGGCTTAGAAGCCATCAATTCAAGCGCAGTTAAAGCCTGCTGTAATTTCAAAAAGTCCAGCTTAATTTTATCTTCTATCATATATTTTTATTCCTTCATGCTTAATCACCTTTTTAAGAGGTGAAGTTTCTGTTAGTTCATCCAGCCTAATACAATCTATTTGAAGAAGTGTGTCAGACTGTTCAATCATATCTAATACAGTCAGCCAATCTTTATAACTTGCCTGTGGACACTCAACAGCCAGATCAATATCAGCTCTTGCTTGATTATCACCACGTGCTCTTGAACCAAATAACCAAATCTCTTTTATAAAAGGTAAATATATCAAATCTTTATAAAATTGGTATTTTTGGACCTGCATTATGAATTGCGCTATAAAATTTTATTTTTTGAAGCTTATTGCAAATAGCCGTTCTATATACAAATATCTCAAGAATTTAAGTAATTTCTTATTGCTACACTAATACATTATAGAATACCCTACCTAATCTAACTAACCTTCGCTGTTTATAACAGTATTCACAAGCCTGCCGATACGATTATTAAGCAATCACTTGCATATGTGCTAGCGAGCAACTAATATATGTTCATCACTAAACTTTTAATTTCCATACGTATGAAATTAAACTATAAGTTGCTAAATAAGCTAGTAAGCTGTGTTTTTATATTGAGTTTATTTTTCCAGAACTGTTCTAATGTAGACGTGCCTAACGTTCAAGAAGAACAAACGAACAATACTCAAGCAGTAGGAAGTAAGCTATCAATTAGACAACAAACGGAACCCACAAGCTCAAATGTACTGGCACAATTGACCCTACAAAATGACACTCAACCAACCCCTATACTACGGCAAAAACCTATAACTGCAGAAGCACAGTATAATCAAAGATGTACATATCAAGATAATCTCGGAGACAGACAAGATTATTCTACAGCGCCAGCCGGCTTTAATTGGGTAGACGTTACGGATAGGCTGACTGGGGGTAAGCCTGCCAATATCATAAAAATTCGTCCAATGGACTCGGTTGGAATTGGACAATATAATAAAAAAATACAGGTTTTAGATACTTATTTGGGGGTAAGCGAAACACAAGATGGAATTAATTGGGGTTTGCTCCCTGCTGTTTCCAATATTTCACGCCTAACTTATTATGACTTTACTTATTTTCCTCCAGATCCGTCAAATCCTCTCCTCCGTCCTATCGGCCAACGTTTTGTTGCAACATCCGCTGGGATATTTCAATTAGCAGAGAATCAGCTTGCTTGGAAACAAATTAACCAAAACTTACCTTTAGATAAATTTGAAACAATTGGCATTAGCTGCTTTGATAATATGTTAGTCTGTGGTGTTCGTTCAAAATCAGCTTCTACTTCATATGCTAGTTCGATCTACGCTGCAAATATTTCCTATAATTCAACAAATCATGAGTATTCATTTGAATGGAAACTTTACCAATCTTTTACACTACCTTCATATGTATCAAGGATGTATTTTTATTCTAACTTGGTTAAATTACAAAACAACCAAGTAGTTGACTTACGAACAGGGAAATCTTTAATTGACAGTGCAGTTACAATAGGAAACTACAGTAACCATTTTTACATCTCAACCCTTAGTGACCTATATCTATACTATAACTCTCAATTGATAAAATTAACAAGCCCTAGTATTCCTAACCCGACTGATATTAGTTCCATCGGTCAATCAGACTCTGCTTTGTATATAGGTACTGTCCGACAAGGAATATTTGCAAGTGGTTTGCCTACACCTGGTTACATGGATAACAGTCTGTCTACTCAATTTCCTAATTTTCCTCACGATGGGAGCAATTATTGTTCTGTCTACGGTATAGCAGGTGTTTCATATAAGTCCTTCATCTCAGCCTTAGTTGATGTAAAAGGTCAATTTAAAGTATATTCATGTATACCAGCAACTACAACCTACGACAGGATGCCTTGCAAGTTGTAGTTTGAGTATAAATGAAATTTATTTAGCTATAAAAGGGGTGTAGTGAGTAATTCTCTACACCTTTATTTATTTTTAACCATATGACCCCCAACTAAAAAGACCGGCGTAGCCCTCTATACACAACCACCCCAAATAAAACTGTAAAGCTTACATTACTGGCAAACGCATATATCCAACTTGTATAGTGAATGTTTCTTACCAAAACTATTAATCCAAGTGTAGAAGCTATATACAGCAGTCCACGGCTAGTTTGATACGGAATAGGATAATACTTTTGCCCCTGGTAATAACAGACTACAGCCATAACCAAGTAGCTAAATACACTGGCCCACACACTACCCCAATATCCCCATTGAGGTACTAACCATATATTTAAAAGTATGGTTATGCCAGCACCTATGAGCGTTATCAGACTACCATAATAAGTTTTATCAACCACTTTAAACCAGATAGAAAGGTTATAATAGATCCCCAGCCACAAATACGCTAAAGAAAGATAAGGTACAATCCCAATAGCCATCCGATATTCAGGTTTTCTAAGAAAAAGATATCCCAACACATCTAAATTAGCACTTACAGCAAACCATATAAAGCAAGCTACCAAAATATATCCATCCATCATTTTACTAAATAATTGGGGGGCATGCTTATCCCGAGCATGTGTAAAAAAGAAAGGATCGGATGCATAACGAAACGCCTGAATACTTAGTAACATAAAGATAGATAGCTTGTAACAAGCCCCGAAAATGCCCAGTATAGTTTCACTGGTTTGACCAGCATAAAAACCTGCTGGCAATAGATATTTAAGCAGCGCCCTAGAAATCATTTCATTCGTAGTTCCAGCTAAACCTACCACTAACAAAGGAAGTGCATATAAAACCATAGGCCATAGTTGTTGCCAGTTTATTTGAAACCTGAAATGTGCTAATGTTTTACCAAGCAATGATAGTACACAAAAATTGGCTATTAGATTAGCTAAAAAAACATAGGTTAAAAAAACAGGTGTTATGTGTGTAGGATCGTATATATAAGTGATGAAAGGCTTCAAAAAAGATAGAAATCTAGCCTCATATATTCCCGGCAGCACATATAAGAACAACAAGTTAAGGGCTATATTTAAGCCTATTTGAAAGCATTTAAGTCCAGCAAACCGTAGGGCTTGGTTGGTGAAGCGCAATTGCGCAAATGGAATAATAAGTAGGGTATCAATGGCTAAAATACCTACAAAATAGTAGATATACGATTCTTGACCTGGATAACCTAGCAAGTTGATAATCGGAGTAGCCAATGATACTAGCAGGGTTGAAAAAAACAAAGTTGTTAAAATTAATAAGCTGGTAATTAGCCTAAAAACTTCTATAGGACGTCCTTGCGCAACGAACCTGAAATAAGCGGTCTCCATCCCATATCCATAAATAACATTTAGAAAAGCTGCATAGGCATAAAACTCCGTAATAACTCCATATTCGGCTGGCAAAAGTATCGTAGTATAAAAAGGTACCAACAGGTAGTTAAGTACCCTGCCTATGATGCTACTAAGGCCATAAATGGCGGTATCATTCGCTAATTTTTTAAGGGCATTCATCAAAAATAATAATATAAGCTAGGCTTTGGTTGGCTGCCTTACCAATTGTCAAGGTATAAATAAAGATTGACAATTTCAGTATTTTAAAATAGACTTCTTCCAAAACCAAGAATTGAGTTATCTGGGAACGAAGGAATTTCTAAGAAACCGAAATTGGACTGCCAGGAAAGCCCCCTGACAGCACATGAAGATCATGGCATCAGGGATGAAGCCCTGACACACACTTAAAGCACGATATAGAAGATTAAAGAAAGAGCTTATGCAGTATAAGTCTGCTAGCTTCCTTAATTTGCTAAATATTTATTTTATTTGTGATCTATTCCAATGTCATATTCATTTGAATTGTATTTTTGCTATAATAATATGATTGCTATTTGAAGATAGCTTAAAATACTCCTAAAACTATTTTATTCTAAAAACTATGCACATATATCCCTGGCTACAACATTATCCAGCATCCGTACCTTTTCAAATTAATCCCGATCGTTATGAGTCATTAACTATCTTTTTAGAAGAAGCTCTGGAGAAATATAAAAACTTACCTATGTTCGAAAATATGGGAAAAGTATTGACTTATGGAGAAATAAACCGCCTCACCCAAGCTTTTGCAGCTTATCTACAAAACCATACTAATTTGCAACCAGGAGACCATGTAGCTATTCAATTACCCAATTTACTACAATACCCAGTAGCCATGCTGGGCATACTGCGTGCTGGTATGGTAGTAGTCAATATCAATCCTTTGTATACTTCTTATGAGTTAGAACAACAACTTAAAGATGTCACTGCCAAAGGCATAATCACATTATCCAATTTTGCACATAACTTAGCATCCATTATTCAGAATACGTCTATCAAAACGGTAATCATTACTGAAGTAGGAGATCTACTTGGAAAATTCAAGGGATGTCTTACAAATTTCACTGTTAGGCACATCAAGAAGTTGGTACCTTATTACAAATTCCCTAAGTCTTTTCAAATAAATAGCTTTAATAAGGCACTTCGATTAGGAATAAAAGCCCAATTCAATCGTGTGACTCCACAAGCAACCCAACCTGCTTTTCTTCAATATACAGGTGGCACAACTGGAATCTCCAAAGGAGTAGTTTTGACGCATAAGCACATAATAGCTAACATGGAACAGATGTTTACCTTCATGCAGCTAAAGCTAACTGAAGGCAAAGAAATTTACATCACTCCGCTCCCATTTTACCATATTTTTGCATTAACCGTCAGTTTATTAGCCCCTATAAAGCTAGGTGCTAAAAATGTACTCATTACTAATCCAAGAGATATTGGCAGCTTTATCAAAGAACTACGTAAGCACCGATTTACTTTCCTTTCAGGTGTTAACACACTTTTCAATAGCCTATTAGCACATCCTGCATTTGCATCTATCGATTTTTCTACGCTTAAAATAAGTATAACAGGTGGCGTAGCCTTACAAGACGAAGTAGCTGACAAATGGGAAAAAGTAACGGGCAACCCCCTCGTGCAAGGTTATGGACTTACAGAGGCTTCGCCTTGTATCTCTTGTAATTTACCTAATGGCACGCATCGAAGAGGTACAATAGGTGTTCCCCTACCCGGCACGCTTATTAAGATAGTAGATGACCAATACCAAGAAGTACTACCTGAGCAACCAGGCCAGTTACTTGTAAAAGGACCACAGGTTATGGAAATGTATTGGAACAATCCAGAAGAAACAAAGCAAGTATTTTGGGAAGGCTGGCTACAAACAGGAGATATTGTTACAATGAGCAAAGATGGATATCTTAAGGTGTTGGATCGAAAAAAGGAGATGATCAATGTATCTGGTTTTAATGTATATCCGAATGAAATAGAAAATATTGTACAGACGCATCCTAAAGTATTAGAAGCGGCCGCTGTTGCAACCTGGGAAGAAGATGGCAAAGAGGTAGTTAAGTTATTTGTGGTAAAAAGGGATCCTTCTCTAACGGTAGAAGAGCTAATTACCTATTGTAGAAAGCTGATGACCAACTACAAAGTGCCTCGTTATATTGAATTTAGGAATACGCTACCTAAATCTAATGTAGGAAAAATTTTAAGGAGGGCTCTTCAAGAAGAAGAAAAGCAAAAGCAATTGCTAGCTTCTTCCTAAAGGTACTACTCCCTGTGGACAATGAATGATCAGTACGTTTAGAAGCCTAATACAAAATATTTTAGACGATCTATGATAATTATATAACCCAAGTTGCTAATCAATTTGTAAATTAGGAACTGAAATTACCTAGTTGTTACTAAAAAAAATTTAGCGCCCTCAGAGTCACTTGAAAAGGACTCTGAGGGTAAGAAAAGCTCGTTCGGAACAACAACGTTTCCTCAGAGTCCCCTAACGGGTGACTCTGAGGGCGAAGACAATAGTAATTGTATGACCTTATACGCTAGTTTTGAATAATTCAAACAATGAATAACAAATAGATTTATAATTTTTTATATACATTTTAGCGCCCTCAGAGTCACTTGAAAAGGACTCTGAGGGTAAGAAAAGCTCGTTCGGAACAACAACGTTTCCTCAGAATCCCCTAACGGGTGACTCTGAGGGCAAAGCTTACATTATAACGTATATAGATAATTTTACAAGTATCCAGTAAATTTTATGAGATTTCTAAAGATTAACTATACACATTATTATTTATTTACAGCTATTAGCTTAGTACTCTTGCTCAATTTCAACGGTTGTAGAGACTTACAAGATTGTAGAAGTATTTATACAAATGAAGTTTGGATTGAATTCAAAGGTGAAACCAAATTAGAAATAAATAAATTAAAATATCATAAACCTGCTAATAAACATAGTGCATATAAAAAAGATAAACCGGGAAATGAGATACTAAATAATCTGAAAGACGAAAAATTACGCATCTATCTCCACCCAAAAAACAATATAGTTTCCCTCCTTTTTTATAAAGCCCCAGTTGACCCTACTGCTCCTAAACCTGCACCAGACACTTTAACAATATTTTACAAAAGAATATTTTCTCTCCTTTCTCCCTACTGTGGTCTTCAGGAAGAGTATATTATAGGTAAAGTAGAGACTACCTTTGCAGGAAATAAAATTATAAAACCTGCCTTGAGAAATAAAAAATATGAAACAGACCAAGAGGAATTCAAAAAGCCTAATATTGAAATATATTATTAAAATATTTTTTGTAGTAAATACATTCAGTGTAACTTCAATCAGTTGGGCAAAAATAAAAGATATACTACCTACTGGCTTACAAATAGGTTTTGATGTACCTAGGCCGCTTTACTACCGTTGGAAAGAAAAAACAGGATGGCAATATGAGGTAAATGGAAGCATAGATTTCAAGCAAGTACTCTTAGAAGGAGACTATGGATGGGGCAGTATACTCCGGAAAAACCCTTCAGGAAAGCGCACTTCCCTAGCAGAAAATATTGGACAATATTTTCGAATAGGCCTCAGCTATAATTTTATAAAAAATAGTCCAGATCACAATGCTGCTTATTTAGGCATGAGGTATAGCAAAGCTTATTTCAAAGATTATTTATATGGGAAGTTGGCAAGGGAGAAAAACGAAAAAGGGAAAGAAATAACTCCATTTTGGGAAGATGATAGCCTGGCAGATATAGACCAACAAGCTAAACTCCAAGCTCACTGGTTTGAGATAATAGGAGGCGTCCGTGTAAAAGTATGGGGATGGATTTATGCAGGCTGTACGGCACGCTATAAGTTTGCAAAAAAAATTACCATTCGTACACAAAATCCTTTCGACATCATCGGCTGGGGCATGAATGATGAGGATGCATTTGGAGCAAACTTTTATATAGGTATTAGAATTCCCCTACAAGCAATATCATCAAAACAGTCAACAGAAGAAATTGCTACCCCTTCTAAATAAGAAACACAACGGAGGTAAATTATCAGAACCTCAGTCCTGACATCACTTCAGAAACGGTAGATAGAAGTAAGCAGAGTTAAAGTGTCAAATGTGTCATTGCTGGAGCTCTGACACCACCTCAAAATAGTAGATGCTTCGGCTTTCTCAATCTGGATCCCCACTAGACTTGCCTACAAGTTTGAACA
This sequence comes from Candidatus Amoebophilus sp. 36-38, assembly GCA_001897825.1. Taxonomy (GTDB): domain Bacteria; phylum Bacteroidota; class Bacteroidia; order Cytophagales; family Amoebophilaceae; genus Amoebophilus. The sequence goes on from MKUM01000072.1 coordinate 54,036, forward strand.
ATAGTAACGGTGCAGAGATGACAACTAAGGAGATTAATTTAGTCTATATGTGAACGATTACATTTAATCACTCACCACCTTTGCTATGACAGACTTCCCACCCTTAACCTGGTCACCTAAGTTTACTTGAACATCCGTATTTAGGGGAAGAAAAAGATCTAACCTAGAACCAAATTTAATAAATCCTACCTCATCCCCTTGGTGAATTAAATCACCGACTTGCGGATAAAACTTAATTCTTCTAGCCACAAAACCAGCTATTTGTCGAAAAAGTATTTCCACCCCATCTGCGCGTTTTACCACAGCCGTAGTACGTTCGTTTTTTGTACTAGACTTAGGATGAAATGCCACCAGATATTTACCTGGATGATATTTAAAATATTCGAGTATACCTGATACAGGACTACGATTTACATGAACATTGAAGGGTGACATGAAAATACTGATCTGAATACGTTCTGCTTGAAAGTATTCACCTTCATAAACCTGGTTAATAGCTACTACCTTACCATCAGCCGGAGATAATATAATTTCTTCATGTAGCGCTATTTCCCTTAACGGATCACGAAAAAAATAAATGATCCACATATACAATAAAATAGATCCTACCATCACCACGATAGGAACACCTATATGTATATTTAAAACTGCTAAATAAACACTTTCAATAAGTATAAAATTTAGCAACAGTAAAATCAATAAACTATTACGTAGTATTTTTTTTCCTTCTTTGTGAATTCGCATATTATTTTTGAATGCTGGTCCGTACTTGATAAGCCTCCGCTACCTTGCTAATTGCAACGATATAAGCAGCAGTACGCATAGAAGTATGGTGTTTTTGTGCAGTTTCATACACGCTATGGTAAGCATCATGAAGTATTTTATCAGCTTTTCGATAAACTTTTTCTTTAGCCCATTTAGTCCCTTGTCTATTTTGTATCCATTCAAAATAGGATACCACCACTCCTCCTGCGTTCGCCAAAATATCAGGTATGATCATAATACCTCGCTGATGAATCATGTCATCTGCTGCTGCACTAATCGGCCCATTGGCTCCTTCTACAATGAGTTTTGCTTGTATTTGACCTGCATTCTCACTGGTTATAACATGCGGCGAAGCAGCAGGAATAAGGATATCTACAGCAAGTGTAAGCAACTCTCCATTTGTCAACTTTTTAGCACCTGGCAATCCCTCTAATTCACGATTTTTCGCTTTGTAGCTGATAGCCTGTCGTATATCAATACCTTTTGGATTATAGTAAGCTCCAGAAAGATCGCTAATAGCTACGATTTTAGCACCCTGTTCTTGTAATAGTTGAGCCGTATAGCTTCCTACATTTCCAAAACCTTGTATCGCAACAGTAACTTTATTTATATCCAATTTTATCTTTTTAAGAGCAGCAAGCGTATTGATCATAATACCTCGGCCTGTTGCCTCTGTCCTACCCAACGAGCCACCTATAGCTACCGGCTTACCAGTCACAACAGCAGGAGTTATCTTACCATGTGCTTGACTATATGTATCCATAATCCAAGCCATCTCTCTAGGACCTGTACCCATATCTGGAGCAGGAATATCTTTGTCGGGCCCAAAAGTTTCTAACATGGCTAATGTATAAGCCCTGGTCAATCGCTCTAATTCACTCGCTGAAAGTTGCTTGGGATCACACTCAATACCTCCTTTAGCACCCCCAAAAGGCAAGCCTACAAGCGCACATTTCCATGTCATCCAAGCTGCTAAGGCCTTTACCTCATCTAGTTCTACTCCAGGGTTGTAACGTATACCCCCCTTAGAAGGACCTAGCAACGTCGAATAAATTACTCGATACCCTTTGAATACACGTAAACTCCCATTATCCATTAAGACAGGCAAATATACAATAACTTCTTTACTAGGTTCTTGTAAAACCTTATAAATTTTTTCATCCAAATTGATCTGCTTGGCAGCAACCTCAATTAGTTTAAGCATGGATGCAAAAGAACTATCAGAATTATTTATTTGAAGCGTCATATTTACTTTTTGATTTAATTGTTTTACAGAATTTACCTCTCCGCCAACCGTATTAAAAGCTACTATAAGCGGTACAGTAAACAACAAGCTATCAAATCGATCTAAAAATCCACCATGCCCAGGTATAATTGTACCTGAATCTTTGATTTTCAGGCTTCTTTTTAATAGTGACTCTACTAAATCACCATAAGTACCAGCAATTACAGTAATAACTCCTATAATCATCCAGTGGTAGATACTCCAGCTTGTATAGTAATAAGCTATCAGATAGCTTACTAACAAAGCTAATAAAGCTGCTCCTATCGTACCCTCCCATGTTTTTTTAGGGGAAATTCGCTTAAAAAGTTGATGTTTACCTAATAAGGAACCTACCGCATAGGCACTTATATCATTCATCCATATAATCAAAAGAACACCCAGTACAAATTCATAATGATACATAGTCCTATCGAAAGCAAGAAAATGCAACAATGCAAACGGTATACCGACATAGATAATCCCTAAAAAAATATGTGCTATACTGCTAAAAGGATTCATTTCATTTTTTCTATAAAGCATAATCAAATAAATAGAAGTTAACATGGGTATGGTTAAACAATAGTACACACCTGGTATAGATCCCCTTGCATACAAAAAACTAAGTGTGTATAGGAACACTGTAAACAAAACACCCCATATCCGAAGAGGTAAAGGTTGCTGATTGTTTATAAGTCCATAAAATTCTAGAATCGTACCTATTAGGATAGTCAAAAAAAGCAAAAAATAGCTCCAATCATTCCAATATATAAGACTAACAACCAGGGGAATTCCTATAAGGCCAGTTCCAACCCGTAACATTATATTATTATATTTTCTAGACATAAACAAAAGTTTAATTAACCGCATTTCCAGCTACAGATGGTCTGCATACCACAGACCACGGGATAGAGAACCTAGAACATACCTAAAAAATAATTTTTTAGGAAAGAGTAAATATACTTTTGTAATATCTTTTAAAAAAGTAAAAATAGGCAGATTTTCACTTAGCTTATTTACACTATAGTTCTTTAAAGAGCTAATTTAAAGTAATAGCATCTAAGATTTTAGTTATTTCTATGACTTTTGCTTCAGCTTTTGCATATCCTTGTTTAGCAGCAGCTTGATAATATTCGAGTGCTTTTGAATAATCCTTATCAACTCCATAGCCATTTTCATACATCTCACCTAGACTATATTGTGCGGCTGCAAATCCTTGCTCTCCTGATTTTTTATAACATTTTACAGCTTCTTGATAATTCTGATCTATTCCTTGGCCATACTGGTACATCCAACCTAAAATATACTGCCCATCTAGCGAGTTTTCTTTAACTTCTTTTACAAAATAGTTAGCAATATCTTTAAATAGTTTACCTGCTTCTTCAATATCTTTTACTATTTCTGTTCCATGATAGTACATCCGTCCTAAATTAGCTTTTCCATATTCATCTTCCTGTTCAGCACTTTTTTGGTACCATTTTACAGCCTCTTGATAATCTTGAGCTATCCCTAAACCATTTTCATATAGAAAACCTAGATTGTTTTGTGCAGATGCATGCCCTTGATCTGCAGCTTTCTTATACCATTTTACAGCTTCTTGATAATTCTGCAACACTCCTAAGCTATTTTGATATCTCCAGCCCAGATTATTTTGTGCAGCTGCAAATCCTTGGCCAGCTGCTTTTTTATACCATTTTATTGCTTCCTTGTAATTTTGAACTACTCCCTGGCCATTAGCATACATAATTCCTAAATTATTTTGTGCAGTTGCTTCTCCTTGGCTGGCTGCTTTTTGAAACCACTTTAATGCTTCTTGATAATTTTGATCTACTCCCTGGCCATTTTTATATATAATTCCTAGGTTATTTTGTGCAGCTGCATCTCCTTGGTTGGCTGCTTTTTGATACCATTTTATTGCTTCCTTGTAATTTTGAGCTATTCCCTGGCCATACTGATACATCCAGCCTAGGTTATTTTGTGCAGATACATCTCCTCGGCTTGCTGCTTTTTGATACCATTTTATTGCTTTTTCATAATTTTGAGCTACCCCCCGGCCATTAGCATACATAATTCCCAAATTATATTGTGCATCTCTATCTCCTTGGTCAGCCGCTTTTTGATACCATTTTACAGCTTCTTGATAATTCTGAGCTACCCCTAGACCATCGTCGTACTTAATAGCAAGCTTATATTGTGCATTTACATATCCTTGATCCGCAGCTTTTTGATACCACTTTACAGCTTCTTGATAATCCTGAGCTACTCCTAGGCCATCGTCGTACTTAATAGCAAGCTTATATTGTGCTTGTACATTCCCTTGTTCTGCCGCTTTTTGATACCACTTTACAGCTTCTTGATAATCCTGAGCTACTCTTAGGCCATCGTCGTACTTAATAGCAAGCTTATATTGTGCATTTACATATCCTTGATCCGCAGCTTTTTGATACCATTTTACAGCTTCTTGATAATCCTGAGCTCCTCCTAGGCCATCGTCGTATTTAGTGGCAAGGTTATATTGTGCTTGTACATTTCCTTGTTCTGCCCCTTTTTGATACCATTTTACAGCCTCTCGATGTTGTCCCAAATTAGAACAAATCACTCCTAAATTATTCAATGTCATAGCTATAATAGGATGATTGCCTATATCCAATGTTTTGTATATTTCAAGAGCTCGCTCATAGTATTTCAATGCTTCTTGATTTTGCTTTAAATTAAAATAAGCTGTCCCTAAATTATATAGTGAACTAGCTATATCAGAATTATTACCTGTATACAAAGCCTGCTTCATTGCAAAAGAATCCTTAAAATATTTCAAAGTTTCTTCATGCTGTCCTAAGTCTTGATAAACGGCTCCTAGATTATTAAGTGAAGAAGCTATATTTAAATGATTGCCTATATACAAAATCTGCCTCATTTCAAGAGCTTGTTGATGGCACTCTAATGCTTCTCTATTTTGCTTTAGTCCTCGATAAACAGTCCCTAGATTATTAAGCGAAGTAGCTATATCTAAATGATTGCCTGTATACAAAATCTGCCTCATTTCAAGAGCTTGTTGACAATACTTTAACGCTTTTTTATATCGCTCTAAATCAGCATAAACATTTCCTAGATTATTCAGTGAATCAGCTATATCAGGATGATTGCCTGTATACAAAGCCCCCCTTATCTCAAGAGCTTGCTTTATATATTTCAACGCTTCTCCGTATTTGCCTAAAGCTTTGTAAATTAATCCTATATTAGTGAATGAAATAGCTATATCAGGATGATTGCCTGTATACAAGCCCTCCCTTATTTCAAGGGCTTGCTTTGAATATTTCAACGCTTCTTCATATTTGTCTAAATCGTGGCAGACTAATCCTATATTACTAAATGAGGTAGCTATATCAGGATGATTGCCTGTATATAAAGCTTGTCTCATTTCAAGAGCCTGTTGGTAATACTTCAATGCTTTTTCATACTGATCTAAATCTCTATAAACATTTCCTAGATCATTGAGCGAGCTAGCTACAAGAGGATGGTCGCCTGTATACAGGGCTTTTCTCATTTCAAGGGTTTTCTTGTAATATTTTAATGCTTCTTTATTTTGCCTTGAATCTCTATAAATATCCCCTAGCTTAGTGAGTGAAATAGCTATATCAGAATGATTGCCTATATATAAAGCCTCTCTCATTTCAAGAGCCTGCTGGTAATACTTCAATGCTTTTTCATTTTGCCCTAACTTGCCATAAACGTTTCCCAGACTAGTGAGTGAACTAGCTATAATAGGATGATTGTCTGTATACAAAACTTGGTACATTTCAAGAGCCTGCTGGTAATACTTCAACGCTGCTTCATTTTGCCCTAACTTGCCATAAACGACTCCTAGATTATTGAACGATCTGGCTATATATGGATGTTTATCTGAATATAAAGCCTCGAGCATTCGAAGGGCTTGCTGTTGATACTTTAACGCTTCTTCATTCTGCTCTAACTCCAAATAAACAATTCCTAGATTATTGAGTGAGTTAGCTACAAGAGTATGATCGCCTGTATACAAGGTCTTTCTCATTTCAAAGGCTTTCTTGTAATACTCCAATGATTCTTCATTTTTCCCTAAATCTTTATAAACATGTCCTAGACTAGTGAGTGACTTAGATATATCCGGATGATCGCCTGTATATAAAGCTACTCTCATTTCAAGAGCTCGCTTTTGACACTTCAATGCTTCTTCATTTTGATCTAAAACAGTATAAATATATCCCAGCTCATATAGTGAACCAGCTATATTTGGGTGATTGCCCATATACAAGGCCTGTTGCATTTCAAAGGCTTGTTGATGATATTTCAACGCCTGCTGGTAGTTACATTGCACCGTACTGCTATAATGTCCCATACGATTAGCTAAATTGGCTAGTAATGACTGCGGTCCTAATATTTGTATAGCATGTACTAATATATGTGCCACATTCGAAGCATAGATCCTAGCTTGACTCCACTTGTTATCAGGCATGTCTGTTACTTCAGGCATGCACTGGTCTAACACCTGTAGAAGATATTTTAATAAATCCTGTTCTGTTAACTTGCTTACTTCGCTCCAATCTTGGTAGACTTTACAGGCTGCTTGTACTTCTCGGTGTATCTGAATACCTGCTTGGCTTGAATCATCGATAACCGTTATTAAAGATAATCTTTCTAACTTGGATAATATATCGTCCAATTCCTCTTCCTCACTTACTCCTAACAAAGCAGTTAGTAAGGGTAATGGCATAAAGTCGGGGTCTAAGTAAGCACCATAATGCATCATTAATTGTGAGGCTGTATCCAACGTATCTAATCCTAAACTTACCTCCGGTAATATAAGCTTTCCCTGCTGCTTTTTATGTTGTTTCTTCAGTTCTTGTAGCTTTTGAATGTATCTCCCTATATTCATAAATCTTACTTCTCTAATATAACCAGTAGCTAAGGATAGCTTCTGGGGTACGAGTCCTATTTCTTCTATCAACGTTTGTATATCTTGCTCATTAGGCTTATGAGCCTGCAATTTTTGTTGGATATACACTTTACCTTCTTCTAAAGTAAAAGCATTCAATTGGACTTGACAATAATCCCCAAAACTTCTTTTATCTCGGCTAGTAATAATGACTTGTACTAACTTAGGCCTATGTAATAGACAATCTTCTACTAAGCTCAAATCAGTAGCATTATCTAAAATGAGTAAAACAGGCTGCTCCCGATCGTCTAAACCATTATAGACCCTTCTAGCTAACTCAGACAGGTAGCTATTCGGCTCCTGTTTGAGCTCTTGAGCTAGCTGATAATATTCGATACCAAGCTCTTTCGCTATGTTTTCATAACTTGTTATAAGCTTATCGCTTGTCTCTGCTGGCATCCACCATACAGTCCGCTCGTCTTTTTGAGCATGTCCATACTCGGCTACTAACGTACTCTTACCTACTCCCCCATAACCATATACCACCACTATGCCTTCTTCTTTTAATAGCTCACTTAGCTCTTTCTCTTTGTCTTTCCTAGCTACATAATCCTTTAACTTAGTTCGGGGTATATAACTGTGAAGCTTAGGTAACGTTTGGATGTGTTCTTCTACTACTTGTCGTTTAATAAGCACTGGTTGCTTATTGCTTTCTCGCAGGGTTTTTGCTGGTTTACCTCCTGACAACGTACTAACTGGTTCAATAACTAATGGTTTAAGGGTAGTTAGCGATATCTTCGCTGAATTCCTCACCCTTTCTTTTTCTTGAGTTTCTTTAGCTCTTGGATAAATAATCTCTCGTTTTTCAGTTTCTTTTTCCTTCTCTTTTTCTTTCTCGTCAGCTTTATCTCTCTGCTCAACTTGATTTACGGGGTTTACGCCATCACTCTCCACTTTTGTTGATGGTTCTATAGTTTCACCCGGATGCTGATGCTCACCCTTTAAAAAAGCATAATAACTGCTCTCTAAGTAGTGACGTACTTGTCTCATATCCAGTCGCTGCCTACTATCCGTCTCCTTTCTTAAAGGTGGTTCTGGTATCCAACATAATTCTATCACCTTTCTTAGACCTGAAGGTGTATCTTCACTAATCACTTCACAGTTTCCTGCTTTGATATGATTTATAAGGGGAATAATCCCACTAAATGTTGCAAAAGGCATTTTACGAGCTCCTAATTGCCATAATATCATCCCATAACTATATACATCCCCAGCTTTACTATTTTTTTCTACAAGAAATATTTCTGGAGCCATCCAGCTTATAGTACCAGAACAACAGTCCCATGGTCCAAAAGTAGAATGTTCACTTTTTAGCAACGATATCCCAAAATCTGTAATTTTGGCCCGCCGGTTACCATCCAGTAATATATTTTCACTCTTTAAATCAGCATGTACAACCCCACAGTCGTGTAAATAGCTCATCCCTTCACTCACATCCAACGCAATGCGATATCGCTCTTGCCAAGGAATGTCCTGAGAACTTTTTAATAAATCCCACAAAGACCCACCTGGCATATATTCCATTACCAAGGCACTTTTTGAAGGAAGGAATCCTCGGAAAGCAATAATATTATTATGACGGTGGTTGGCCATAATCATCGCTTCGTTTTGGAAGGCAGCCACGGCTTCTTTATATAAAGCATTTTTCAATAGCTTAACTGCCACCAACCTTCCTTGGTAGGTAGCCTGATAAACAGTTCCTGCACCACCACTTCCTAATGGTCTATCAACATGTATCGCTACTTCGTGTTCAGGAATAACAGGTAGAAATGGATTAAATTGCAGCCTCTCATAAACAGCTTCACGTTTTTTTAACTCAGCAACTGATTCATCGATATAAGCTTCTTGATTATAGACTTCTTGGTTATAATCCTCTTGATTATAGGCTTCTTGATTATAGACTTCTTGGTTATAAGTTCCCTGATCATGACTTTCTTGATTATAGACTTCTTGGTTATAAGTTCCCTGATCATGGCTTTCTTGATTATAGGCTTCTTGGTTATAACCTTCTTCATTATAAGCTTCTTCTATAGCCCGAGGTTCATCTACTCTTTCTTCTTTTTCTTTTTCTTCTCCCTGAGCTCTACTACTTGTTTCCTGTAATTCTATAGTTCCTAGTATTTCAATTTCTTTTGTTACCTTTATTTTTTCTCTCTTTCCTTTTTCCTTCCCTTTCGCATTTTTACCTCTTTCTTTATCTTTTTTCTCTCCCTTGGTATTTTTTGCTAGCTTTTTCCCACTTTTATTTCCTTTCTTTTTCTTATTAGAACCTCCCTTTTTACTTACCACTCCTTCCTTCTTTGATTTTATTTTCTCCTTCTCTTTGCTAGCTTCCTCATGCTCATGTTTATCGGTTCTTTTCTTGTTCTCCTCCTTTTTGACTCTTTGTTCTTTCTTACTACTTTTTTTCTTTACTTTCAATTTTTTTTCTAATACATCTGATTTACCCTTTGTATCTTGACATATTTTTAATAATTCCTCTTTTTCCTGTACATCCCCTCTAAGCTCTTCTTTATCTACATCCTCAGTAACTTCATTTCCTTTTTTCATACCTCCTAGAATACCTCCTTGACCTATGTACACATATCCTATCTCCCTTACACCAGCCTGTGGTAACATAATATGAATATATCGCTTCTGAATTGCTTGAGATAAGCTGGCTAATTGTTCTATACTCATTCCAGGTTCAAAATAAACCGGTATGTTATATTCCCTTATAATATCCCCTATTTTCTCTTTTACGTCTGCTTGATGCGCTCCTCCCTGTTTATAAATTTTTATTTGATGCCCTTTTCGAATTTTAAAGATGTATGATGATTCCTTATCTCGTTGCTCCTTATCATGTTTAAACTGTATACCTACAGTTTCAATTCTGGTTCTCTTTTCTTGAACTGCTTTCTTCAAATTTTGCCTATCAATTCGACGAATATGATTTTCCTTATTGGTATTAGTACTAGCATGGTGTTGTTGTGTACTAGAAGTTGTTATAAACTTTTTAGGTTGATTAATTTGCAACCTATCCTCAGCTGCTAACGCCTTACTCTCTGCAGCGTGAATAGATGCATGTAGGTATTCCTCATGTGCATATGGAGCTGCTTGTACTACTTTTTTCTTATCAAGAATTTGTTTATGAACTACTTCATGCTCTTCCTCTATACGCATAGGCGTTACTGGAGAATTTAAGCAGCTCTGTAAGCATAAGTTCAGCAACAAAATACTGGCTATTAGTCTATGTTTCAACTTATATTTTAGTTTCATATAACCTTTTGTGTTAATTTTTTTAGTGACCATATGTTAGCTAATAGCTACCATATACGCAAACGGTTTATGAAGAAAGTATGCTGTTTAGGTAGTAGGCTCACAATTCGCCTCCATACGTAAAATAGGCAAAGCAGTTATTGCATAGTAAAATTGGCCAATCACATTGAATTTAAAGATTGTTTGTAATAGAATGTTCTAAAAAAAACAGGTTTCTTATTCTAGATACCATACTGAAGCTTATCTCTAACTTGATTAGGAACAGGAATAACTATGCTGCGGGCTATCTTTTACATGGATAACAGAGTAAAACTATAATAGACTTCTTCCGAAACCGTCGTCTTGAGTCCTCTGAGTTCGTCAGTAATTTATTCAAAATCCTCATTTACCCCAGTAAACTCCGGTTTCTCATAAATTCCTTCCTGCCCAGATAACCCAATTCTTGGTTTCGAAAGAAGTCTAATCTACAATCCCTTTCTAAGTCTAGCCACGGGTATATGAAGCTGCTCCCTATATTTAGCTACAGTGCGACGTGCTATATGATACCCTTGTTTGGTAAGCATTGCCGTGAGTTCTTCATCTGCATAAGGTCGTTTTTTATTCTCTTGTTCAATAAGCGTTTGTAATGCCTGTTTTACCGCTTTACTACTCACATCTTCTCCCATATCCGTACTAATAGCTTCTGTAAAGAAAAATTTAAGGGGATAAATGCCGAAATGAGTTTGTACCGATTTATTATTCACGATCCGTGAAACAGTGGAAATATCCATATTGATAATCTTTGCTACATCTTTTAATATCATGGGTTTCAGCTTGCTTTCATCACCTTCTAGGAAAAAATCGTATTGCAGTTGGACGATCGCTTGCATCGCACGTAAAAGCGTCTTTTGACGTTGCTTAAGTGCCTCCATAAACCATTTTGCAGCTTCTATTTTTTGTTTGACAAAAGAGGTAGCCTCTTGTAATTTCTTACTTTTCTTTTCTTCTTTATTGGCCTGTTGAGTTCTTTCTAAAATATGCATATAACTTCTACTTATTTTCAATTCAGGCGTATTATAAGAATTTAACCGTACTTCCAACTGGCCACTTTGCCTACCTACCAGAAAATCTGGATATAAAATTTGATTTTGCTGAATTCCTGTTTCCAAGGCTCCTCCTGGCTTAGGATTTAATTTAGCAATAAGATCCAAAGCATCTTTAAAAAGCTGTTCATCTTGAATACCCAGCTTCTTCATAATTGGTGCATAGTGCTTTTTAGTAAACGCTTCAAAGGTTTGTGTTATAATTCGAATCGCCAAGTCACGAACAGGCCTTATGGGTTGCCTGTTAAGCTGAATCAATAAACATTCCTGTAGATTTCGAGCTCCAATTCCAGCAGGATCAAAGTTTTGTATTTTTTTTAGTACTGTTTCTACTTCTTGCTCATTCGTCTCCATATAGTGTGCGAACAAAAGATCATTCACTATGGCCGATAAGTCACGACGTATATAACCATCTGCTTCTAAACTGCCTATCAGGTGTAGTGCTATTTTATGCTGACGTTCATCTAAACGAAGCATTTCTAGTTGCTCCAACAATTGCTCGTGCAAGGAATATCTATTAGGAACCGATGCCTCTCTCCTAGCCCAACGTTCTGCTGCATCAGGATCGCGGTAACTAACACGTGTGTTGTAAGAAACTTCATCTAAATCTCTATCTGCATAGCTATCTGCTTCTGATCCTTGTCCTTCTATTGGCTCTTCATTTTGATTAGACGATTCTAATACAGGATTCTCTGCCAACTCTTGTTCGATCCTAGCATTCATATCTATAGCAGGAATTTGCAAAAGCTTAACAAGCTGTATCTGTTGAGGAGTTAATTTTTGAACAAGTTTTTGTTTTAAATCTAATTTTTGCATAAAAATTTTTTATGGTAGACAAAATCAGATATAAGTAATATTAGCCTAATTTTGTACGAATTTTTATTTGTGATAAATTGGGTATTTTAGAAAGTATAGATCGCATCTAACCCAATTTATGCTGATCCACGCTTTACAGCGTTCTATTTATTATAAACGAATTTAATAAAAATATAAGCTTGTGCAGAGAACTAAGATAAAAGAATTATTAACTAGTATTCCTTTAAATAACCACGTCTGTGTCAAAGGATGGGTAAGAACCAAACGCATTAGTAAAGAAGTAATTTTTATTATGCTTAATGATGGGTCTACCCTACATAATCTACAAATAGTGGTAGCACCCAATAAGTTCTCAGAAAATATACTACAAGAAATTACTACCAGTGCTAGCCTAACAGTATGGGGTACCCTTGTAGCTTCTCAAGGAGGTGCTCAACCTATTGAATTACAAGCTGAAACCATAGAATTACTTGGGAAATCAATAGATTATCCTTTGCAGCCTAAAAGACATTCCTTAGAATTTTTACGTGAAATCGCACATTTGCGCTTCCGTACCAATACCTTTAGTGCTGTCTTTCGAGTAAGACATGCGATCAGCTATGCTATTCATCAATTTTTCCATGAAAAGGGCTTTGTATACCTACACACACCAATTATCACTGCCGTCGATGCCGAAGGGGCAGGTGATATGTTTGGCGTTTCTACATTGGATATGGCCCATGTTCCTAAAACACCCGAAGGACAGGTTGATTTTAAAAAAGATTTTTTTGGAAAAAAAACAAGTCTAACGGTTTCTGGACAACTAGAAGCAGAAGCAGCAGCTTTCGGATTGGGAGAAGTATATACTTTTGGACCTACCTTTCGGGCTGAAAATTCTAATACGACTCGACACTTAGCTGAATTTTGGATGATAGAGCCTGAGATGGTTTTCTATGACTTGGCAGATAATATGGTGTTGGCAGAAACTTTTTTAAAGTATGTCATCCAGTTTGCGCTAGAAAATTGTAAAGATGATTTAGAGTTTCTCCAAAAAAGAGAGTTAGAAGCAAGAGTTGGGAAACAAGCAGATGACTCATTTTTACCTTTACTTGATCGACTAGATAGTATACTGACTTATCCGTTTGCTCACATTAGTTATACCGAAGCTATTGATATCTTAAAAGCTTCGAAAGCTAATAAAGAACAAAAATTTGCTTATCCTATTAATGAGTGGGGATGTGACCTCCAATCAGAACATGAACGGTATTTAGTTGAAAAGCATTTTAAGAAGCCCATCATTATTACCAACTATCCTAGAGATATTAAAGCTTTTTATATGCGCCAACAGGAAGATAACAGAACCGTGGCCGCAATGGATGTTTTATTCCCAGGTATAGGCGAAATTATTGGCGGCTCTCAACGCGAAGAACGTTTGGATAAGCTGATGGAAGCTATCCAGAGGATGGGTATGAATCCCGATGTATTACAATGGTATCTGGACACACGCCTTTTTGGTACTGTGCCACATAGTGGATTTGGCTTAGGCTTGGAACGACTCGTACAATTTGTAACAGGGATGGAGAATATCCGGGATGTGATTCCTTTTCCACGTACACCAGGACATGCTGAGTTTTAAAAAGTATTAGAAGTAGAGCAAGGCATCATAACCATTTATGCAGATCTATACCAAAGTATAATTCAAAGTATGAAGTACTCTCTGCTCTAATTTTATGATAGAACTTTTTATTAAACAAATTGTTATCATCATAATTTTCATAAGCAAGTTCAATAGGTATTCTCAATTTACAACCTACATATATAGGGTTATAGATATAAACAAATATTGAAAAGAAGACACTACCTAAACTATTGGGAAGCGTTACCTTAGAGCCATCTGCAGGATCAATTAATTTTGAAAAAGGATATAACCGAATTGCTTTTTGCTCCCTTCTGTAAACAGACGATAATAAAATATTAAATTCATAACCTGCTGCAACTCCTATCAAAAAAGCAAGCCTTTGCTCTATCCATTCTATCAATTCCTCTTCTTGAAATTTAGATTTAACTAAAGGAAAAACTAAAAGTTTAAAAGAAACAGGTACATGCAAGTACTGTTCAGCTAAGCTTCTGTTATAAGGTGATATTCGGGTTCCTCCTCTCCATTCATAACTTAATCCAAGTTCAGGTCCCCACTTGCAGTACGTATTACCGATAGGCGCATAGAACTCATAACCTAAAATGATGCCCAAATGAACATTGGGACGCGCTATATATATATTTTCAGAGTTTGAAGAAGAATTGGTATCACCTAAAACATCGGCCCATGCATGAGGAAATCCAGTACCCAACTCCAATCCGACCATGATGGGTTCAAGTACTTTTTGAGGTTTTTTAGGAACTGCCCATATATTAACACACGTTACTACTGCAACCAGCAATCCAGTAATAAATGCATTAACTATCATAAATCCTCTATCTTAAAAATTTGAGTATCGGCAGTTAGCTCCACAGGTGTCGAAAGTTACAGACTTGATAACTTTGATCAACCAGGTCTGGAGTTTCTCCACAAAAAAGTACCGTATCTTTAACCATTGTTGACATTTTATCTTACTGCATCACTATAATAGCCCCCCCTGCATTGTCATCCCTGTCCCCTTATCTTTGGGCCGAAGCTGTGAGTAAATCCAGCAGGGATCCAGTCTAATGAGGCAAAATAAAGTGAATTTATTCTTGTATATAGGTTGTATGCAAGCATACTATTCTCAACAATTAACAATAGTTTTATATCCAATCTTTATACAAGTCTTTCCAATCAGGATTATGTTCTTCTATTATCCTCAATTTCTACGCTCGTTTCCACCGCTTAATACATTTCTCTCTAAGAATTGCCACATTTATATCATTATATTCTTCAGCATATACTAGTTGGGTAACGTTATATCTTTTGGTGAATCCATCAACTAATTTATGTTTATGTTCATAAACACGGCGCAGTAAATCATTTGTTACCCCGATATAAAGAGCCCCATTGCGTTTGGATGAGAGTATGTAAACCCAGTATATTTTCATATAACTTGTTTCTTTTTACTGGATCCCTGCTGGATTTACCTACAACTCAATCAGGCTGATCGGTGCAGGGATGACAACTAAAAACTACTAATTAAATGGTAACAAGATGCATTTCAACTTAGGTATTTTTTATCTAATTTTCTTGCAAAAATTATCATTTGCTTCTTTATTTGGGGTTTGTAAGCGGCAAACCGTAGAAATTTCCGCGACGGAGCTTTAGTTAATTTTTGCAACCTAAGCTAGTGGTCAACTTACTTGCT
>MKUM01000073.1 GCA_001897825.1 Candidatus Amoebophilus sp. 36-38
AGTAGAAGCTCAATTAGAAGGGTTAGATATATTTCGTTATAATAAGAATTCACGTGGTGCCCAAGATTATTACGACCTAACTAAAGAAATTATTTTAAAATGAAACAGAAGCAATTTGATGTTTTACCTATAGCGGTAGAAAAATTAAGAGAAAAGCCTAGAATACGAGTTAGTACTGAATCTATTCCAGCACAAAAGACTAGCATAAAAATGCTTATAGAGATCAGTAGTGAGCTATCAGAAAAATTAAAAGATCAGTCTTATGCGCTGAGGATGCCCCAACCTCAAGTTGCAGTATTAGCCTTAGAAGAATTTTGCAATAATAACTCTGTGGAACCTCGTCCAGAGTCTGAAAAAAATAAGAAGAAGACAGGTAGGAAAAGAAAAAGTTAATAAAAAATATAACTATAGAGTGAACCCTTTATAAAAATATAGTATTTCTTTCCCTGATAGCTAATTTATTACTGTTTTACCGAATGAATTTTTAGGGATCCTAAACGTAACCCTAATAGGGGTCATGAGAGAATTCGGAATATAAAGCACGCTAAGGATCTAAAATAGTTTGTAGTAGGTAGTTAACCTGAATTTTCATTTACGTTATCCAATCATGAATCTTGTTTAAAGTGTCAGGAAATAATCTATGACGCTGTAGAAAGTATGTCAACTAAATATTCATTTAATAGCTTATGAGCATTAAAATATCTACATTTTTCCCATTTTATTACTTTTTTCTTAAAAAAATTGTAAATCTACAAACGATCAACTATTATACAATCATCATTTGTAATTACTATAAATATGACCAGAAAATGTAACTTAAATCATCGGCTAATAGTGTGTGTTTTACTAACCAGCTTATTTCTACAAAGCTGTGGTGGTTTTTCAAATCAGGTTATTCCTCAAGAAAAGGAGCAATCAAGCAGAACTCTAAAATTATCAAACAATCCTTTATTCAATACAGACAAAAATTTTGTAACATCGGGTAGCTACTTGGCTTCTTTCTACGAAGATGATGGTGAATTAAAAGCAAATCTAAGAGCTGATGAAAAACAACCAGAACCTAATTATCAAGGAATTCCTGTAGTGGTTGAAGAAGGTACGGATTTAGCCAACTTCACCCAATTAGATCCTATAACACAACAAAATCGGATTCAGCCAATTCGTAAAAATAGAAAAATAGATCGAGTAGTAATTTTGAATGGTGAGGTTGCTGGGGGCGGTCACAAAGGTAAAGAAAGAAGATTAAAATTACAGAATCTTATGAAGCTTGCTAAAGATCAGAACCTAGAAGCAATGTCTAAACTGGTAGAGATACGTGCAAAATTAGGGGTATCTAGGAAAGCGAGATCAGATGTTGATACTTATATATCTAAAATAAAAGACTTAATTAAGGAAGGGAAAGATGAAAAAACATTGGATCAGTTGAATGAAATACTCGAGTCAGTGGAAAACCACGATAGCGATGAAAACCCTAAAAAAACAGATGAAAAAGTACATGAAGCAGAAGAAGAAGAGCCTAGTCCCAAGAAAAAACAGGCTCCTACAACACCTACTACCCCAAGGCGAAGTCGTAGGATCCTAAAACGGCGTAGCATAGAAATTAATAGAGGAAGACAAGCATCTGATGAAGAGAATGAAAAAGAAGATACGCCCAAAAGAACTGATGAAGTTCCTATTGTTAACACGATGCATACTCCTGCTACGCCACAAAATATCGGCTTGCATGATTTGTATCGTGCAGTCGCTAGTGGTGATATACTAACGATTCAAAACCTGTTAAACCCAGCAGGTGTTCTAGCTTACTCCCTCTTAGACGACCAAGTTTTTCAACAACTTTACAGACTAGCTAATAGTAATGAAGTGATAAACTTGCTAACACATCATCAATACATTCATAATACATTTCAAGCGCACAAACAGTTGTGTATTGCAGTAGTATCGAATAATACAGGAGCATTTAAAAATTGCTTAAATGCATATATTAAGTCGTTTATAGATATTCCTGCTCCTAAACCAACAGTAGGAATGTTGTCTACGGTTATGCAACAAATAAACCAATCTACGAAAAGAAAAAGAGAGACCACAAGCCTAGGAGGTGAAGATGAATCTACTTTACAACAAATTACCCCAAAAAAGCCAAGACGTGACAGCGCACCTGATCCGAGGATTTCTAATGAGGAGGCAGAGGGGCAGCATAAGTTGCAAGAGAAAAAGAGAACTCCAATCAAGGCCCGTCAAGTTGTAAAAATTCTTCAGGAAAATGGTTTTGTTTATAAAAAGGAAAGGAGTAATAATGGGCACGGGAAGTTCTATGAACACAGTGATGGTAGACATACTACAATTGGTCAGCATTATGACGACGTTATTCCTCCTCCAACACTAAGGAAGATAAGAAAACAGACTAGGCTTAATTTTTGATTGTTGTTTTACAGGATGATATATCTACAAAAATTAGCACCCAATATTTCTAGAATGTCTTGGGATTACGAGAAAATTCAGAGCACACTAATGGATTATTGGTGTACTTGATGATGACAAGTTTTTCCATAAATTTGGCACGATAAGGTTGTTTTTTGTATTATCAATTGAAAGCATAGCTTAAAATAAACATGAAAATATCCATCATCCTGTATAAGAGCAAGACATTAGCAGATGGCTCGCATCCGTTAATGGTGCGAATTAGTGAGCTTAAAAGTAAGAAATACTTTTCTACAGGGCTTTCCTGTCCTGCTGAATGGTGGGACTTTGATAAGCATACACCTAAAAGGAGTCATCCCAATCGAAAATTACTCGAAGCCATCATTGCTCAAAAGAAAGCCACTTATCATACTAAGCTATTAGAAAGCGAACAAAAAAAGCTTTCTATCCAGCAACTGGTACAAGCTATTGAAGAACCTAAACAAGTTACCCAAGGCTTATTTCCTTTTCTATCTGAGGTTTGTCAAAACTTAACTCAAAGTGGTAAGATAGGAAGAGCTCGGCTTTACAAGCGTCTTTTAACTTCTTTAAAAGAGTTTGCCAGCAATAAACAACTTAGTTTTACAGATATTGATGTTCCTTTTTTAAACCGATATGAAGCGTTTCTTTACAAACAAGGACTCATTGAGAACTCCATTAATACCTATTTTGTGGTACTTCGAGCGCTTTTAAATAAAGCAATTCAAGCTAAAAAGATGAAAAGAGAGCAATATCCTTTTCAAGATTATTCGCTTGGGAAGTTTAGTACGTTAACAAGGAAGCGAGCTATTAACAAAGAAGATTTACAACAAATTATCACCCTACCTTTAGATCCTGCAAGTAAGCTTCAGGTAGCCAGGGACTATTTCTTATTTAGCTACTATGGACAAGGAATTAATTTTAGAGATATGGCTAACCTTAGGTGGAAGCAAATAATCAAAGACCGAGTGATCTACACCCGGTTGAAGACTGGTAAGACCATGAACTTTAAACTACTTCCTCCGGCTTTAGAGATTTTAGAAAGATATAAAAAGACAACAGGGAGACAAGCAGAAGATTTGGTGTTTCCTATTTTAGATAAAAATAAGCATCTCACTCCCCAACAAATAGAGAATAGGATCAAACGAGTACTCAAGCAAGTGAACGAGTCTTTAAAAGAGTTAGCCAAGCAGGTGGGGATACCTGTTCACCTGACTACGTATGTAGCACGGCATACCTATGCAACGGTACTAAAACAAAGTGAGGTATCGACAGGGGTGATTAGTGAAGCGCTCGGACATAAAGGAGAGCAGATCACCCAGACCTACCTGAAAAGTTTTAGCAACGAAGTGATTGACGAGGCGAACAACACTTTACTAATAAGTGGAGCAAAGTAGCGAGCAGAGTAAACCATAGAGTAAACCCCCCTTTGGTATATTGCTAGTTTTGTTATATAAATCCTTTATTTAAGCATTAAAATAATTGATTTTGAATGATTATTGAGTTAATAACAACCCTTTCCTACCACGAAAGGGCTAGTAAATCTTCTAGCTAAAGTTTGCTTACGATAAGATGCACCTTCTATCCTGTTCATAGCTTTTTTCATTCTCTTGTTCTTGCTTTTCTTTAAGAAGTATTATACTCTTTTGAACTTGATCTATATCCGGATGATTGCCTGGATACAAAGCTTTCTTCATTTCAAGGGCCTGCTCCAAATATTTTAATCCTTCTTTGTTTTTACCTAAATTAGAATAACCCTTTCCTAAATTATAGATTGTATCAACCATACAGATTATATCATCGCGGCTTGCATAATTGCCAACACGATCATTTTTCCATGTTGCAAGAGCTTGCTGATGATAAAATAATCCTGTTTCATATAGCCATTTTTTCTTTTCTCTTTCGTTAGCCTTATGGCCCAATTCGTTAGAAATAGTTCCTAAATTATTAAGAATTCCAATCTTAAACATAGGAACATGTATACCAGATTTCTCTAAATCCTCCAACACTGAAAATGCCAGTTTATAATACTCTAATGCTTGTTCATATTGTTTTAACTTTTGATAAAAACATGCTATATTATTGAATGATTTAGCGATATCAGGATGATTGACTTTGTAAAAATCCTGTCTCGTTTCAAGGGATAAGTTTAAATACTCTAAAGCTTTCTGGCTTTTCCCTAATTCTGCATAAATCATTCCTATATTATTCAATAGTGTAGCTATTTGCAGATGATTGTTTGTATGCGAATCCTTCATGCCTACAAGCGCTTGTTTATAACATACTAATGCTCCTTCGTTTTCGCCTAAACTAGAAAAAATATCTCCTATACTTATAATCGAATTAGCTATATCAGGATGATTGTATGGATATAAAGATTTCCGCATTTCATAAGATTTTACATAATAGTTTTTGGCTGTTTGGTAAGTACAAACCGCAAGCCTAAAATAATTTCCCATACGAAACATTAAATCAGCTAACAACGGATCTTTTAATCCTTCCTGGATTGCAACTTCTACTACATAGATGACATTCGGAACATAAAGAAATTCTTGATCCAAGTTATAATTAGTTACTTCAGGCATATACTCATGCAATACTTTTATAAGAGATAATAACAAATTTTGTTTAGATCTTTCACCTTCCCCATTTTCTTTCCAACCCTGATACTCTTTACATGCTGCTTGTACTTCCTGGTGTATCTGAATACCGATTTGCCCAGAGTCATTGATAATTGTTACTAGTGATAATCTTTCTATTGGAGACAATATAGCATTTAGTTCTTCCTCATCAGTTAGTCCTAGTAACTCATTTATTAAAGATACTGGAATAAAATCTGGATCCAAGTAAGCCCCATGTCGCATCAACAGCTGAGCCTGTGGGACTAGTGTTTCTAAACCTAAATTTACCACTGGTAATACCAGTTTCCCCTGTTGTTTTTTATGTTGCTTCTTAAGTGCTTGCAATTTTTCAATGTACCTTTGTATAGTCATGAAGCTTATTTCCCTAATATATGCTGTGGCTAATTCTAGTTTTTTAGGGATGAGTCCTACCACATCCTTGTTTAGTAAGGCCATAACATCTGTTTCGCTTGGATTGAGCGATTGCAGCCTTTGCTGGATATATGTCTTACCTTCTTCTTCGGTAAAAGGACCTAATTTAACTTGTCCGTAATCTTTAAAATCTTTGCCATTTTGGGTAGTGATAACAACTTTTATCCAATCAGGCTTATGCGTTAAGCAACCTTTTATTAAAGCTGGATCCTTTGCATTATCTAAAATGAGTAATGCAGGCTTTTGGTGATCTATATACTTATAGACCTCTCTGGCTAATACAGCCAGGTAATTAGAACCTGTTTCTTTTTTTAGATACGTTAGCCTCTCTTCGGAAACTCCGATTTCTCTGGCTGCATATTCATAACTCGCTATAAGCTTATCTACTGTATCTGCTTGGGTCCAACATACTATTTGTTGATCTTTTAGTTTATGTCCATATTCGGCTACTAATGTGCTCTTGCCTACTCCCCCATAACCATATACCACACATATTCCTTTTTCTTCTAATTTTTGCGCTATTTCTTTCTCTTTATCTTTTCTAGGTATGTAGCCTGCTAACTTGTCGATAGAAAGGTAGCGGTGAAGCCTATGCAATTTTTTGAGTTTTTCTTCTTGAAATTGCTTCCTAAGTTCTTGTCCTACATAATTGCAAATTGCTTGATTTTTACTGTGCTTAAGTGCCCCCTTGATGCGAGCCGATGTCAATATTTCTTTTGCTCTTTGCATCTTGTCACGTAAGGCTTGTATATGAGTTTGATTTTTTGTTAACTGCACACATGGCTTGTCTTCTTCATTTACAATAGTATAATCTTGTAAAATGTTATTTAAAACAGCTCCGGTTATATCGTTGGTTTTGAGTTCTTGTATTTCTTCTCTATCTTCCCACAATGCGTACAAATAACCATCTATGCTTTCATTCTCTTTCGTACGCAAAGGATGCTTATCAATACTTATTGG
Source organism: Candidatus Amoebophilus sp. 36-38 (assembly GCA_001897825.1). Taxonomy (GTDB): domain Bacteria; phylum Bacteroidota; class Bacteroidia; order Cytophagales; family Amoebophilaceae; genus Amoebophilus. Next base: position 6,450 of record MKUM01000073.1, read on the forward strand.
ACTCACTCGATAATGACCTACATATATAAGTTCACATTCCTCTGTAGATTCTAAATCGACTTCCCTGTATTCCTTGTCTAGCTTCGAATGCGTAGTCCAGAACTGTCTTTGATTTACGTTTTGACAGTCCGCTATAACTGTAGCGACACTACCCAACGTTCCTAAATTCCCAAGCACTATAGACCCTATCAAGCGTCCTATTCCACCTCCTAATGCGCCTCCTACTAAGCCACCTGCACTACTCTCTTTGCCTACATACTCTATAGACTCTGTATTAAGTTTTGGCCAATCTCCTACTCGTACATAATTATCTTCCAGTGGTTTACCTGTAGCAGGATTAAATAATGCTAAGATTAAATCTAAACTGTGACCTGTAATTGATAGCAAGCCTTTATAGACGGTCTCAAGTCTCTTTCCTACCATTGGTACGTTGCTTGCTCTTTGAAGCCATCTATCGAACCAATCTAGTCCTTTTAAATGAGGATATAGCCGATATACTTCCCCAACATGGCCATGACAAACATTTACAAAATTAGGAGCGGAAAGATAAGTGGTTATAGGCAGCTTTTTCATAGAAAACTTGGTACTTAGGTTTTTAACATTCGACTTAAAAGTATTTAACTTGGTATGCGTTCCTGGACTATCAAACACAATTCCTTTTACTTGTCTATAATTAAAATCAAGATGACAAAATGCTATACCTAGCTCGGCTAGGTAACCTCCTAGAGAATGCCCAGTAATAGATAAATTAAATCCTTCTTCTTTAGCATATTTAACAGCAGCTTTTGTCGCTTTATACGCTAATGTTTGTTGTTTTGTAATGGAATTTCCTAGCACTCCTTGCATATCTTCAACCACCAAATCCTTTAAAAGATACTTGGTACCTTGAAAAGATAATACTGCTTGGTGAGTGCCCTCATTGACATATAAAGCACTGTAAAAACCAGAATTTGTACTGTCATCTTCAAACTGTACTACCTTCCAGTCTCTATTCATATTAGGAGGTAACGGGAGTTTTAGCTCTTCTTTTTTTTCGCTTCCATCATCCTCTTTATTTATATCATTAAAATCTTGTTCTCCTTCTTTAGGTTCTTTATAGACATGGCTAGCTAACAAACCATGTACATAATCATTCGGATGGTACGTATAATTACAAATATTATGTACCAACTTGTTTTCAATCTGCTCTTTTAATGCTTGGCAATCTGATGGAATTTCACACCATTCAATATACCCCACAACAAAATTGTCGTCTATCGCTTGCTTAAGATCTTCAAACTGCTCTTTAGTCAATTGTTCATAACGTAGATTAATGACTTTTACTTTTGGATCCTTGGTTTCTAAAGCTGCAAGTGCTTCTTTATATGTATAGGGCCGGGTGGACATTCCAGAGGATTTGTCTACCGACAAGTAACCATCAGATCCTTCTTTGATTTCTAGATTATGGAATGGATCTAGAGGGCTTGATATCATATGTTCTTGTGAAAAAGGGACTTGATGCAGTCTTCTTAACAAAGAAATGGCTCTTTGATGTCCTTGGGCTGCTGCTTTTTCTAACCATTTTTCTACTTCACTACGGGCTTCTTCTGTAGGATTATCTAACCAAGCTTGATAGGCTATTTGCCCCAACTTAAATTGTGCTCTGACATTCCCGTTTTTGGCATACTCTTGCAATTCTTCTGGGCTTATTTCTCTTTTTTCTTCTTGTTCAACTCCTTTTTCTTTCTCCTTTTCTTTCTTTTCATGTTTTTCACAATTCTCTTCTATTTGTCTGGCTGGCTTCATACTATCTAGTAAAGCCTGTGCTTCTGGATGACCTAGCTTAGCTGCTTGCCTTAAGTAGTTCATTGCTAATGGAAAGTATCCACTGTTTCTCTCGTTGTTACAGGAGCGAAGTAAATTTTTTCCATTTTTAAAAAGTTCTTCAGGATTCTTATTTTCTTCGAGATCTTTCTCCTTTCCTTTTTCTTCACTTTTTTCTTTCTCTTGTTCTTTCTCTGGGTTATCCCCGCCTTCCTTATTTGCAGTTCCTTTTACAAAAGTATTCCCCCCACCTCGTATGCCTAGTTTACCTACAAATACCTGTCCAGCTTGCTGTATATGGGGATTGGGTAAACTAACGTGTAGGTATTGCTCTTGGGCTACTGGTGGTAATAAAGCCAATTTTTTTAAACTCATACCTGGTTCGAAATAAACAGGTAACCGATATTGTCTGGTAAATTTTCCTATCTCTTCGATTAAATCTGCCTGCCATTTCCCTTCCACTCGAACAATTTTTATTTGATAGCCTTGTCGAGTTTTAAATTTCCATGTTGATTCCTTATTCAATTGTGTTTTGACAGGGTTAAGCTGATTAAAACCGGCGCTAATGGTTGTTTTAGTTCTTTTTTCTTGGACGAACTTTTTAACAGTTGGATTATCGGACCTACGCTTAGTGCTACTAATAGTAGAAGATTGTTGTATATTAGAACCTGTTGTAGTTTTTGCAAGTTGGTCAATTTGTAACTTGTCTTCGGTTACTATTAAGTCCTTACTTGCTAAGGGGTGACTAGAGCCAGAAAGGGCTACTTCATGCTCAAGTGAATTTGTTCCTAATCGTTGTTCTCTAATAGAATCTTGTTCATTAGATACTTGAGATACTTGTTCCCTGCTATTTGTGCTTATAGGAGGAATAGGTGAATTTAAGCAGCTTTGTAAAAATAAACTAATAAACAACACACAAGCTACCAGCCGATGATTTAAGTTATATTTTCTGGTCATATTTATAGTGATTACAAATGATGATTGTATAATAGCTGATCGCTAGTATATTTACAAGCAAAATCAAGCAATATGGGAAAGGCTGTTTTAAACTATGAGTTTTTCTGTGGTTTCAATCCTTTATTAACTACTTAGATATAGCCACGCCTTCCCCCCCTATCAATTTTTGTATTTCTTCATGAAGAGAATATAGTCCATTTTCAATGGCTACTCTTGCAACTATTTCCAATAGTT
>MKUM01000074.1 GCA_001897825.1 Candidatus Amoebophilus sp. 36-38
AACAACCAGAAATAAAATCTCTACTTTATTTGCTTTTACCATAGAAGTCCTGTTGACCATTTATTCACAAAAAATATTTGTCTATATTTCTTTCAACCATCAACTATTATGTAGTCTTTACCTCTAATAAAATATGAAAAGCAATTACAAATTAAATCATAGACTGATAGCATTGATCTTGCTATTCAGTCTATTTTTACAAAGTTGCGATAATTCTTATAATCATAATCAGCTTATTCCTCAAGAAAAAGAAACTGAAAGAAATGAAATACCCCCCCCTTCAACCAAGATTCGTAAGGGACTAGATTTAGCCTTATCCTTCCAAACAACTTTACTACAACAGTTACCTTCAGGTTATGAGCTAGGAGAAGCGTATGGAGAGGGGGATTGTTTTTTTGATGCCTTAGCTCAATGGATAAATAAGAGTAATCATACAGATCTAAATACAGGCAAGTATTTACGGATGCTTTGCCATGAATTTTACCAAAAGAATAAAAAGCTGGTAGCTGATTGGGATTTAAAAGATAACGGAGAAAAGGCAGAAAGTGAGGATAAATATGCTCAACATGAATATGCTTATTCTAAGATACAATACACGGCTGAGGAGTGTGAGAGTTTATTCAATAAGGATGTATGTATATGGGGAAGACCTTGGGTAGAAGGGCTTATTCTATGTCGAAAGCTAAATCTTAAGTGCATTTGTTTCATAGAAGTACTTCGAGATCCAGAAACAGACAATCCAGTTGTTAGTTACCATATGGCCAATCAAGAAGGCTATAAATCATCCATTAGTGAAGAAGAAGGACAAGCTCTAGTCAAGGAAGGTAATACTCCGGTGCTAGTAAATGTACAAAGAAAGCTACATTTTGTACCATTGTGGAAAAAAGGGGTAGATGTAGGTTGGTCGCAGAATATTATGAAACCTGCACATCGAAAAGTTAAAAATCAACAGAATGAACAAAAAGACTTACAAGATCTTCCTCCTTTAATAGAAGATAGAGAGCAAGAAAAAAATTTAAGAAGTAAGGACAAAGAAAAAGCTCAAAAACAACCAGTACGAAAAGGCAAAGAGAAGATTACGCCAGAAGAAGAAAAGCTAGAGCAATTCCGACGTGGTGAACAAGCTCATAGGAAGCAGAATTACAAAAAAGCTTGGAAGTGGCTATCCATAGTAGCCGAACAACAAGAACATCCAAAAGCTGGGCAAGCTACCGAATTACTAGCAAAAATTGAAAAGGGTGAAAAAGTTAGAGAAAAGGATGGAAGAAAAGAAATAGAAGTCGTAAAAAGGGAGGATGGAGAGTTATTGAAATCTTTGGCACAAGAAATGCATCAATCCACTTTTCCGCTTCCGGAGAAGACAACAAAAAATAAACCAAACCAAGCTACTTTTATCTCATTAGAAAGATCTTCTCTTTCGTCATCAATAAACGCTGGCAGCACTACTTCTCAAAAGCTTGAAGAAATAATCAAACAAATTAATAAAGTCCAAAAATATTATAAAAAGCTTAAATCTAATGAACTGCAGGTCGATTCTTTTATTATGAAAATAAAAGAGTCTTTACTACGAATATCCTGGCGAGTGAGTGAGATTCCTAGTTATGATAAATTCCACATGACTGCATATTTTCCAGAAAGAAATTGGCTTTTACTAGATCATTTATCTGATGCTCTAAATTCACCTTATCTTGCGAGCCCACAACGTTTAAAAGCTGCTGTATTATCTCTTTCTGAGGACATAATAAAAATTAAAGAAGCCATTCCTATTATAGATACAATAATAACAACACAAAAATTAGAAGAAGGCAAGGAAAAAGTAAAATTACCCCATCTACATAACCTCGTAAGTTTTTTTATGGATACCGTACTCTTAGGTAAAATGAATCATGCAATAAATATTGTTGTTGTTCAAGTAAATAGCGAAGGAATAGAAAGCTTTATTCAAGATGAAGAGAACAAAAGGTCACTTTTTAGAGCCTTAGAAATTATTGGAGAATGTGCAAAATATATAAGCCCAGAGTTAAAAGCGCTTTATAGGAATATTCCATGGCTTTCTTCAGATTCTCAGGTTAAGGGAAATCCTTTAACAACGATAAGAAACAAGTTTCACCATGATAGAGATAAAATTGAATTGGTTCTAAAATATGAATCTAATTTACTTAAATCTCTTGTTGTAGACCTAATATTCTTCCTCGAACAAGAAATTGGAAAATTATTATGTGAGCGTGGTCCAGCAATAGAAAAGCTACAGGACAATGACTTTAAATCGTTAAATTCTTCACTAATTTCCAAAATGCCTACCCCCTCTCTATCTCTCTACACTGCACAAGAATCAGTTGAATTTCACCAGGAATCAATTAGTAAAGAAGAAATAACCTTAACTAGGCCCCAAGAAACTTTAGAAACTATTTTAGATGTACTGGACAAGGCTCCCTCTGAATTAAATGGTTGGAAGATAAAAGAATTACTTAGTTATATCAAAGAAGGCAATGACGCAGTTTACAAGCTATTTTTAAAAAGAATAGCTCTCCCGGAAACAGAGAATACTTTTATAGAATTAGTGAGATCATTTTTTGACAACCAAAAAATAAGCGAACTCGGATTAGCACCCGAAGATATAGAAGAAAAATTTCGTAGTGCGTACCCTAAGCTAAAAGGAAAAAGATTATCTGAAAAAGAATTAGATGACGCTTTTAAGAAAGAATCTGGAGGAGAGCCTGCCCGGACTATAGAAGATATAAGAAATGGTATAAAAGCAGTTATACTGTATGGGAAAGGATGTTGTGCCAAAGATTTTCGAAAGAGCTTTTTAGATCCAGTCCTTTTTAGAGGGATGAGCCAGGAAGAAGGTGAAGAAAAACTTGAGCGGCTTAGATCAACGGTTTCTACGGATATAAGTAAAGAGGCTGTCAATGATCTATTTAATTTTAGCGAGGAAGAGAAGCAGGAAATAGAGGAGAAAGCAGCAAAAAAACTTCAAGACTCCAATAAAATATTGAATAAGCTAAAAGATATTCCAAAAGTTTCTAAAATAAGTAAAGGAGATATTTCCCAGCTTGTTGGTTTAACACATGCGGAAAGAGATACCCTATTTGGTATCCTATCTAAAGAACCTAGGAAGGAATTGGATGAAGAAGCTATTAAAAAGGATATTATAAAAAAATTAAACATAAAAAATCTTGGTAGTGAAAAGGCTATCAGAGAAAAGATAGAAAAATTTTGTAACCTTATAGGAGTACAATTAGGCGAAGAAGATAAAAAACAAATCATTGATTCAGTTTCTAAAAAGGACAAAAAAGATAAAAACAATGAGTTAATTAAACAACTTTTTGGTATCGCAGGCAGTATAGAAGGATATAAGACGAGAAACCAAGGAGAATTAATAAAAAAACAGCGTTCAGTAGAAGATATTGACTGTGTCCAGTGCATCCTTTCTGAAATACCTACAACAAAAGAAAAGTTTAAGGAACAGCGAGCTGAAGTTGAGGAAAAAATAAAATCAATATTATGTGGAAGAATTGATATGGAGGATAGTCATACGATTGATTTACTGCTTCAGACTGGCTGTTATCCAACTATTAAAGCCGAGCATATAAAAGCAAAATATAAAAAACTAAATACGTCCTCAGCAGAGTTGGAAAAAAACTTGAATAGTATTTTAACTCAAATTGATGAACATAAAACGCCGGGGTCTTACTTAAGGGAGGTAGTTGGCCATGAATGGCTATTACCACTTGACACACCAGATATAGATAAAGAGCATTTTCAAAAATCAGTAGAGGAGGCTGGCTTGAATTATAAAGATTTTGAACACTTATTTACTAAGAAAGAGAACCATGAACTAACTCAAGACGATATAGAAAATACCCTTAGCTTTATTGATTCTCATTTGAGCGGAGAAAAAAATAAAAGTGAGAGAGCTAATATTCTAAAGGAAGTGATAAAGCGTCTAATATCTCTTTCTGAGAAAAGTTTTAGAAAATTAGTTAAAAAAGCAGGTTATCCTTATAAACCTAAGTTTCAAAAAGTATATCAAAGAATTACTGATCGAAGTAAAAATGAGCCTACTCTTAAAAACCTAAAAAAAGGGCTGCATAATAGCATACAAAAACTGAATTTCATATTTGATGAGCTAGCAAGAATCGATCTAAATAAGGAGAGACGAGCCATTCTTCAAATGTCAGCTGAGTATTTAATTGAAGAAATAGGCCCATTAGCTGAAAAACTTACTGAAAGAAAGGATTTTCGAGATTCTCCTTATCTCTCACTTTCAAAAAGAAATTTATATTTAATTGCTATGTGTAGGAAAGCAACGGCTCATTATCCTTTAGGCATAGACGAAAGTTTAGTTGCATATCTTATAGATCAACTTGTACTCGACACAAGGGTCAGGCTTAGCAAGGACAATTCAGGCCTGCGAGCATCTTTAGAGAATTTAAAATTTAATAAGACAGGAGAAATTACAGGGGAAAATCTTGAGCAAAAGAGAATTGAGATCTGTGCAACCCTTGAAGGATTAGGTTTCAAAAACGATTTTAAATTATTTGGGAAAGCTTTTGGTTGTGATATCGGTGTACAAGGTGATTTAAATATTTTAGTAGAATATGACACGCTACAATTAAAAGAAAGCGAAGGAGGACAAGAAAAACTAATTGAGCTTGAAATTCGACTTAGCAAAGAGCTCAACGGAGATGTAAGAGTTTATACAGCTGATACATTAAGAGATCGTTTAAAAACAAAAGTTAACACTACTCATCTTGCTAAATTGAAGGAAAGCACAGTTTACACTTTAGAAGATATTATTCAAGGAAATAAATTTATAAAAATTTTTGAGGAAGATCGCTGGTCAGTTTTTAGATTACCAGATGGAAGAATATTTATGCGGAGTCAATATCTAGAAAAACAAGATTTAGAAAAGATATTTACATTTTTATTAGGAGAAAATTATTCTCTACGTATTCTTAAAGAAGCATTAGATGATAAGGAAAGGCTATTTAATTCCGTACTGGAAAAGCTAAAAAAATATGAAGGGTTTCCTGAAGAATATTCTTCTCAGCTTAATGAATTTTTTATCTTGTTTAGAAAATGGCTTTCTACCTACCATACTGACTTTAGCTTTTTAAGAATTCCCTTTTATAATAAATTAACTGGTATGGTCGATTACGAGTTTTTGACTCTTTTAAACTTGCATCCTCAAAATGGTTTGCTTTCTCTTGAGCAACTCCCTGAATCGATTTCTATTCAAGAATACAACAAGTTACATGAATTTTTGCGCACCTTGTATGTCCAATCACCTACTTCTGCTGTTTTTCAAAGAGTAGATCAAAGAGTTAGAGAAGCACACGATCTGGTTTTGGAAAAAAGAAAGATTAGAGATATTGCGATAACAGCTCAAGAGATCTGCGATACAATAATATGTAATAAAGAAAAGATTTTGAAAAATTTATCAGATTTTAAACAAATTAATGCAGCTACTATATTTAATGCCTCTTCTGTTCTTTGGATGTATAGGCATGAAGAACTAAAAAAAGAAAGAGAAGCAACAGAGTCTTTTAGAAAAGATAGGTTAAAGGACAAAAAAATTCTACGAGATATTATTAAAGAAAAATCTAGAAATTATATTAGAAAAATAATTAAAGCATTGATTAAAATAAATGAGGAAGAAAGAAAATTAATATTAGAATCAGCTTTATTAGGTAAAGAAATAGATCAGATATTAACGAAATATTATAATGAGAATGAAGAAAAAATTATTTTTTTATGGGGCATAACAGATCCAAATCAACGAAAGTTGCTTTATTATATTTTGAAAGAAAACGGGAAAGCTCATCCGGAGATTATTAGTGGGTTGAATTATTTTAGGTTGATTGCAAGAATAAATTTCGAACTTATAAAAAATGAGCAGGATAGAAGTAAGATATTAGAACTAGTTAAAGAGCACAAGGAAGTATTAGAAAGATTCAAATGTTACTTATTTAACACGTTTTTACATTCATCATTTGCTTCTTTGGCTGAGGACAGGCTTCGTCAAAGTTATCATATATTTAGCCGAATTAGGAATCCTCGGATAGTTCAGATTCTAATAGATAATAATGGTAATCTAGAAGGCTCAGATAAAAGGAAAGCTAGAAAAAAATTAGGGCAATTGGTAGAAAGAGATCTTACAAAACAATATTGTGAAAAAGTTGAAATGCCGTTCTCTTTTGTAACTGGTAACTTCTCCACAAGGTTAATGGATTTTTCAAGTGAAGTTGAATGTGTCCACCATGAAAATAGAGAAACAAAAAAAATACAGCTGGAACGAGATGTAGAAAATAATTTAAATCATCTTCCTTCTTCTTTGAGAGAATTCATTCTGCAAGGGAAAGATATCCCGTTAGCCAGAGAATCGGATACTATTTTAGGATTTGGTAATAGTGACATTTCCATTATACATCAACAAATTTCAGCTATTGGCCACTCTTCTAAGAGAATATTCATGAAACCAGAAATATTAACTGAGAATCTTCCTGATCTCATGGAAGGAAAGTTGATAACTGGAATAGGTATAGACATAAAAACAACTGGTACGAGCAAGCTTAAAATAGATATTACAGACTTAAATGATCTCATGGATATTCTAGGGTGGTCTATCAGAGAAAAAGCAGAATATAAGAAACACAATAATTTTGAATACGAGAATCTATTAATTAAGGAATATTATGATTTTCACCGTACGTATGGTCAGCTGGAAAAAGCGCAAAACAGAGCGAAAGAATATAAAAGAAAGATCTCTGATATTGAAGATAGATTGTCTCTTCCTCATGGTGAATATAGTAAAATGCAGCGCTTAAATTTAAAAGAAAAATTAGAAAACTATAAAAGGGCATTAGCACAAAATTTTAAAATTCAAAGGGAGTTACTCTATCATATTGCTGCTTTACCTTATACTCAAAAAAGAATTGAACAAGCTTTGCATGATCCTTATCTTATTGAAACCATGTGCAATAAGGCTACTGAAAGTGGAGGAGAAGCTATATTAGAAGAAGAACGTCAATGCTTGCAGAGAGAAGCCCTAGAGGAGGTTTGTTCTCATGCAGAGATAGATGTGGAAGTATCCGGCCCTATCCTTAAGAATCTGAATTGATAAAATCATGCTCTAACTGCCAGCTAAATTTTAACTTATACTAACTTACATTGATCACGTCTAAATTCAATTTTCATAATTTTGGGTTTGTTAAATAAATCGAGCTAATGGAGGGGTAAAACAGACTGATTATCTGCTATCTTACTTGTGTAAGCCCCAGTATTTGATGCTCTATCCCATCATCGATCTGTAGGTAAGCTACATCTATTCCCTCCATCAGTTGGAATATCCAACGCATAGTCGGGTTACTTATTTCTTGCTTGATTTGGTTAGGTAGCTTCTCTTGCTTATCCATAAGCATCTGCCGTAAATGTCTCTGCATCACTGAGTATACTAACAGACAAAGGGTCATTATCATTAGTAAAGACATAATCCTCGATGGCTTCTTTACATAAAATGAGGAAACAAAAAACTGCGGATCTTTCAGGAAGCGGAACCCTCTTTCTATACTAGCATTTTGGTTTTTATATGCTTGTATGACTGCTGGTGCACTTAACTCCTCTTCCTCTGTATTAGTGCCTATCACATAAGTAGAGCCTGCTAGTAGGCTTTCTTCTCTAGCTGATAACAAACAACTAGAACTAGCTTTCACTTGATAAACTCGATTGGTAGGTAAAGCATCCTTCTTAGGCCTGCCAACAGATGTATACCGCTCAACACTAACTATCGACTCTAATAGCAACTCATGGTAAGTAAACTTACTGCTCAGTTGGCTAAATGCCTTGCTTGCATCTTGCTGGCAGCTAAATTCTTGATTGGATAAATGCAATAGAGCACTCTTAACAGCTTGCCATTCTTTTTCTATTTGGCGATTGAGCGTTACTTCTGCTCTTGTTTTGGCTGCAGTAGAATATACTACCAACCATCTTTGCTCTATACCCAAATGGTTAAGCTTATGTAGCTAGTATTTGTTTTGCTCATCTATAGCTATCCACTCTCGGCTAGCTATACTGGCCTGTATAGCTTTACCTTCCTCTTGGTAGGTTTTAGGGATACGGGTAATAAACTTAATATGTGCCAGATTATTCTTATTGTCTTGATGATATAGCTTAGAGTCTGCTACCAGATAACGAGGACCCTCACTTTGCTTAAATGACTCCAACAGGTGTTGACAACGTGTTTGAAAAACCTTACTATCGCTGGCATTACCATCCAAGCAGCGCATCATTAAGGGAATACCTCCATCTTGGCTGGTAACTAACTCTAGCATGGCTTGTTTTAAGTCTGGCCGATGATCCTTAGAGTAGCCATGGGTTAGTTTAATCTCATACTCATCTGTATCTTGTTGATAAGCACCGCTTAGAGTAAAGCTAGTGGTATCTAGGCTAGTAAAGGAATAGTCTAGGTTGATTTGACTACAGAGGTGAGTTGCAATCTGACTAAAGAGCAGCTCACATCCATATTGATGCAGCTCATCTAGCGCCCGTCCTAAACGATGTCTATTGAGCTCTTCTGCTTGTATAGGCCGTCCAAAGAGAAGGTCTAATGGCTTAGTCTCAAAGAACTGAGGAGTTAAAGAGAGCGGTTTACTGACAAAGCCAAGTCCATTGATGATCATGGCTGCTACTGCTTCTCCTGTAGTAATATTGTGTTTTTGTGGGTTAGATAGCCTCTTATCGATAAAATTGATAATGTTAAACTCTTTTAGGGTGCCCATTACCAGCCCTAGGTGGTCTAATCTTTTTGTTTGTAGAATACGCATGGCCAAAATTATTGTTATCAAGGCCAATTTATGTGCTACTTTAAAAATTATCAAAAGTTAATAAACACCGTGATCAATGTAAGTACTAACTTAGGGTGTATAAAATTTTACTTTTTATGTCGGGATGGCAGGATTCGAACCTGCGGCCTCCTGCCCCCAAAGCAGGCGCGATAACCGGACTACGCTACATCCCGTTAATACTTAGGCAATATTTAGAGCTAGTAAAGCCCTGACATAACCTAAATTATATTAGACTTCTCGCATAATCTTCGTCTTTAGCCCTCTGAGTTCGTCAGTAATTTGCTCAAAATCCTCATTTACCCCAGTAAACTCCGGTTTCTCGCAAATTTCTTCCTGCTCAGAGAAATAAATTCTTGATTCTGCAAGAAGTCTATTTATAATTGCATATACTCTTAATTATTTTTCCTGGATGGCCACGCTCACTACGTGAGCTCGCCATGACGTATGCAGGTTGTCATTGCGAGGCAACGCCGAAGCAATTCAGCCTCTCTTAATAACCTATATCTTCAAGTAATTTACAACAAGATATAAATTAGTTATTGGAGTTCTTTCGAAACCGTCGCCTTTAGCCCCCTAGGTTCGTCAGTAAGTATGTGTCACTGGATTGCCACGGGCATTTCATGCCCTCGCAATGACCCGTTTTCCCACAAAATCCTTCCTGCCTAGAGAACAAAATTCTTGGTTTCAGAAGAACTCTATTTTCTTTTTCTAATATGAAAATAATCATGTGAAAATAACTGATGGATATTATAAATACAAATGATCCCTTAAGTTTGATCACTAAAATTACTTTTCCCCTACCTTTTTTGATACTTAGAACATGTGTAGTAGACTCAGGACTATTTAAGAGGCCTCTGTATTCACTAACTTAAAGCTTTCTAAAAAAGCAGTTGTAAATTTACCAGCCCTAAAATTTTTATCATCCATCAACTGTATATGAAAAGGAATGGTAGTTTTGATACCTTCTATAACAAATTCCTGTAATGCACGCTTCATTCTTACAATAGCCTCTTCCCTATCTTTACCCCTAGCAATCAACTTAGCAATCATGGAGTCATAATAGGGTGGAATTGTATAACCTGAATAGATGTGCGTATCTACCCGAATGCCCAACCCACCTGGCAGATGCAGGTTGGTGATAGTACCAGGGCTAGGTCTAAAATCTTTAAAAGGGTCTTCGGCATTGATTCGACACTCAATAGCATGGCCTTGCGGATAATAGTTTTTATTAGGTATCTTTTGGCCAGCCGCTATTTTAATTTGTTCTTTGATCAGGTCTATATCTGTTACTTCTTCGGTGATGGGATGTTCTACCTGGATACGGGTATTCATTTCCATAAAATAGAAGTTTCTATGCTTATCTACAAGAAATTCCACGGTTCCTACGCCTTCGTAGCCAATGGATGCAGCCCCCTTAATCGCAGCTTCTCCCATTTGTTCACGCAATTCTGGAGTTATAAAAGGAGAAGGAGTCTCTTCCACCAACTTTTGGTGTCTCCGCTGTATAGAACAATCACGTTCTGACAAATGAACCACACGTCCATGTTGGTCAGCCATCAACTGTATTTCAATATGCCTAGGTCCTTCAACAAACTTTTCCAGATACAGTCCATCATTGCCAAATGCAGCTTGTGCTTCTCGTTTAGCTTCATTCCAAGCTTTCTCAAAATTAGCAGCATCATGCACGATTTTCATACCCTTCCCTCCCCCACCTGCTGTAGCTTTCAGGATAATAGGAAACCCTATTTCTTGGGCAACAGTTAAACCTTCTTCCAAAGAGCTCAGTACTCCTTCTGAACCTGGTATGGTAGGAACCCCAGCTTGCTGCATCGTCTTTTTCGCAGTAGCTTTATCCCCCATCTTGTTAATGGCCTCTGGAGAAGGTCCTATGAATTTGATCTCATGTTCTCCACAAACATGTGCAAAGGAGGCATTTTCTGAAAGAAATCCATACCCAGGATGAATAGCATTCGCATTTGTCAGCTCAGCCGCTGCAATGATATGAGGTATATTCAGATAAGACAGCTTGCTCGCAGGAGGCCCAATACAAACGGCTTCATCAGCAAAGTTTACGTGAAGACTATCTTTATCTGCTGTAGAATACACAGCAACAGTCGAAATTCCCATTTCCTTACAGGCTCTAATGATACGTAGGGCAATCTCCCCTCGGTTGGCAATAAGTATTTTTTTAAACATGGCTCTTTCTTTAGTGTCATCCCCGCCCTTTGCTGCTGATCAAGCTAGGGGCAAACTCCAGCGGGGATCCAGTTAATAAATTATCTTCAAAATACCCTCTTTTTACTGGATTCCTGCCCAATTTACCCTTGACTTAATCGAAATGTTCGGGGCAGGAATGACATTAAACACGTACGTGCTTGCCACCCTATCTATGAGCTTAATTAAGTCAGGGATAAACTCCAGCATAAATCCAATATAACAGAGTAAAAATTGGTTATTCATCATTTTGATTCCATCTTTATAAAATATGAAGTTATGATCTTGCAATACCTAAGCTGGCTTTATCAAAAATAAAGGCTGATCATATTCTACTGGAGAAGCATCTTCGACCAAGATTTTAACAATCGTACCTGCTACTTCTGCTTCTATTTCATTAAACAGTTTCATAGCCTCTATAATACATATGATTTGTCCGGGAGTTACGGTATCTCCTTCTTGTACAAAAGGAGGATCTTCAGGCTTGGATGAACGATAGAAGGTGCCAATCATCGGGGATTTCACAGTAATGGTTCCAGCATTACTTAACACATCTGGAGCTATCACTGGTTGTGATTCAGTCTTAGATACTAATTGGGGAATTGCCGTAGCACTAAAGGCGCCACTTCCTTGTAATGCTATCGATGATTTACTAAGACTTGACTCCTGTAGGATAGCTAAATTTCTTTTAATACTAAGCTTGATTTCTTCGGTTTCTATATGAACCTCTTCCAAGCCTGATTTGGCAATAAAATCTATAAGTCCTTCTATTTCTTTTAACTTCATAGGTTAGTTTTTACACGCTCTACATAGGAAATCGTTCTTGTATCTATTTTAAGAATATCTTCATTATCAATAAATAAGGGAACTTGAATTTGGAGCCCTGTTTCTAACGTAGCAGGCTTAAGTGATCTGGTTGCTGTATCACCTTTTAAACCTGGCTCTGTATATACTACCTTAAGCTCTACAAAAGGCGGTAGTTCAGCACCAATAAATTTACCTGTTTCTTGATGAAATAGAGCATCTAATTGTTGTCCTTCTTTAACCAGAAGTGGGTTATCGATGGCTCCCTCTTCCAGGTCAAGTTGCTCAAACGTAGTATTATCCATCAGGTGATATCCTGCAGCATCTTTATACAAAAATTGGTAGGTTTTACGTTCTATACGGGCCGTAGTTATCTTGACACCAGCATTAAACGTATTGTCTATTACCTTGCCGTTTGTCAAACTTTTGAGTTTGGTTCGTACAAATGCACCTCCTTTGCCAGGTTTTACATGCTGAAATTCAACAATTGTGTAAAGACCATTGTTAAACTCAATACACAGCCCATTTCTGAAATCGCTCGTAGTAGCCATAATTTAATATATTTAGTTATCTTATTCTCCGTATGCCCAGGTAAGATACGTAGCACCCCACGTAAACCCTCCTCCAAAGGTAGTAATAATTAACTTATCTCCAGCTTTTAATTTAGGTTCATAACGCCATAGACACAGTGGGATGGTACCATCGGTCGTATTACCAAACTCATGAATGGTAATCATCACTTGCTCTTCTGGAATACCTATTCGTTGTGCTACCGCATCTAAAATTCTTTTATTAGCTTGGTGAGGCACTAAAAATTTGAGTTCTTCACGCTTTAAATTATTTTTTTTCATTAAATCAAGAACTACCTCCGCCATTTTTTCTACTGCAAATCGATATACCGTCTTACCATCTTGATACACATAATGCTCTTTAGCGGTAACCGTCTCTATAGAGGGAGGTCTACGGCTACCACCCGCTTTTAAATGTAGATATTGTTCACCATTACCATCTCCTTTCAATAGGCTATCCACAATACCATAGCCTTGTACATTGGGCTCTAATAAGACCGCACCTGCCCCATCACCAAAAAGTATACAAGTAGCTCTATCTTCATAATTTACAATACTGGACATTTTATCAGCGCCCACGATGATTACTTTTTTGTATCTACCACTTTCAATAAATTGAGAGCCGGTAATAAGCGCATATAAAAAACCAGAGCAAGCTGCCTGTAAATCATAACTAAAAGCATTGACAGCCCCTACAGCATGTGTAATGATGTTAGCAGTAGCGGGAGTAATCATATCTGGAGTAATGGTAGCACAGATGAGTAGGTCTATTTCTTGAGGATCGGTATTTGTTTTTTGTAATAATCCTTGTACAGCCTGAATCCCTAATACAGATGTACCTTGACCTGGGTCCTTAAGTATATGTCTTTCTTTGATACCTGTTCTAGTAGTAATCCAGTCATCATTGGTATCAACCATCCTTTCTAATTCATGATTAGTAAGTATATAATCGGGCACATATCCATGTACGCCTGTAATCGCTGCCTGTATAGCTGTTTTCATAAGCTAATTTTTTTATCTATAAATCAAAATTTTATTCAGTTAGTCCACGAACGGATTTTCAATATCAGCTATCACACAGAACTTCCACTTTAAGAAGCATGTAATACTTGGTTAATCAAATCTTTCCAATAACCTATAAATTTCTCTTCGTCTATATAGGGTGGTATATGTTTGTATGCTCCTACATATTCTAAGCTCACAAATTGGATGGTGGGATCTAGGGCCGCTAAGGATTGGCGCACATAATCTAAATGTTGCTTTTTATCATCTACCATAATTACCTGCTTGGGTCGAAAGCCAATATGTTGAAGGAATGAAACAAGGACTGGCCCTTTCATATTCGTTCCTGGCTCCCCATTCGCACATAAGATACCCCGATAGTACGTGGGACAATTTTCATTATAAGCTGGCAAGTCATCTAAGGCAATTTCCTTATTCGAGCAGTTATCTTCCAATACAATTCCTAAATCCTTCAACTTTTTGAATCTTTGTAACTCCATGGGAGCCTCGTCATTTAACTGTCCAGTCAGGCTAGCTGTTAAAACAATTGTTTTAATCTGCTGTGCTTGTATACGTTTAATAATTTCTGGGGAATCTTTTTCTACTAACTGCTGCTCAGCCACCTGAAGTGCTAAGGTGAGCACTTTGCGCCTTTGTGAGTCTGTTAAAGGATCAAGAATCTGTTGAAGTTTAGCACGATATTCAGGAATAGTCAAATAGATGAATGCAGGCAGACGGGGCATAGTAAGGGTAAGATCCATATCAAATATGACTAGGAGTTCTCCAGTTTGGGCCGTCTGTTTTGAGATAAATTCTTGTACTTCGGCTATACTACTAATACGTTTATAAACCGCATTCATAAGCCAATTGAGAGCTAACTAGCATTTCGCTCCATGACTACTTTACCTTTGTAATAAAGTTTATCTTCATGCCAATACGCCCTATGTGGCAAATGTAATTCTCCTGTAGTTGGGCAGACTGCAAAATGTGGCATAGACAATTTATCGTGAGTCCTTCTTTTATCTCTTCGAGTTGTCGAGTGTCTTCGCTTGGGGTGTGGCATAATGGATTTTTAATACTATTATTAACAATTATAATTTATACTTCTTAGTTTTACAATTTATTCTAGTTCTATTAGACTTCTTCTGAAACCGTCGCCTTGAGTCCTCTGAGTTCGTCAGTAATTGGTTCTTCCTATTTACTTACTGCAGTAAACTCCGGTTTCTCACAAATTCCTTCCTGCCCAGAGAACCCAATTCTTGGTTTTAGAAGAAGTCTATTGCCTTTACTTCTTCCTCCATACTAAATCGAGGGTGCAATTGCTTCATAGGTATAGCCAAATTTACAAAATCATAAATATGCTGTGCTAGTTCAATAGTAGAAGCTTGCCGATCGATCATGTACAAATCTACATCTAATTCTTTATTTTCATCTCCTATCTTAAAATGCACGATTCGTTCAATATTAATTGGATAATCAAATATTTCCAAAGTCCTATCGCAGCTCAATTCAATCTGTCCTTGTATAGAAAAGGCTAACTGAATATGCCGAGGTGTTTTATCTAGTTTTACTCGAACATCTAAATTACCTTTTTCTAAAAGACTACTTTCAAACAATTCAAAAAAATGATCATCTAATTGATACACTACCTCGTTGGTAGCAGTATGCGCTATAGGAATCCGAATGATTAAATCCTGTAATCGAATCACTTTACTGTATCCTCCTTAAACAGAATCTACAAAATATGTAGATTGGCTATTAATTTGGTAAAGTTAACATAAAGTATCATAATATTAAAATTATTAAGACCTAAGCAACCTCTAGGTATTAAAAAGCCAATTGGGAATGTGTTAAACTTGGTAGCTTAACAATTTAATCTTAATCCCGTGGCTACATCTAGTATCTTTTCAATTAGCAACTTGGATTAGTTACTCATCTTACGCAATTAATACTCTCGATTACTAATTTGGTCTGATAATTTGAAAGAATTCGAGCACTAACTTATCCCAAAAGCTTAGGAAAAAGTTTAAAAAAAACTGCCTTTTCTGCAAGGCGGTGACTTTTTTGCTTACTTTTTTTCTGCCACAAAAAAAGTAAGGCGCACCGCAGGCGAAATTTACTTTAAACAAGTAAAAGTCACATTACAAAGATTTTATCTAATTGCTTCTTAAGGGAGAAAATAAATATTGCGGTGTCCAGTTGCCTAACATGAGTTAGTTACTGACTTTTATAAAAACATCGAATTTATAAAACCATGCAACGCTCCCAATAGAAATCCAGGAATGATGTCTATAATCAAATGCTGCTTTGTAAATAAGCATGACAAAGCTACTAAAATGGGAAACACTAGTGAAAGTATTGGATAAAATGGATAGGTAATGAATGCTAAAAATACAGCGAATGCACAATGCATAGAGGGACATATATTATCTTCAGAATCATGGGTATGCACCAGATTCATAATAAATTTGGTAAGCCTATCTGTTGGCACTTTTCGAATTTGCTCCCTAAACTCCTTCTGGATACCAGTAGGAAAATAAACAAACCAAAAACTACTGTGTAAAAGCATAATCCAGGCTTGTAGGGCTGTACTGTGGTAGTTTTTCAGACAAAGCATCGCTAAGCTAAAAAATATGTAATATAAAGGGGAATAAATCCAAAATAATTCTGGAACAGCAGGAATTGCTTTGTCTAGCGCAGTAGGACGCAAATACCTTTTTCTAGTTAATTTATGGTTTCTTTGCGACCAAAAATACATCTGATAACCTCCTAATATAAGCATGTTTTTGACGCTTATCATAGCAATAATACTATATAGGCCAGTTAATCCCTCTATATTGCATACTACAAGCTTATAATCTAGCAGTAATTTGACTACAAAGGCTTCTAGAATTGAGGCTAAATTAAGCCACAGTATAGTTCTATAATTCATTTAATTAGTCAATCTAAAATATTTTGATAACAGCAGATAATATTCACTGTTTAAAGTTTTGATTTAGTAATTCAAGAACACATCTTTCTAGGCAGGTAAAGTTCCAAAAAAATATCTATCGTTTCTTTTCTACTTGCGCTAAATTTTTTGAGTTAGGCTTACAAGCAATAAATACTAAAACTAAAATTCCAGCTAATACAGTAAATAATGATAACACATGCCCCATCGTAATCGGATGTTTCCCAGCTATTAAGATATTAAAAGGATCCTTAAAAAATTCAAAAAAGAATCTAAAACTATAACTAACTATGGCAGCAACTCCTGCAATCACGCCATCTCGTATCTTTCCTCTTTTACGTTTCCACCATAAAAAAAGTACTATTAATGTGAGTAGATAAGAAAAGCTTTCGTACAACTGTACAGGATGTCTGGGTATGCCAAAAGCTTGTATACTTGCTACGTACTGTGATTTCTTATTTTTACTTATTGTGTACTCCAATGGGACATTGGGTGTTATGTATATATGTTCTTTTAATTCCGCGTTGGTACTTAGATAATTCCTAAATCTTTTTTCTATAAAACTCTTTACTTTCTCTTCATCAAGCCCAATGCTTGAAAAGGTACATTCTAATATAACAGGCACATAGTGATGATCTGGGTCAAGGGAAGCAGCAGGATTCTTTAATACCCGAACAGCTTTAATAGCTGAGGAATTATATTTCACTCCTTGAATAATATGGTTGGCAAACAAAACACCATGTTGATTATGGGTAGGCGTACCAATTATTTCTGAATTGATAAAATTTCCTATTCTCACAAAAAATCCCATGAGCACGCCAAAGGCTAATGGTGTTAAAAGCCATAAAACAGATTGCCCTTTTTTCTTTTGTTTAATCACTTTAAATCGGAAAGGAAATAAGCTAAAATCAATATGATAGTTAGCATACAACAAGGTTCCTACCATTCCACCTATTAAAGCACCATGATACGAGAGACCTTTATAACCCACTACTTCGAAATGAGGACTAAGCTTAATAGGGAAGATAGCCTCTAGTGGGTGATGAAAATAATACATCGGGTCATAAAAAAACACCTCTCCTAGACGTGCACCAATGAGGCAAGCAATTAAAATACACACTGTAAATCTTTCTACATCTTCTACTGGCCTCCCTTCTTTTTTAAAAAAATAATCAAGTAATTTACGGCCACTTAAGAAAGCTATGATAATCATTAGGCTATACCACCTAACTTTTAAAGCTCCTAGCTGAATCAATATTTCGTTGGGACTCCAAATTATATAATCTAGTATCATGAATTGTATGCTGTATAGTTGCTATAAAATATCTAAAATAGAACAAATATAAGAATGTTTTAAAGAATGGAGCTTAAATACAGTGGATTAAACCTACTTAAATAGTATAACTATTATTAATTAATCATCTTTTTAAGTATTTCATTCTTTTAGATTTTAGCATGATCGGAGCTAAAATAGCTGTTTTCTTAAAATTACCTGTACCTATTCTAAATTTTTGAGCAGCTACGACCAGCGGACGCGAATGAACAGAAACTTACGGTTCCACCACTGAACAAAATTTTCCCTGGTTACTGGACGGATAAAAAAATTCTTAGTTATGAAAGATCATCGTATAAAGGAATAATTGTAGTTTAATGTTTGATGGGTTTATAATAATGAAACATAATAAAATAATATGGATAAACACAAAGCAGATTATACCAATGCATATAAGGTAATAATAGTTCAACTGTTATTAAGCGTATTTCTATTTGCAAACTGCGAACATGTGGGTGTTCACCCTAATTCTGTTGATTCACAACCAACCCAAGAAAAAGAGGAAGAGCGCGTAACGAAAAGAAGAAGAATTGTAAGTGATGAGCAAGAAGATATGGGGTTGGCAGAGCAGTCAGAGAT
>MKUM01000075.1 GCA_001897825.1 Candidatus Amoebophilus sp. 36-38
AAAATAACAGGAGTGAATACTACCATTATTTGATATTTTAGAGATAGGGTTAACTTCCCTTAACCAAGGCAATTTTAACGAAAATTACTCTTTTTTAAGCTTTTCTATGGTCTCTTTAGATAACTCGGTTATTTCTTGGATAGATTTTATATCATATCCTTTCTTTAGCATATTTTGAGCTATAATTATATTTCTAGCTTTCATGCCTTCTTGTCTACCTTCTTGTCTTAGTTGTTGTGCTGCACTCATAATAATCTTTTTTTGGTTTGGTGCTACTCGTGTTATTGCTTCCATGAGTATTTGATGAGGAGTTGTCTCATCTAACTCAAAGATATAAATTAGACCGCTTTCCACATAGGATCTAGTAAATAATCTAATAAAAGTTTTACTTCTTGTATCAATAAAAGGTAAGAAATCTCTCTTTACACCTTCTTTTAATAATATATAGACTAAGTCTGCTTTGCCACATTTAAGTAATTCTTTTTCTGGTATGATCGTTAGGTCTTTTAATATGATAGGATTAAACATCTTTATGTTTTCACTAGCTCCGATAGGATTTTTAAAGCAACTGCAAATGTCTAACGAATAAGGATATGGGCTACTTTTGCCAGCGTACACACAGACATTGGTAATCTCTGGAAGGTATTTATCTTTTTCTTTTTTTATTTGTTTTAAATAGCGATCCATAATAGAAATATCATAATGGGTGATTCGAAATGGAAGGAGCCTATCGGGTGTACTTTGATGTTTGAGGAGAAAAAAACTGTATTCTTTTTCTCCTTTCAACCGAAATTGAAACAATAAATCAGTATGGAGCTGTTTAAGTTCTTTTTTAATCAGATTATTGTTATCTGGCTCTAAAGTACCCCAATCAACCTGTTGATTAAAATCAACGGGGATGCAAGATTTAATCATATCTTGAGCTACTTCAATGTCAGTGAGACATGCCTTTATAAAAGCATCATGAAGTTGAGGTGTTTTTATGCCCATTTAATTTCCTTTATTTTTTATCCCCTATTGGTTTGCATACATATGTTTCTTGTTAACTTTTCCTTTTCCTACCTGTCTTCTTCTTATTTTTTTCAGACTCTGGACGAGGTTCCACAGGGTTATTATTGCAAAATTCTTCTAAGGCTAGTACTGCAACTTGAGGTTGGGGCATCCTCAGAGCATAAGACTGATCTTTTAATTTTTCTGATAGCTCACTACTGATCTCTATAAGTATTTTTATGCTAGTCTTTTGTGCTGGACTAGATTCAGTACTAACTCGAATTCTAGGCTTTTCTCTTAATTTTTCTATCGCTATAGGTAAAACATCAAATTGCTTCTGTTTCATTTTAAAATAATTTCTTTAGTTAAGTCATAATAATCTTGGGCACCACGTGAATTCTTATTATAACGAAATATATCTAACCCTTCTAATTGAGCTTCTA
>MKUM01000076.1 GCA_001897825.1 Candidatus Amoebophilus sp. 36-38
TCTTGGTGATCATGTCTCTGAGATTCCCATCAACACCAACTTGTCAGAAGAGGAGCATCGATTGTTGGAGGTCTCTCCCTCGACTTGCAAGAAGGATCTCAACCAATGGAGCATCGATGAATGGATTGAGGCATTGGCAGGAGCACTCATCCATAGATATCTCGTCAATGATGGCACGATTCATCCTGTTGAACACTGGAAATATCGTGATGTCAGTCAATCGTTGTTGGATCAAGTAATCGAATCAGACCAGATCCATCAATCGCTGAAGACGTTGCTTGCTGTTCAGATGCTATCCCTTGTTAAACCCTATAACCTCACCAAGTATCGTGAGTACCTCACAGGTATTGTTGATCACAACATCAATGAGTTGAATGATTGGATTGCATCAATATCGAGAGAGAAACTGACGATCTTTGATGTGAAACCACAGGCTCGTTCCTTGATCGATTGGTCCAAGATCCAGATCATGCGTTTGTTGTCAATCTGTACAACCTGAACATCACTGATCTTCCACAAGGACTCTCTCAACTTCGAAATCTCAAGTACTTGAACCTTCGCGAAAACAAGGAGTTATTCTCGAATCCACAATCGATGGAGCAACTCGAATCATTGAGTGGATGTTTCTCAAATTTGGAGCATCTCAATCTCTCTTGGACCAATCTCCCATCAGCTCCTTCGTGGATCTTCCAACTTCCATCACTCTCATTCCTCAACATCGGTGATAATCGATTGAATCAACTGTCGATTGTACAACCCAAGTGCTTCAACCTCGAGGAGTTGAATATTTACAACAACCAACTCACTCACTTGCCATCATCGATTCAATTCTTGACCAACCTCAAGAAGTTGAATATTCACAGCAACCAACTCACTCACTTGCCATCATCGATTCAATTCTTGATCAACCTCAACTCATTGTATATCTTCAACAACAAACTCACTCACTTGCCATCATCGATTCAATCCTTGACCAACCTCAATGTGTTGAGTATTACCAGCAATCAACTCACTCACTTGCCATCATCGATTGGATTCTTGACCAACCTCAAGGAGTTGGATATTGCCAGCAACCATCTCACTCACTTGCCATCATCGATTGGATTCTTGATCAAGCTCAACGAGTTAAATATTTACAACAACCAACTCACCCACTTGCCATCATCGATTCGATTCTTGACCAGCCTCTGGTCGTTGAGTATCGCCGGCAACAAGTTCGACACACCTCTCCAAGAACCTGACCTCGTCGATTCATTCCAACCCTCCAATCATCTGATCCAATCTGGGAGTGCACGACAAATAGTGACGTTCGCCGATGAATGGAGCCGAGGTCGGACTCGCCTCAACCGATTCAAGGTGGCATTGGTTGGAGATGGAGCTGCTGGCAAGACCTCCCTCCGAATGCACCT
>MKUM01000077.1 GCA_001897825.1 Candidatus Amoebophilus sp. 36-38
TGATTTCTATGACAAAAGCAAGCTTTAAAAAAATAAATACTAGTTTACTTTATATCTATAACTTGCTTAAGCTACCTGTTTATATACATGGTTATATTCATACACTTTCCCGTCTCTAACACAAGCAAATACGGTAATGAGCAGTTTATTTCTTATAGCATTAATAACACACATCTTATTTTTTCCTTGTTTTACTTTTCTCTGATAATACTCCTTCATTGTAGCATTATTCCTAATCGAGCTTAAGGCACACATGTGTAAGGAAGTTTTTAAAGTTTTATTGGCCATGGAATGTACTTTGGTTTTTCCTCTAATGCTGCTTCCTGAACTATATTCAAAAGGAGCTACACCAGCGTAAGAGGCTAATTGCTTAGCATTATTAAACTGCTTAAAATTATTTGTATATACCAACAGATTGACTGCTGTTACAAATCCTACACCAGGAACAGATCGTATAATTTGATACGTGATTAGTAAGGGCTCTTGCTCCTCAATAATAGTCTTTATTTTAGCCTCTATACCTTTTATATCTTCCTCTATGCTAGCTAAAGTTCTTTTACTAACCTCTTCTAACATACTAGCCTCTTTTTCTAAACCAGCCTCTCTTTTTTCTTTAATAGGAGCTTCTAACGATACTCTAGCTTGTATTAATCCTTCTCTTTGCGTTTTTAAGTCTGCTATTTGCTCTAATTCTTCATCCTTGGCCGAAAAGGTCCTGGCTTTATCTTGATTTCTAAAAGCATAGAGACAAATACGTTGAGCATCCTTTTTATCAGTTTTACCTCTTTGTAAACCACCACTCCATTTAATAGTCGCTGCATTTTCCACCCAGACAAAGGCTTGGTGTTTTTGAAGAAATTTTACCAAGTTTCGATGATAAATTCCCGTATTTTCTAGACATATAAGCAGTTGATCAATTTGAGCCCCATGCTTTTTAATCCAAGCTAACAACGTTTGATAACCTTTTGTATTATTAGTAAACTTATGGGTTATGATAGGATCATTAGCTTTATTTTGACACAATGCTACATCAATAGTTTTTTTAGCTATATCGATACCGAAAATATGAGTATATTGCATATAATATAGTATTAAATGGTTTACCATGTACTAACTAACACAATGCAGGTTATTATTCAAACCCGTGATAATAGGCTTTGAAGCCTCAATTTCTATCTGAATTTTTAACCTGTAACTAATACAAGGGGGATTCTATCACGGTATAGGCTTTTATTCCTCGGTCTGTGATTAAAGTGCCCCCTTGTAGTGTGTTAGTTTTATTGATCCCAAAAGTTATCCACATGATCTCCTACCCACCTACCAAGCTACCCACATATGGATAACTTTTGGCTATAACAATAATAATATTTATTAGTTATTAA
>MKUM01000078.1 GCA_001897825.1 Candidatus Amoebophilus sp. 36-38
ATCTTAGTAACCTACAAACGCTCTATCTATATCACAACCACCTACAAGAATTACCAACTGAAATAGGTAAGCTTAGTAACCTAAGAGTACTCGATCTAGGTCAAAACAAGCTAAAACAATTACCAACTGAAATAGCAAATCTTAGTAGCCTACAAACGCTCTATCTATATCACAACCACCTACAAGAATTACCAACTGAAATAGGTAAGCTTAGTAACTTACAAGCGCTCGATCTACGTCACAACCAGCTACAAGAATTACCAACTGAAATAGGTAGTCTTCATAACCTAAAAGATCTTAAACTAGATAAAAACCAACTAAGCATATTACCACCTAAAATAGGCAACCTTGGTAACCTAAAAGTGCTTGTGCTAAATAGGAACCAACTAAAAGAACTACCAACTGAAATAGCAAATCTTAGTAACCTACAAACACTCCATCTATATCACAACCACCTACAAGAATTACCAACTGAAATAGGTAGTCTTCATAACCTAAAAGATCTTAGACTAGATGAAAATCAACTAAGCATATTACCATCTAAAATAGGCAATCTTAGTAACCTAAAAATGCTTGTGCTAAATAGGAACAAACTAAAAGAATTACCAGTCCAAATAGGTAAACTTAATAACCTAGAACGCTTTCACTTTGATATACGTAGAAATCACTTACGGATGCTACCAGCATCTATAGAAAAGCTTACAGATTTAAATATACTTCCAGATAACAATCCATGGTTAAGTCGTAACGACTTAGAACTTATTTCAACAGATCTATTAGCCCGTCATGCTTATCAACAACTACCCCATAGCTTACGTAGTCTTTGTACCTATTATATTCAAAACCATTCGGATCAATTTACTTCAAGCGAACTAGCACTTCTTCCTGAAAACCTGGGACAAGAGGAAGAAAGAATTAAATTACTTAGAGAAAAATGTCAGTGGAACATCATATATTTTAAACAAATATGTGGAAATGAAATCCCCTTATATCTAACATACCAACTCTGTACTCCTGGAGATGTGAAATCTATGCTTACGGAATTTGAGCCATCATTGAATGGAAAAAAAATATACATATTTCCACCCCAGAACAAGGAGGAAAGCAAGCAAAATGTAACAAGCAAGAGGCAGAAGACAAATAAGGGCAGGCAACTAGTAAAGGTTCTCTAAAATCACGGCTTGATTCGATTGCAAATATGTCTATTCCCCTGACCATCACTCGGCTTTGCTAAGTGATGGATACCTCTGCTTGGCTGTGTCAAGCAATTGCTTCAAACAAGTCCTAGTTCTTAAGTGGTAATTAACCCAGCAAAGTCAAAGGATTGGTTCAATGCTACTACTCGGGCCAATCAAGCATAGTCGTCACTCGGCAAAGCCGAGCGACTGGTTTGGGGGCTCAAGGCGACGGTTATGCAAGAACTTTTATATCTAGCTCTTCTTAAATTGTAGTACCTATTTTGGATTTAATCCTTGCGGCTTTACCCTGCTTACCTTGTAAATAGAACAACCTAGCTCTTCTAACCTTACCTTGTTGCTTGAGTTCTATCTTTTCGATAGAAGGAGAAAGCAAAGGGAATATTCTTTCTACCCCGATACCCTCAGATATCTTCCTTACTGTGAAAGTTTCACCATGTGTATTAGGATGCCTTCTTTGTATTACTACACCTTGAAACTGTTGTATACGTTCTTTTTTTCCTTCCTTAATTTTAATGTGTACATTGATGGTATCACCTGGTTGGAAGTCTGGGAATTTCTTTCGTTGTTCTTCGTAATCAGAACCGATCATTTTAATTAATTCATTCATGGTATAAGCTCTTTTATATGCTTCTTGAATGTGCAAATATAAAATAATATTCATACAAAAGTACAAATAATATAAATAATATATATGTGAGACCTTTATCTTTGATTATTTTTGGCACCATATGAAAAACATCAGGAATTTTTGCATCATTGCTCATATAGATCATGGAAAAAGTACCTTGGCAGATAGGCTGCTAGAGGCTACCAATACCATATCTGGCAAAACAACCCAGGATCAATTGTTAGATAACATGGATCTAGAACGAGAACGCGGTATTACTATCAAGAGCCATGCGATCCAAATGCGATACATTTTTCAAGGAACAGAATATGTGCTTAATCTAATCGATACACCTGGCCACGTGGATTTCTCCTACGAAGTATCTCGATCTATCGCAGCTTGCGAAGGTGCTCTTTTGGTCATAGATGCTTCTCAAGGAATTGAAGCTCAAACAATTTCTAACATGTACCTAGCTTTAGAAAATGACCTTACTATTATTCCTGTATTAAATAAAATAGATTTACCAGGTGCCATGCCTGAAGAAGTCAAAGACCAAATCGTAGATCTATTAGGCTGTGAACGCGAAGAAATTATTCCTGCTAGTGCGAAACAAGGCCTTGGCATAGATGCTATTTTAGAGGCCATTATACAACGTATCCCCCCTCCTAGTGGTTTGCCTGAAGCACCCTTACAAGCTATGATCTTTGACTCTGTATACAATTCTTTTAAAGGAGTAGAAGTATATTTTAGAATATTTAACGGTACGATCAGGCAAGGAGATCAAGTTAAATTCGTCAATACAGGAAAATCATACGAAGCACACGAGATCGGGGTTCTTCGGCTAGGACAAATACCTCAGCAGTCTCTGAGTGCTGGATATGTAGGATATTTGATTTCAGGTATTAAGAATGCTCGTGAGGTAAAAGTTGGAGATACGATTACCCATGTCATCAATCCTTGCAAAGAAGCAATTAAGGGTTTTGAAGATGTAAAACCCATGGTTTTTGCAGGTATTTACCCAGTAGATACCAATGAGTATGAGGAGCTACGTACGGCCATCGAAAAATTACAGCTCAATGATGCTTCGCTGGTATGGACCCATGAAACCTCGGCAGCATTGGGTGTAGGCTTCCGTTGTGGATTTTTGGGCATGCTTCATATGGACATTATACAAGAACGCTTGGAGCGGGAATTTGATATGACCGTCATTACTACAGTACCTTCGGTACAATTTCACGTAATAGATAAACAAGGAAATTTACATGAAGTAAATGCACCCTCTGAGCTTCCAGACCCTAACTTAATTGCAGAAATACAAGAACCGATTATCCGAGCACAGATCATTACTAAGCCCGAATATATTGGTACTATTATTAAGCTATGCATAGATAAGCGAGGCTTTCTTCAAAATCAAACTTATCTAACACCTGAACGTGTGGAACTCACCTTCAAATTACCGCTAGCTGAAATTGTGTTTGACTTTTTTGATAAACTTAAAACCATTTCAAAGGGATATGCTTCATTAGATTATGAATTGATAGGGTTTGAAGACTCTAAACTAGTCAAATTAGATATCCTACTAAATGAAGAGAAGATAGATGCATTCTCTGCCATCATACACCGAGACAAAGCCTATGAATTAGGAAAAAAATTATGCGCTAAATTAAAAGAGCTCTTACCACGTCAGATGTTTGAAATTCCTGTCCAAGCAGCGATTGGAACTAAAATTATTGCGCGTGAAACCATCAAGGCCATGCGTAAAAACGTAATTGCTAAATGCTATGGAGGGGATATCTCTCGAAAAAGAAAGCTCCTCGAAAAGCAAAAGAAAGGTAAAAAGCGTATGCGTCAGATAGGCTCTGTAGAAGTGCCACAAGAGGCTTTTTTAGCAGTGCTAAAATTAGAATAAAGTATCCGAGCTATATGATCGCTTGCTCTCAACACAAACTTATTACTATTTATGGCAGTTATCTTAGATGGAAAACAAGTAGCTTACTCTCTTAGGCAATCGCTTGCACAACAAGCACAGATATTGTTTAAGGAAGAGAAACCAGTTCCGCACCTAGCTATTGTCTTGGTTGGTGACGACCCCGCAAGCCATACTTACGTGCGTAATAAAATTAGAGCCTGCCAAGAGGTAGGATTCCAAACTACGTTAATCCAAGAAGCAGCACATATAGAAGAAACTAGCATACTAGACCTTATCCAAAAGCTAAACGAGAATACATCCATCCATGGTATTATTGTACAACTACCTCTTCCTAAGCATATCAATGCATCAAATATTATACAGTCGATCAGTCCAGAAAAAGATGTCGACGGCCTTCATCCATTTAATTACGGCAGGATGGCTCGTCATTTACCCACACATATACCAGCCACCCCATTAGGTATCTCACTACTATTAACGCATTACCAAATTGCTACAAAAGGTAAGCACTGTGTGATTGTAGGAAGGGGACCTACGGTAGGCGCCCCGCTTAGTATGTTGATGAGTAGAAACGATTATCCAGGAAATGCTACTGTGACTTTATGTCATAGCTATACACAAGAGCTAGCGAGGTTAACGCAACAGGCAGATATACTCGTAGTAGCTATAGGAAAACCTGGTTTAATTACAGCAGATATGGTACGACCAGGAGCTGTAGTAATTGATGTAGGTATCACACGAATACCCGATAATAAGAAAAAACTTGGATATAGACTCCAAGGGGATGTAATATTTGAAGAAGTGGCACCCGTTTGCAGTTATATAACGCCTGTACCAGGTGGTGTAGGCCCGATGACCATAGCCGCATTGCTTGCTAATACTTTGCGAGCAGCTACCAACCAAGTTTACTGGGATTAGACATATTTCAGTAGTAGCACTAGGAGTTTCTCCGCCTATCCCTTGGTCTGTAGCTCACAGACCAGGAATGAAGAAGTTAGAAATATATTTACATCTTATAGGCATGAAACGCAGCTTCTATTCTCCATCCATCCGGATCAACAATAAAAGCACCATAGTATCCTGGATGATAGTAGGGTCGTGGTCCAGGAGCTCCATTATCTTTACCGCCTAGTGCTAGACACCTTTTATACCATTCATCTATACTCTTTGTACTAGGAGCCGTAAAAGCAATATGTACTCCACGAGCTTTTCCTATTAATTCCTGGTTATTTGGATCTTTATTTTCTGAGATCCAAAAGAAAGTTTTTTCAGCTTGTCCGTAACCAGCAACCTGGCGTCCTTCAGCTTCAAAAGTCATCAAACGTTTAATACCCAAAACACCCAGCGTTTCATCATAAAATTTAATGCCTTTTGAAAAATCATTTACAGCAAAAGAAACATGATCTAGCATGCTATCAACTTATAAAGTTTTTAAAAATTTCTAAACCTCAATTAACAATATTTATACTATTCTCCTAATCATCCAGCCCTATCACTTTATTTTAAGCAGGTTCGGTTTCTCTTAGCATCTTCTCTCCTTTTTCGATAGCTTGTTCTATGGTACCTACCAGGTTGAAGGCTGCCTCTGGCAAATGGTCGAGTTCTCCATTTATAATCATATTGAATCCTTTGATCGTATCCTCAATTTTTACACGCATACCTTGAAGTCCTGTAAATTGTTCGGCAACGTGAAAAGGTTGTGATAAGAAACGTTGTACTCGTCTAGCCCTATACACGATCTTCACATCTTCTTCTGAAAGCTCGTCCATACCTAAGATTGCTATAATATCTTGTAGCTCTTTATATCGTTGTAATATATTTTTAACTTTTTGCGCTGTATTATAATGAGCTTCACCTAAGACATCTGGATTCAGAATACGTGAAGAAGATTCTAGTGGATCTACAGCTGGATAAATACCTAGCGCAGCTATTTTTCGAGAAAGTACAGTAGTCGCATCTAGGTGGGTAAATGTAGTGGCTGGTGCCGGGTCAGTTAAGTCATCTGCGGGCACATAAACTGCTTGTACCGAAGTGATAGACCCATTCTTGACCGATGTAATACGTTCTTGCATCGCACCCATTTCAGTAGCTAAAGTAGGTTGATAACCCACTGCAGAAGGCATACGTCCTAGCAGCGTAGATACCTCTGAACCTGCTTGGGTAAACCTAAAAATATTATCTATAAAGAGGAGCACATCTTTTCCTTTTTCTTGCCCATTTCCATCCCGGAAATATTCTGCGGCAGTAAGGCCTGTTAAGGCTACTCGTGCCCTAGCACCTGGGGATTCATTCATCTGGCCAAATATCAACGTTGCGTGAGATTTATTTAATGCTTCGTGATCTACCTTAGATAAATCCCAGCCTCCTGCTTCCATAGATTTCCTAAATGCATCACCATAGTTAATAACCCCTGATTCAATCATTTCCCTTAGTAGATCATTGCCTTCGCGGGTTCTTTCTCCAACACCTGCAAAAACAGATAACCCAGCATACGATTTTGCTATATTATCAATAAGCTCCATGATCAACACGGTTTTTCCTACGCCAGCACCACCAAAAAGTCCTATTTTTCCACCTTTTACATAGGGAGTTAATAAGTCAATAACCTTGATACCTGTATACAATACCTCCGTAGCAGTAGAGATATCTTTAAAGTGAGGGGCTGGCCTATGAATAGGTAGCTTTTGTTCAGTTTCTGGTTGCGGTAGCCCATCTATAGCCTGACCTATTACATTAAATAACCTTCCTCTTATAGCTTCACCAACAGGCATTTGTATAGGTTCGCCTGTATCAACTACCGACATCCCTCGTACAAGACCTTCTGTAGCATCCATGGCAATCGTCCTAACAGCATACTCTCCTAAATGTTGTTGACATTCTAATATTACTTGGTGTCCATCTGACTTAACAACTTCAAGCGCATTAAGAATTGCAGGTAGGCCAGCTCCATTCTCGAAGCTAACATCTATGATGGGTCCTATTATCTGGGTAATTTCTCCTATGTTGGGCATTTTATTAAATAATATTTACTGACTTAAAAAACTATAATTTTGTAAAGCTAATACAGAAAATGTTTCGCAAAAAATCTAGACTAGCTAAACTTAATCTATCTGATGATTTGGTTTTTAAATTTATCATAGAGATCAAAAGTCATTATCTCTAAAAACTGTATCTCAGTTCTTAACGATCAAAATAGAATTTTTGATTAAGATATTTACTTTTCATAACCATCAAGCTAATTATTCTAGCAAGCTGTCAATCGGCCATCAGAACTGCTTGGCAAATTGAAATCGGATATCGATTTTTTACAGATTTTTTATGCTAAATTAGTTTTCTAAGACCATTTAAGCTTCTAGCTTTTAAAATAAGATAGTTGGATTTAACTATTAATACAAAGAAAACAAATAAAACATGCGTACTAATCAAGAAAGTACCGGAGTTGCTACATTTGGTGCTGGTTGCTTTTGGTGTGTTGAGGCAGTTTTTCTTGAACTGGAAGGTGTAGCTAAAGTGATCTCTGGTTATACTGGTGGAAAGAATAAAAATCCCACCTATCGTGAAGTTTGTAGTGGGGAAACTGAACATGCAGAAGTAGTTCAGATTTTATACGACCCTGATAAAGTCTCGTATGAAGATTTACTTCAAGTCTTTTTTAAAACTCATGATCCAACCACACTAAATAAACAAGGGGCTGATGTAGGGACACAATATCGATCCGTCATCTACTATCATTCAACTGAACAAAAAAAACTAGCAGAAAAGTATAAAAAAGAGTTGAATGAAAGCGGTACTTTTGAAAAGCCTATTGTAACCGAGATTTCAGCGGCAACTGAATTTTATCCTGCTGAATTTTATCATCAAAACTACTATAATTTAAACCCTGAACAGGGTTATTGTAACATGGTAATTATGCCAAAACTTGATAAATTCAAGCAAGTTTTTCCTAATTTGCTGAAGAAAAAATACAACTAATTTTGTATCTGCCAACGCTCTTCAAAATAGCCTTTAAATATGAATAAGCTTTACTGAGTGATGACTACTATTTACCAAAAGACATTTCGATTGTCATCCCCACACCATTACTCTTGTTCAAACTCATAGGCATGTCTAGCAGGGATCCAGATTGAGAAAGCAAAATAGAATGATGAGGGAAATACCTATCTATAAGGATTTTTTACTAGAGTTTTTGCATAACCGTCGCCTTGAGTCCCCTGGGTTCGTCAGTGATTTGCTCAAAATCCTCATGTGCTGTCAGGAGTTTCCTCCTGACAGTCCATTGGAGTGTCGGGAATAATTCCCGACACCACAGCTCCGGTTTCTCGTAAATTCCTTCCTGCCCAGACAACCCAATTCTTGGTTATGCAAGAACTCTCTACTGGATTTCCGCCTGCGCGGGAATGACATTTATGATTTTCTAATAAGTATAGATGAGTAGTTACGATGTGTATGTGTGAATAATAGTAAGCCTTTAGGAGAGTACGTTGGTAGATACCTAATTTTTTTGTAAATTAAGATGCTTCTGTTAAACAAGTCAATTTTTTAACATGTAACAAAAGCTAAACATTATCAACCTACTAACTATGAAAAAAACAATAGGTGTTTTTTTATTATTATTACTAGCTACTTTTAAGCCTACACAGGCCTCCATCATTCAAATTGGTCCTAGAGTTGGCCTAAGCACTTCGCACATAATACTTGATAGTGATTTAAGAAAGCACTATAATCCCGAAATAGGTTTGGGTTATCAACTAGGAGGTATAGCAAGGATAAATCTTCCGATCATATATATTCAACCTGAATTGCTTTTCTCTGACTCTAGCGCTAAATATCATTCGCAAAATCAAACACATACTTTAAATTATAAGAAGATAGACGCTCCTATTATGGTTGGCATAAAATTTCTGGGATTGATAAGATTTCAATTGGGACCTATATTTAGTTTTCTTCTGGCTGCCAAAGACGATAATAC
Organism: Candidatus Amoebophilus sp. 36-38; assembly: GCA_001897825.1. Lineage (GTDB taxonomy): Bacteria > Bacteroidota > Bacteroidia > Cytophagales > Amoebophilaceae > Amoebophilus. Next base: position 8,706 of record MKUM01000078.1, read on the forward strand.
AGATATTGCTGCAAATTATAGCAAGCTTACTACAGGATACCAGGCAGGTTTAGGTATAGATATTTATAAATTTTTAATAGACCTAAAATTCGAAAGTAGTTTCAGTAAATTTGGTGATAAATTGGATGAAATGCCTGCTGAACATATAGAAAGTCTATTGATCCTAAGTGTAGGGATAAATTTACTTTAAAGGTCTGCTAAATTCTATGCAAAAGCATTCTACAATATCCACCTAATATGAGGATACTGTTCTGCTAAGAGTATTCTGATAGATATTTTGTGGAAAGGGAAAGTATTTTTCAGTATAACTGTATGTACTTTTGTCCCACATAAACTTTTGGCAAGTTCTATTACCATCTCCTTTTCATCTCCAGCCAGCTCGCTTAGATTACTAGAACTTAAATTAAGCACTTCTACATTAGTATGTTTCAAACGCTTAGCTAATTTCTTTACTCCTAGTATTCCTATCCTGTTATATCTTAGATCAACTTCTCGAACTTGTGTTCCTTTCAACCCCCTACCTATTTTCCACGCCCCTACAGGTCCCATTTTACTATCAGCTACAACAAACTTTTGCACCTCAGTTCCTCTCAAACTCTTAGCCCATTTATCTATTCCCCTATCTCCTACCTTAATATTATGTATACTCAGCTTACCTAGCCGCTTTTTACGTTTGAATTTTTTGAACAGAGCTGCTGCATTCCCTGACTGATTAAACCGCACATGAATCGTACGAATATTACTTTCACGTAAACTTTTATTAAGTACTTCCAACTCTACTGAACTTTCGTTATCCCGGCATAAAACAAGCGTATGAAACTGAGTTCCCTCTAAGTAAGGCCAATAAGCTTTAGGTAAATTTATTGCTCTTTTTGCAAACTGATAAAAAAGAAAACTAGGCATTGTTGCAAGCTTAGGAGCCAATTTACTAAAATTTATAGCGTGTTTGAGGGACCAAGAAGCATTAGTAATAGACCGATAAGGTTTATTTTCTTCGCCTACTCCGACTACCCCTACTTGCCTATAGCCAGTAATAAATTCATAAAAATAAGGATTTAGCGCTTTAATTATCATCGCTTCCTTGAATGATAAATAAGACATTATTTCTTCTAATAATTCGGCCGGAAAATCTAATAGGCTTAGCTTGGCAGTTTCTTCTTCATTCATATCCCTCTTATTCTTTTTAACTTGTTGCTTAAGAGTGCCTGAGTTGTTTAATTTTAGAAACTTCTTCCTTTTCTTATTTTTATTTCCTGTTTTGGGTTTGTCTTTTTTTTGTGTTTTGTCTGGTTCCTTAAGAGTGCTTGGGGTATCTAATTCTAGAAGCTTTTTTCTTTTTCTAGCCTTATTTTCTGTTTCAACTTTGTCCTTTCTTTTTGTTTTGATTTGCTTCTTAGGAGTAACTAATTCTATATGTTCTTTCTCTTTCTCAATCTTAATTCTTGTTTTAGAACTCGTTTTCCTCGTTATTGTAGATTGCTTATGCTTTTTCTCTGGGGCTTCTAGTCCACAGTATATCCTAACTTTCTGGCTTTCTTCTCTTTTTTTCTCGGTTCTTCTTTTCCATCTCTCAGCTCGGCACTTACTCCCTTGTAATTGTTTTTTACTCCTTTTTTTCACTTTTTCTTGATCACCACCTTGACCAGCATCTCTTATTCTTTTCCTCCCCCTTTTACCTACATGTTCATATCTTAATTGTTGGCTTGTAAGTAGACCATCACCTAAGAATTCTTCTTCTCCAGCTACTTGCAGCTGGCCTTCTTTTTGAAGAAGGATCGCTCCAAGGTTCAATTTTTTATTTCTTACTCTTTTGCTTGAATCCTGCTTACCTCCCAGTTGAATATTATTCACTTGCCGTTTAACTAAAGAAACGGGAAGGTTAGTGGATTTATTACAGCTTTGTAAAAAAAAACTAATAACTAGAACTTGGACAAAAAGTTGTTGGCTTAACTTACTATTTCGGTTCATACAAGATTATGTTGGTTAAGATTTTATGAGAACTAATAATAGTTAATGGCTAACTTACCTGCAAAAAAAGATGAAAATATTTAAAGTATCCATTCCTTATAGGGGAGGGAAGTGTAACCCTCAGATTTTTCCACAGGATTCTTTTTTATCTAACTAACCAAAGTTGCTAGTAAGACATAAGGAGTAAGGTGCTTGCTTTTATCCTAGAAATCTAAAATATCCAATTGATATGCGGATATTCTTCCTTCAATAATTGCTGCGTAGCATCGCCTATTTGGTTCCAACTTAAATCAAGCGTATGGACACTAGATCCCTGTAAATGCTGGGCTAACTGGCTAGCGCCTGCAGCGCCTATTTGATTATTATATAAATAAAGCGTATGCACACGGGTGCCTTGTAAATGCTGTGCTACCTGGCTGGCTCCTACTGCGCCTATTGGGTTATTCGCTAAACCAAGCGTATGTACACTAGTTCCTTGTAAATGCTGGACTAACTGGCTGGCACCTTCAGCGCCTATTTGATTCAAGCTTAAATCAAGTATATGCACACTGGATCCTTGTAAATGCTGGGCTAACTGGCTGGCTCCTACATCGCCTATTTGGTTATTCCTTAAATCAAGCGTATGGACACTGGTTCCTTGTAAATGCTGGGCTAACTGGCTGGCTCCTGCATCGCCTATTTGGTTATTCCTTAAATCAAGCGTATGCACCCTGGTGCCTTGTAAATGCTGGGCTAACTGGCTGGCTCCTGCTGCGCCTATTTGGTTATACCCTAAATAAAGCGTATGCACACTGGATGTTTGTAAATGCTGGGCTAACTGGCTGGCTCCTGCATCCCCTATTTTGTTCCCGCTTAAATCAAGCGTATGGACACAGGATCCTTGTAAGTGTTGGGCTAGCTGGCTGGCTCCTGCATCCCCTATTCGATTCACACTTAAATCAAGCGTATGCACATGGGTGCCTTGTAAATGCTCGGCTAGCTGGCTGGTTCCTGTATCGCCTATTTGGTTATAGCCTAAATCAAGCGTATGGACCCTGGATCCTTGTAAATGCTGGACTAGCTGGGTAGCTCCTTCAGCACTTATTTGGTTATGGTTTAAATGAAGCGTATGCACACTGGATTCTTGTAAATAGGGCCAAAATTCTTTTGACAAATTCTTTACTTTCCCCATTAACTGATAAAAAGGAAAACTGGGAATCGTTTCAGGCGTTAATTTGCTTAACTTATTTCCCCCAAAATCTATTTCCTTATTTATTGACCAAGCATCTGTATTAATATACTGGCTGGGCCTATTTTCTACTCCAACCAACCCTGGCTGGTCATAACCTGTCGTAAGCCTATAAAATGTTTGATTAACTCCTCTTACTTCTTTCATTACGTCAGTACCTGCATAACCCCATATCGCTTGCAATAACTCTATAGGGACTATATCAAACTTCCCTAACTCGGTAGCTTCTTCTGCTTCCCTGCTTACTATTTCCCTCCTTCCTCCCTCTTGTTCATCGTCTAATCTCTTTCTTTTTCTTTGATTAGGCAGGTCTATAGAAGCATCACAGCTTTGTAAAAAAAAACTAAGCAGTAGGATCCGGGCAAAAAACTGTTGGCTTAACTTACTATTTCGGTTCATACAAGATTATATCTATTATAATTTAATGAGCAATCATAATAGTTAATACTTAGCTTATCTGCAA
>MKUM01000079.1 GCA_001897825.1 Candidatus Amoebophilus sp. 36-38
AGAGCAAGAATGGCAAAAAAATCCTCAACTTTTTCACTTAAATATTGATACCTTTACCAAGGGACTAAACATCTAATGTTTATTCAAGACATTGTTTTGTGATCTGCGAATTGTAAAGATCTGTAAATCGGATGGTTGTCTTAAGTAAAGTGTGGGTGTTCTGTTTTTACTATATTTTCTTCACTTCCTGTTTGTATGGCTGTAACCCCCCCAGAAATGATAAATTTCATAGTTTCTGCACTAGAAATGTCGGGTAATGGCGTAACCAAGTTTTTAGGAACAATATATAGGTCACCCGAGAAGCTATAAGAATTAGGTACGTAAACAGCTACATTGTCTGGAAGATGGAGTATGGCTAATTCTTGCTGGGTTATAAATCCTATTCTTTTTATACTTCGCTCTTTATCAATGGTTACTAACACTGGTTTGTCAAATTTCTTTTTGTTGCCTACAAATGCTGCAATTAATTCTTTGAAGGAGGTATATATCGTATTAATAAGCGGTACTTTTATAACCAGCTTTTCAATGGCATCGAGCAATGACCTTACTATTAACGTACTTCCTAAGTAGCCAAATAGTGTGATGGCAACTAATATAATGGCCATGCCTAGCCCAGGAACTTTTATTTTAATAATGCTATCTATCCAGTTTAGTGCTAATGAGATAATGTAACCTGTTAATGCAAAAGGTACAATTAAAAGAACTCCCCTAATAAAGTAGGTCAAAAGAGTATTTAGTAATTTCTTATTTAACTTGATTTTCTTATAGTGCATATGTATAAATTTTAAAGAAAACTAAATAGAAGTTAACTGATATATACCAGGTTTTAAATCCCACAAACTGCTCATCTTAAATTCTTGCTGTAGAGAATTATTTTGCTATCAATTTCTTGTTCTTGAAAATAATGAAATCAACAGTGTAAAGATAAATCCTGTTAAAGTTATAGATAAAAACATCATGAATATGAAAAATCTAGGATTATTTATTAATTCTATAAATATTGGATTATCCTGCATCAAGCTGTTTCCAGGGTCAAGTTGCTGAGCTGTATTTTTCAATTCCATGAACAAGGCACTCATAAACTGTTTGCCATATTTGAGGAACATACTATAAGTTAATAGGGAGGCTATCAGGCTAGTAAACAGTACGGTAATCATACCTACTTGTATGCCTTGTTTATAAGACATCGTTCCCTTATTAGCATATCTATAATAATAATGTGCAGAGTATATGCCTAAACCGAATACGATATGTTCAAGGTGACCTAGAAAGGAGTTGCTTATAGATAGCGTTTGTACCAAAAGCTTATAAGCAATTAATGCTAATAAAGTAATGATGCCACTTCGAATGCCTATGAGCCACATAGATAGATTTTTTATGAACTAACTTAAAATATACTTAGCCTAAATTTAGTGAAAATAAATATAGAAATTAGCAGCGATCACTAGAGTTCTTCCAAAACCGTCGTCTTGAGCCCTCTAGGTTCATCAGTAATTGGTTCTTCCTATTTATTTACCTTAGTAAACTCCGGTTTCTCACAAATTCCTTCTTGCCTAGAGAACCCAATTCTTGGTTTTGAAAGAACTCTATTTTAAAACCTTTCCGTTTGATGACGAGCTAGTTCTCGTTGGGCATCCCGCTCTTTAATATCGTGTCGCTTATCATATAGCTTTTTACCTTTAGCCAATGCAATCTGTAATTTAGCTCGATTGTTTTCATCGATGAATAGTTGGATAGGTATGATGGTGAGGCCTTTTTCTTTATTCTTGATCAGTTTATCTAGCTCCTTTCTAGTTAGAAGTAATTTCCGCTCTCTTTTTTCTTCGTGATTATATATAGTCCCTTGTTCATAAGGTGCTATGTGCATATTTTTAATCCATAATTCTCCTTGTAGAAAATAACAATAGGCTTCTTGCAAACTGACTTGAGATTTTCTGATGGATTTTATTTCAGTGCCGGTAAGTACAATTCCAGCTATATATTTATCCAAAAAGGTATATTCAAAACTAGCTTGTTTATTCCGGATTACTAAACCGTGCGATTTATTTTTTTTGGGAGCCATAGTTCATGATAAAAATTATATACTTATGCTAGGTGATACATTCGTTTTTAGATTAGCAAACTCCTGATTTAAATATTGATAGTGTGCTGCCATAGCTACCATGGCTGCATTATCTGTACAATAGGCTACTGCAGGAATAAAAAGTTGCCAACTTTCTTTTTCTGCCAGTTGAGTTAAAGCTTTTCTTAGCCCCTGATTAGCAGCTACGCCACCTGCTAAAGCCAGTGTATTAACTCCAGTTTGTGCCATAGCTGCCTTTACTTTAGTTAGTAACATCTGTATTAATGTGTGTTGTATGCTGGCACAAATATCTGCTTGATTTTCAATTATAAATTTAGGATTTTTTTGCATATTTTTACGAACAAAGTAAAGGAAGGCTGTCTTAATTCCACTAAATGAAAAATCGAGTCCTGGCATGGTGGTAGTGGGAAAATCAAATTTTTTAGGATTGCCATATTGCGCATAGTGATCAATAAGAGGTCCACCAGGGTAGGAGAAATCCATGATCTTGGCTATCTTATCAAAAGCTTCGCCTACAGCATCATCTTGGGTTTCGCCTAATAGTTGCATAGAGGTATAATTATTTACTAAGATAAGTTGGGTGTGTCCTCCGCTGATTGTAAGACAAAGAAAAGGAAAACTAGGTTGAGGCTCTTCTATAAAATTAGCAAGTATATGGGCTTGCATATGGTGTACAGCTATAAGGGGTATTCCTAAACCAAGTGCTAGTGCTTTAGCAAAACAAGCACCTACTAACAGTGCTCCTAATAAGCCAGGACCTTGTGTAAAAGCGATAGCGTCTAATTCGGCTTTAGATAGATTTGCATCTGCTAATGCCTGATTGACTACAGGAATAATTTTTTGTTGGTGGGCTCTAGAGGCTAGCTCAGGTACGACACCTCCATAAAGTTGATGGATAGATTGACTTGCAATCACATTGCTGATTATCTTTCCATTACAGATGATAGCGGCTGCTGTCTCGTCGCAAGATGATTCTATAGCTAATATATTTATATTTTTTTGTTGCATTGAGTATTAGAGAGCAAAATCCGAAGATAAAGAAAAATTTTATAGTCACCTTCTCAAAATGGCTAGGACTATCTTTATTGGCTATTTTGATGGGACTTATAACATTTCTAAGCATTCCTCATGTACAAAATATTCTATTTGGGAAATTACTGAAAAAGTTGAGTATTGAAACACATTTCAATATGCAACATACCTGTTTTTCATTCAAGTGGTTTCATCAGATTGTGCTCACAGATTTTGAAATAAGGGATTCTAATAACCAGTTGGTAGCTGATATTAGCCATCTTAAGATGCGTCTAAATCCTTTAACCCTTATTTGGGGAAAACAGTTAACAATAAATTATTTAGAGCTCAACCGAGGGCAGCTAGACCTAGTTAAAAATAAAGAGGAGGCATATTTTAACTTAGAAATCCTACTAGCCCATTTAGGAATAGATAAGTCAACCTCTCAAACCAATACCACTCATAAAAAGAATTTGTTAGTAAAAAGAGCTGTTTTTAAAGATTTATCTTTAAGAGTGGATGATCAAAATTTACCTCATGTATCCAAAGGTTTTGACCCACATCATATACAAGTAGAAGGGGTTACAGTTGACCTAGCCCAACTAAGATATGAAACAGATTCATTGATGGGTAACCTAGAACATTTTGCAGGCTACTACCTAACACAAGATTTGGGTATCCATCAGTTGCAAACACAATTTGAGATTACACCTTATGCTGCCTTTCTAAAAAATTTGGATATTAGAACGAGTCATAGCCATCTTAAAGGGGATTTTCAGCTTTCTTATCAAGGGATTGAATTCTTAAGCCATATGCCAAGTGAGGTGGGAATTATAGTACAATTAGAAGAGTTAAAGTTGGCTTCTCAGGAGCTGGCTCATTTTATACCTTATTTTAAGGATCATAACACAACTTATAGGATGAGAGGTAAAATGGTGGGTAAGCTGGATGATCTTTCTGTAGAAGATTTTTACCTAGAATTTGGGAAAAACAAAAGCCATTTGAGTGGTGGAGCTAGATTGCAAGATTTAACAAATTTCAATAATACGCACTTTGACTTCGATTTACATAAAAGTTGTTTATACACGGCAGATGTGTTGCCACATTTTGCCCAGAAACATCATGATGTTTTACAAAGGATTCAACTTTGTAAGGTACAGAGTAATGTTTCAGGCACAGCTAACCATTTTGTTGTTAAGGGGAATTGTAGTACTGATATTGGTAAAATCAGTACTAATATGGAGATAATAATTGATACCACTTTTCAGCGTATTGGATACAAAGGAGATATTCATACGGATGCTTTCAAAGTTGGCAAACTATTAGGCATAGACGACCTGCACGAAGTAAGTATGCGTGCCCATATAGATGGTGAAGGTGTCAATTCAGAAACCGCTAATTTTTACTTAAAGACACATATACAAAAAGTAGGATTCCAGAAATATAAGTATGAGAACATTCGAACAGATGGTAGGTTCGCAAAAGCTTTTTTCAAGGGTAGTGTGAGCATCGAGGACCCTAACCTAGTTACACACCTGGATACTAAAATAGATTGGAGGGAACCTCAAAAGAAATTATTTGTAAAAGGGTTTTTGAGTAATATTTCTGTTGATTCATTAGGCTTTGCGGATAAGCCTGTGAACTTAAGTAGTGAACTAAGTGTAAAATTGCATGGTACCTCTTGGGATGATTTTACTACGGACGCAACTTTTGACCGTACTCGTTTGGATATACAAAATAAGCCCTTGAACTTAGAACGTATACATATTCTTAATGGTAGAAATGGAGGAGCCAGTACCTTAAGTATTCATTCAGACTTATTAGATATAGAGGCTGAAGGAGCTATCAAGTATACGGCGTTGGTACATGACATACAGGTATTTTTAGATGTTTATCAGCAAAGGCTGTTAACTTCAAAACCTTCTGTCTATACTTATACGGACCATCCTTATATATTTAAGTATCATTTAAATATCAAAGATATCAACCCGCTGCTCTACCTGGTAGCTCCAGATGTATATGTGGCACCTCACACTACTTTACAAGGAGTGTTTTCTCAACAACAACAAGTAAAGCTTGAAATTCACCTTTCTGAAATAGACTCACTAGCATTTAGGGATAATCAATTACAAAAATGCCAATGGAATTTTATAGCCTTGCAAGGCAAAGAAGATAGCTTAATAACAGCTACCAGCAAGTTGACAGCTTTCAAACAACAGTGGAAGGATTATCCTGCTACAGAGAACTTTGAATTAGATATAAATTGGATTAATGATCAAATCTCATTTAAAAATACGGTAGGGAATGAACATAGTGATTTACAGCTTAGATTAGCAGGAGAGGCTAATTTAAAGAATACAGGGATCCTTTTGAAATTAAATGATACAGCTATCCGTTTAGCTGACAAGACATGGGAACTACACCCAGCTAATACTATTTCTATACACAAATCACATGTTAGATTGCACAACATACTTTTATCTCATGAAGCTCAGCAAATCAGCTTAGAAGGGAAGTGGTCTTCTTTAACCAATGAAAAACTTGTGATAAGTCTCAATAATCTGGAGCTTGATAACTTCTCATCTTTTATAAGTAAGAAAATAGGTGGTACCATCCATGGCACATTACTTTTAATGGGAACAACGAAAGCGCCTAAGATCAGTAGTAATATAGATATACATGATATTACTGTAGGAGACTTAAAGATAGGGAATTTGTGTACGAAAGCTGTCTGGGGACACAGTGATCAATTAGTCAATGTAACATGCCAACTCAAGCATGCCGAGCAACCTACTATACATATCACTGGATTGTATAATCCTACCAGCAATTCACAAAATTTAGACTTAGTAGCTGAGTTCTCCCAGGCACAGTTAGCCGTTCTAGAACCTTTTGTAACTAAAGTTTTTAGTGAACTAAAAGGTGAACTTACTGGTCGCTTTTATATCAAGGGCCCTTTAAAAGAGCCGCAGATTGATGGTAAAGGAATTCTTGAAAATATGACAGTTAAATTCACCTATTTGAATGCGTTGTATAATGGGGAGGGGGTAATTAACTGTATTAAAAATAACATAGAGATTGAAAGATTGCATTTATCAGATGATCAAGAAGGGCAAGTAGATTTGCGCGGAAAGGTATACCATACTTATTTCAAAGATTTTAGATTAGACCTAGCAGGTGATGTGAATAAATTAAAAGTTCTAAATACTAAATATGAGGATAATGAGTATTTCTATGGAAAAGGTATTGTAACTGGAAACATAACTTTTTCAGGTGCAGTAGATAATATCAACATAAAAGCAAGTGCTATTACCGAAAAAGGTTCCTCGCTGGTTATTCCTATTAAGAAATATAATAAAAAGGTTGAGCAAGAAAACTATATCCGCTTTGTAGATCTTAAAAACTGTAAACAAAATGAAATAGAAATTTCTCGTCCTGTTCGTCTTAAAGGTCTAAGTCTAGACATGAATTTAGAGATAACACCAGATGCCTGGGCAGAAATCATGCTCAATGGAAAAAATGGGGATATTATTCAAAGCAATGGTAAAGGAAACTTAACCATTAAATTAGACTCAGAAGGTAGCCTTAGCGTAACGGGCAATTATGAGATAGTAGAAGGAACCTATAACTTTGTTGTTGTTAAAGAGTTAGTTAGCAAGAAATTTAAGATTTTGGAAGGTAGTACAATCACTTGGATTGATAATCCGTATGATGGAATATTACATGTAAAAGCTGCCTATGAACAACGAATTCCTTTAACCCCCCTTTTAAGACAAATAAAGGGTGGAAGTATAAAAAATAAAAATAAGTATCCAGTAAGGGTTCTGTTAGAGTTAGCAGGTGTACTTTCAGAACCTACTATAAACTATGACATAAAATTTCCTTCGTCTATAAATAATACTGATTTAGAAGAAGCTGTTCATGCTTTTAAAGAAAGAATTGCCACAGATACTAACTATTTAAAAGACCAAGTATTTAGCTTAGTTATCTTAAAGAGCTTTTATATTGGTGGTGTTAATCTGGATAATACTACGTTTCAAAGGAGTGCAGGAGAATTCTTCTCCCAACAACTTAGTAGCCTAGCAGCACAATTAGATGAAAACTTAGAGATAGAGACTGACATTGATTTAGAAGAATTGAATCAGGAAAAAACTACAAGCTTGCCTATAAAAATTTCTTATAGCCTATTGTCCGGTAGGCTCATTGTAGCTAGAAAGAGTAAAATTGATTTTGCTGCAGGCAATGAGATAGATGTGACTAATCTAGTAGGAGATTGGTCTGTGGAATATGGACTTACTAACGACAATAGATTTAGAATAAAGTTGGATGTTTATCCCGGTGGAGCAGAAAGAACGGCAAGTATTTCAAAACCTGTTTTTAGTGGAATTAGCTTTGTATATGTAAAAAGCTTTAATAGGTGGCGACAATTTTTTTCACGTAATCACGATCAGCACTATTCTGATAAACATGGCATAAAATAATAACGGGCCCTGTTCAACGAACTGAGTCAGGCTAAATCTAGCTTTAAACTATCTTTAAATATAATAGAAAAGGGAGAGCATGTCTGACCACTGTCATGGATAGATTTTTTAAAGCTATTTTTAGAGAAACACAGCAAGTTCAGCCTGACAAAGCTTTAACGATTATCTTACAAGAAGCCATTCCCACACTAAATTTAGAATCTGGGGCAATATTAAAAGGGATACCTGTTTTTGCAGGGGAACGTATTAATATTCATATAACAGCAGGCGTAGTTGGAAAAGAAATTCGAAGATTAGATTTGATATGCTTTGACAAAGAGGATTTAATCGAAGGAGTATTTCATGACGAGCTCGCAAAGCAGCTGGAAGAAGCTACCAAAGAGGGATTGATAGATCCCTAACTTCCTACTATATATACGTAATGGTTTATAAAAAGCATACCAAGTACTTCCTAAGTGCCTATCTAG
>MKUM01000080.1 GCA_001897825.1 Candidatus Amoebophilus sp. 36-38
TCTTTACCCTTTTCTTCTGCAATAAAGTTACTCCCTAATTAGATTTATAACAATCTCCTACAAACATAGGATGACCACCCGCATAAGTCATCGCGAGTGAACACGAAGCGATCCAGGATTATTAATAAACATACATAAATATAAATGACAGCTTTTGCAAGAAACTTATTATATTACTAGCAACTCGAGTTAACTAATAGAATTACAAAATATAACCCTGAAACCTATTCATAACATCAAAGTAAAACCGCAGCAATAATTGCAACCTGTTTTTGAATTTTATTCAATATAAGTTAGAATGTCCATTCTATACTTGGATATTTTTTCTTTATATCTGATTGCTCTTCTTGACTTTCTATACTATTATCCTCTAAAGATACTCCTTGAACATTTGTTAGTTGCTCTTGCTGATCATTTGTTTGTAATAATTTTTGGGCAAGCTTTTCCGCCCCCTGGTAAGTTATTTGATTGGTCGCTAAATTAATTCCAATAACCCTGCTTCCTTGCAAATATTCTCCTAATTTTTCTACTTCTTCGTCTGTTATCCCCATCCAGTTCAGAGATAATATCTCTATCTTGGCATCCTTTATATGAGGCCAAAATTCTGTAGGTAAATTTTTTACCCACTTCATTACTTGATAAAAAATAAAACTAGGTATGGTATCCGGTGTTTTAGGCATAGGCCCCTTCAATTCACCATCCTCTTCCGATTCATCATCCAGTTCACAAGTTTCGGGAAACTTAATAGTATAGTCATTAATAGAAGAATATATATCGCTATCGCGAGCTGGTCGGTTTGCTACCCCTCTTAATCCAACTTGATCATAGCCACTAAAAATCTTATATAATTCTTTATTAACTTGCCTGACGTGCAACCTATCGTAATATGGTAGCTTAAGAACTACCTTTTCTAAGATTTTTTTTCTTTGAGGATATCCCAAAGCTTTACTTTCTTAGCACTTGAGACATCCTTTTTAGCGGCTTTACCATTAGTAGGCCTAGGCTTAAGAAGCCTATTATTCTTTCCTTTTCTTTCTTGCTCTTTCTTATTTCGTAGAGCAATGATTTCCTTCTCTCTACGCTCAATTTCTATTCTTCTAATCTTTGATTGTCGCTCCATTTCTTTAGCATCTAAATCATCCACCTTATTGGCCTTGCTATTATTAGTAAATGTAGGTTTAAGATCCCCATTATTCCTTTTTTTCCCTTTAGGCTTTTCTCTATTATTTGTATTTGGTGGAACAATATTTTCATTATGTTCATTCTCAACTTCTATTCTTCTAGTTTTTGATTGTCGCTTTGTTTTTTGCTTTTCTTTTTTATTTTCCCTTTTTCTTTTTCCAACAAACTCCTTATTAAGTTCACGGCTAAATACATGACTATGCTTTCCAAAGGAAGTTGTAGCTAGTTTACTTTTTGCGAGTTTTTCATTAGCTCCCTGTTTTTTACCTTTTGGAATAAGTTGATTGGAGTCAGTATTACAACTCTGCAATAGGCAACTCACAGCTACTATACAGGTCAATAAATATTTTTTCATTTTACGAGCTTCTATCATAATACAATTACATATGTTAACTCTATATTAGTATATGTATATATCATGCACAAATATGTTCAAAATTAAGTTGTTATAGATTTATTTCTCCTCTAGTAGTTTTCTTACTCTAGATAACAGCATACCCATATAAATAAATTATCTTTCGGAAACGATTTTTTTATTCTGATCAAAAGTCAAATATAAGTGACACACTTTCAATAAATAAGATAATTCTTTTCATTAGGTATATCTTCTTTCAACAAGTATTGAAATAAAGTATTAAAATTAGTAAGTTTGGAGGTTTGCAATTAAAAACAAGAATAGAACAACCAATGTTCCACGTGGAACTTATAATCGATCTCTATACAAATCAATTTCAAATTTATGTTTCCCGAATATGATATTATTGTGGTAGGTGCAGGCCATGCAGGCTGTGAGGCTGCTGCTGCTGCTGCAAAAATGGGCTCTCGCGTACTATTAGTTACCATGAATATGGGTACGATTGCCCAAATGTCTTGTAATCCTGCGATGGGAGGTATTGCAAAAGGACAAATTATTCGTGAAATAGATGCTTTAGGCGGGATGTCTGGAATTATTACAGACAAAACAATGATTCAATTCCGAATGCTCAATAGGTCTAAAGGAGCCGCGATGTGGAGTCCTCGAGCTCAAAGTGATCGAATGCGCTTTGCAGAAGAATGGAGACTGACACTAGAGAACACACATAACGTTGATTTCTGGCAAGATATTGTAAAAGAAATACTCGTAGAAAACGGCAAAGCTGTCGGTATCAAAACAGGCATCGGGCTATCTATAAGAAGCAAGGCTGTCATTTTAACCAATGGGACTTTTTTGAATGGACTCATACATATCGGAGAAAAACAATTTCAAGGTGGCCGAACAGCAGAAAAATCAGCTACAGGACTTACAGAACAATTGATTACGCTAGGTTTTGAAGCGGGTAGGATGAAGACCGGCACACCTCCACGTGTGGATGGCAGAAGCTTGAATTATCATCGGATGGAAGAACAACCTGGAGACGAAAAGCCAGGAAAATTTTCATTTTTAGACAGTACCTCGCCATTAGAAAAGCAAAGAAGCTGTTACATTACTTATACCAATGAAAAAGTTCATCGATTGTTAGAAAAAGGATTTGATAAATCTCCCATGTTCAATAAACGAATTCTTGGCAAAGGACCCCGTTATTGCCCTTCTATAGAAGATAAAATAACTCGTTTTGCAGAAAGGGAACGCCATCAAATTTTTGTAGAACCAGAAGGATGGAATACCATAGAAGTTTATGTAAATGGGTTTTCCAGCTCCTTGCCAGAAGATGTACAATACGAGGCCTTAAAAGCTATTTCAGGTTTTGAACAGGTTAAAATGTTTAGACCTGGCTACGCGATCGAATATGACTATTTCCCTGCCATACAGTTGTACGACACCTTAGAAACTCGACTAATTAGTAATTTATATTTTGCAGGACAAATTAATGGTACAACAGGATATGAAGAAGCAGCCTGTCAAGGTTTAATGGCAGGAATTAATGCACATCGTAAGATAAATGGATTAGATAAGTTTGTATTATCTAGATCTGAAGCATACATCGGTGTTTTAATCGATGACCTGATTACCAAAGTTAGTGATGAACCCTATAGAATGTTCACTTCTAGGGCTGAGTTTAGGATCTTACTAAGGCAAGATAATGCGGATTTACGCTTAACAGAATTAGGTTACCAACTTGGACTAGCAGATGACCAACGCATCCATCAACTACGAAAAAAACAAGCGTGTATTCATGAAGTAATGGAATTTTTAAAAACCTATAAACTAGAACCCTCATCAATTAATGAAAAATTAACAGAATTAAACATCGCACCTCTTAAAGAGAGACAAATCATATACCAGCTATTGAAACGCCCTGAAATCACCATAGAGCTATTGGCTAGCTTGAATGATTCACTTGGTTCTTATATAGAAACTCATCATAAAGAGACCATAGAACAAGCGGAAATACAAGCGAAATACGAAATGTATATTCAAAAAGAAAAAGATTTGGTAGAAAAGTCCAAAAGATTAGAAAACTACCATATTTCTAATAATTTTGAATATGACCATATTAAAGCACTTTCGGCAGAAGGAAGAGAAAAGCTCAAAAAAATTAGGCCTTCTACGCTCGGACAAGCCTCTAAAATTAGTGGCGTATCTCCAGCAGACATAGCTATCTTGATGGTATATATGGGTAGATAAAAGTATATATAGGCCTTATTACAGCAAATCTCTAAGCTTGCTTTCTTTAGAAAAATTTGAATTATATACTGAGCTATGGTGCAGAAGTTAGCGCCTGGTGCTTGGTTGAAATGAGCAACTTGAACTAAATAATTAATTTGTAACTACCAACAACCTTTTCGGAATTCCCGATATCGTATGAAAAGTCTGAGTTTAAAGCCCGCCTTGCAGAAAAAGGTGCTAAAAAATTTGCAGGGTGGCCGATCAGCCCCAAGGACAGTGGGTATGTAGCGTTAGGCTGTTTCCGAGGGGCTGGCCGCTAAATCTCTTGGGTGCGCTAGTCACGCAGCGCAGGAGAAAGAGTTTAGACTAATTGGGTCCAGTTGTAAATTTTAGCCTTTTTATGCGAAGCGGAGATTTTTTTGCTTACTTTTTTCATGGTTGGAAAAAAGTAAGGCGCGCCGCAGGCGAAAGATACTTTAAAAATAAGAGCCATTAACTCCCAATGCATCAGGTATAGCAACTAAAGTCTAATCCACTATTTTCTAAAATTTATACATAATCTAGGGTACCAGGCATAACCATACGTTAGTAGATACATTAATTTTTAACCTGAAAGTACTTAATTTCATTTTTTATCAATAATTTAGTCAACCAACCCTACTTCATACTACATGGTAAAAGACACCCTTATATTTGAATTGATTGAAAAAGAATACCAGCGACAAAGGTCTGGTTTAGAACTAATAGCCTCCGAAAACTTTGTTTCCCAACAGGTTATGGAAGCTGCTGGTAGTATACTAACCAATAAATATGCAGAAGGACTACCTGGCAGAAGATATTATGGAGGCTGTGAAATCGTAGATGAAATAGAAAATATAGCTATAGATCGAGCTAAAAAACTTTTTAATGCCAGTTGGGTCAATGTACAACCTCATTCAGGCTCCCAAGCAAATGCTGCCGTCATGTTTGCTGTGCTAGAACCAGGAGATAAAATCTTAGGTTTTGATTTGGCACATGGAGGACATTTAACACATGGCTCCCCAATAAGTTTTTCTGGGAAATTATACCAAGCTCATTTTTATGGAGTAACTCCTAATACCGAATTAATTGACTGGGACGAAGTAGGGAATATAGCTGAAAGAGTAAAACCGAAACTGATTATATGTGGTGCATCTGCCTATAGCCGCGATTGGGACTATAAAAAACTTCGTCATATTGCTGATCAAGTAGATGCCTTTTTGCTAGCTGATATGGCTCATCCTGCTGGTCTTATCGCACGAGGTTTATTGAATGATCCATTACCCCATTGTCATTTTGTGACCACAACTACTCATAAAACCTTACGAGGGCCTCGAGGAGGTATGATTTTAATGGGTGAAGATTTTGATAATCCTTTTGGACATAAAACCAGTAAAGGAAAACTCAAAAGCATGTCAACCCTTCTGGATGCTAGTGTATTCCCTGGCATACAAGGGGGGCCCTTGGAACATATCATTGCCGCCAAAGCAATCGCCTTCCAAGAAGCGATGAGTGAAGCATATTTTAATTATATCGTGCAGGTACAAAAAAATGCACGTCAGCTAGCCCAAGAATTTATTCAACTAGGTTATCGAATTGTATCAGGTGGTACTGATAATCATCTCATTCTTATTGACTTACACAACAAGAATATAACAGGGAAATTAGCAGAACAAGTTTTGGTAAAAGCAGGTATCACAGCCAATAAGAATATGATTCCTTTTGATGATCAATCTCCGCTTATTACTTCTGGCATACGCGTAGGAACTCCAGCTATAACTACCCGCGGCATGCAAGAATCAGCTATGAAAAAAATAGCCGCATGGATAGATACCGTATTAATGAATCATGAAAATGAGCAAAAGCTGCTTATAGTTAAAAAAGAGATTGAAGCATATATGGAGGGCTTTCCTTTACCTAGTTAAGGTTCAATACAACTACCTAAGATTCATATAACGTTAAAAATTACACAATAATTACGCATAACAGATAAAATCAGTATGCGATTTTATCCAGCAAGATTTGAAATAAATACATACAGTATAGAAAAATAAGGCCTAACATCATCATTTATTTGAGGGTATGATCAAGTTTGAAAGTTTTACCTTAGAAAACGGACTCCAAGTGGTAGTACATGAAGATCCCAATAGCCTATTGGCAGCCGTTAATATCATGTATCATGTAGGAGCCAGGGACGAGAATCCCCATCAAACAGGCCTTGCACATCTTTTTGAACACCTCATGTTTGGTGGTTCAAAAAATATTCTTTCCTATGATCATGCTCTCCAGCAGGTAGGGGGGAACAACAATGCTTATACAAGTTCTGACGTAACTAGCTACCATTGCATACTTCCAGCCGCCAACTTAGAAACTGCATTTTGGTTAGAATCGGATCGTATGCTAGGTTTAGCACTTAATAAGCAGGGGTTAGAGGTACAAAAAAAGGTGGTCATAGAAGAGTTTAAGGAAGTATATCTAAACCAGCCTTATGGAGATGCATGGTTGCTGCTAACCGAACTGGCTTATACAAAACATCCTTATCAGTGGCCTGTTATTGGTAAAGAGATTAGCCATATCGAGCAGGTTAAATTAGAAGATGTACAAGCATTTTCTAATAGTTTTTATGCTCCGAACAATGCCATTTTAGTAGTCGCCGGAGCCGTAGAGCTAGAACAAGTGAAACAATGGACCCAAAAATGGTTTGCACCCATTCCTGCTAGAGCAACTTTGGTTAAGAATTTACCCCAAGAACCGATCCAACAAGCTGCAAGAAAAAAAGCTGTAAAACGTGAAGTGCCTTTAAATGCCATTTATACATCCTATCATGTCCCTGGGCGATTATCAAAAGAATATTACGCGGTAGAATTATTATGTACTGCATTAGGTGTAGGTAAATCTTCTAGGTTATATCAAGGGCTTATAGAAGATAAAAGCTATTTTAATTCAATAGGAGCTTACACTACCGAAACAATTGACCCAGGTCTATTGGTCATTGCTGGTCGAGTTAATGAGGAAGTCTCATTAGAACAAGCTGAAAAAGCTTTGTTAGCTGTTTTAAAAGTAGGGAAAGACCTTACAGAAGATGAACTAGACAAAGCAAGAAATCACATAGAAGCTTCTTTAATGTATGAAAGTGTAGACTTGGCACATCGAGCAGAAGAACTAGCATTCGCCACTTTGCTAGGGGATACCAATTTAGTAAATAACACTACCAGATATTTATCTGAAGTTAGTCTAAAAGAGCTCCATCACATCAGTAACCATATTTTAAAAGAAACAAATAGTTCTACGCTATATTATCAACGAACATAAGGTTGATAGTTTTCAATCAACTATTTTTTGCTAAAAAACCGGTAATCACTATTTTTGAAGGCAATTAATTTTTATATGTATAAAAAACTACCTACAAGGGCCGAAAACTTTAGCGAATGGTACAATGAATTGGTTAAGCGAGTTGGCCTCGCAGAAAATTCCTCTGTGCGAGGATGTATGACCATCAAGCCTTATGGATTCGCAATCTGGGAGAAGATACAGGCTATATTAGATCACGCATTCAAAGAAACGGGACATGAGAATGCCTATTTCCCTCTTTTTATCCCTAAATCTTATTTCACCAGAGAAGCAGCCCATGTAGAGGGTTTTGCAAAAGAATGCGCTGTAGTAACCCACTACAGGCTCAAAAGTGATGCAGAAACTAACCAAATCATTGTAGACAATGAAGCCAAGCTAGATGAAGAACTGATTGTACGTCCTACCTCTGAAACAATCATCTGGCATAGCTATAAGAATTGGATTCAATCCTATAGAGATCTGCCATTACTAATCAACCAATGGAGCAATGTAGTACGCTGGGAAATGCGTACACGCTTATTTTTAAGAACCACAGAATTTTTATGGCAAGAAGGACATACCGCACATGCTACGCAAACAGAAGCGGAACAAGAAGTATTACAAATGTTGAATATCTATGCTGATTTTGGAAAAGATTATCTAGCGATACCTTTTCTAAAAGGCGTAAAAACCGAGCATGAAAAATTTGCTGGTGCAGAAAAAACGTATACCATAGAAGCACTGATGCAAGATGGCAAGGCTTTACAGGCAGGCACCTCTCATTTCCTGGGACAAAGTTTTGCCAAGGCTTTTGATGTAACCTTTACTAACCAAGCTGGGCAAATGGACTATGTATGGGGTACTTCGTGGGGGATTACTACCCGACTTATAGGTGCTTTGATTATGGCCCATTCGGATGACAAGGGATTGGTATTACCACCACGTTTAGCGCCTATCCAAGTGATTATCATTCCTATTTATAGGACCCAAGAGGAAAAAGCAGCTATACAGCAGCAAGCCCGTATCATCCAGGAGCAACTTCGTACCCATCATATAATCGTTAAATTTGACGACCGCGATGAACATAAGCCTGGTTGGAAATTTGCTGAATACGAGCTCAAGGGTGTACCTATCAGGCTCGCTATAGGTCCTAATGACTTAGCTAATCATACGGTAGAATTAACTAGAAGAGATACAAGCGAAAAAATAGTTATACAAGCCAATCAACTAGTAGGTCAGGTTATACAACTACTCGCTGACATACAAAATAACTTGTATCAACGTGCCCATCAATTTAGGGAAGCTAATACCTATGCTGTAAATACCTATGAAGCATTTAAGGAGGCTATCGCACAAAAAAGGGGGTTCATCTTAGCACATTGGGATGGCACCACCGAGACAGAACGAAAAATACAAGCTGAAACGAAAGCTACCATACGTTGTATTCCTTTAGAAGGAACTCCAGAACCAGGTAAATGCATGTACACAGGCAAGCCTTCTAAACAAAGGGTAGTATTTGCACAAGCCTATTAGGTACTCAGGTTATGCAAGTTTAAGTTTTTCAGATATGTATCACGTATCTACCTGGATCGCCACGCCCACTTGGTGGGCTCGCGATGACGGGAATAGAGGCCTGTGCGTTATCATTGCGAACGAACGTGAAGCAATCCAGCTCTTGTTTAATTGATGCAAGCATCCACCACTTCCATAGTCTGTGGCCCGCAAATATGCACCAAGATGGTTGAATTCCCACTTATGGCGCAAGTATTTTCCACTTGTGCCTAAAAAATCGCTCGGCTGTGCCGAGTGAGAGCTACCTTCTTTCCGTGGTCTGTGACCTTTAGATTTGTAGATAATAAATATAAATAAATTATAGTAGCAGTTGTAGTTATAAGTTATCCACATGAGAGGGGTCTGGGGAGAGACTCATAAGTTGAGAATAAATGTGAATAAGTTATTTGAAGTAAGTAAATTAGATGAATTTTTCTAGCTAAGTCTAGAAAATATAACAAGGATGGGGTGAACTTTGTCTGTGATTAGGCTTAAAGACCTACTGTGGGTATTAGTCCCCATCCTTGCTTTTGTTGCCAAATAACCATTTAGAATTTTAGACTTCCAGGTCCATTAAAGGTCTTAGTTTAGGCAACTTTTTAATTAACCCTTTAAAGATATAATATGATGAGTATTTTTACTAACACTATCGGTATAGATGTTTCTAAAGATAAACTTGATGCGCATGATTATAAATTAAACAAGCATCATATATTCTATAATAATAAAGAAGGATATAAAAAACTTTTAGCTTGGATTAAAACAAATCATAAACAGGAGTTAGCAACGCTACTTTGCTGCTTTGAGCATACAGGCATCTATTCATTTGGTTTATGTGTGTTGATGGAAGAAAACAAGTTAGCCTATAAAGTTTTACCAGGCCTAGAGATCAAGCGTCCTATAGGGATGACTAGAGGAAAGAATGATCAAATAGATGCTTTTAAAATAGCCCAGTATGCCTATTATAGAAGGGAAGAGTTAGAACTAACTAAACTGCCAGTAGCGGCGTTATTAAAAATTAAAGGATTTGCTTTCTCTTAGGGAAAGGATGGTCAAACAGAGGACAGGCTATCGAGCCCATTTGAAAGAATTAACCAAGTTTAGTAATAGGGAGAATAACAAGCTACTATTTGAAAGTCAGGAAAGGATGATCAAAGAGCTTTGTAAAGAAATTAAGTTAGTAGAAAAGGAAATGGAGCAGGTAACCAAAGAAAATCCCGCTATCCAGGCGCAGTATAAATTAGCAAGAACAGTCAAAGGAATAGAGTTAATATTGGGGGTTAGCTTACTAGTATATAGTGATAATTTTAGCAATTTTAAAACATGGCGAGAATTTGCCTCGTATGTGGGAATAGCGCCTTTTGATTATGAATCTGGGAGTAGTATAAAAAGAAGCAAGCAAGTAAGCCACATGGCTAATAAGCGACTCAAAGCGCTCTTGTCTAATGCAGCTATGAGTTGTATAGTACATAGCCCAGAAATGCGGGTTTATTATGAAAAGCGGGTAAAAGAGGGGAAGAATAAAATGTTGGTACAGAACATTATTAGAAATAAGATCTTATCACGGGTATTTGCAGTTATTAAGCGAAGGACTCCTTATGTAAATACACTAAGCTACGCAGCTTAAACAATGTAAATTTTTTATGACTAAATATTTGCTTAGGTCTTAGAATACCCACAGACCACACTAGACTTCTTCTGAAATCAAGGATTGGGTTCTCTGGGCAGGAAGGAATTTGTGAGAAACCGGAGTTTACTTTAGTAAATGAGAATAAATATGAAGAACCAATTACTGACGAACCCAGGGGACTCAAGGCGACGGTTTCGGAAGAAGTCTACTACAGACAGTCCATTTAATCCAACCTCCTTTGTTGCATCAATTCTTCTATTTCATCCAGTTCTATAGGTATATGTTCCATCAAATTTTCTAGACCTTGCTCTCTAATTACATAGTTATTTTCTAATCGGATACCTAACCCCTCTTCACGTATATAGATACCGGGCTCAATGGTAAATACCATACCAGGTTTAAATTTTTGATAAATATTTCCTACATCATGTACATTAAGGCCAAGATGATGGGATACACCATGCATAAAATACTTTTTATAAGCTGGATTTTTGGGGTCTTGATGTTTGATATCTTCCCAACTTAATAGACCAAGATCTATTAATTCTTTTTCTATTACCTCGACTAGTGCCTGATGATACATATTCAAGTCATTACCAACAACGAGCATCTGTTGTGCCTGACGCATAATTCGGAGTACCGCCTGATATACAGCTTGCTGACGTATAGTAAACCGACCACTAACAGGGATAACACGTGTAAGATCTGAACAATAATTAGCATATTCTGCTCCAACATCTAGGAGTATGGTGGTGCCTGGTTCGCAAGATTGATTGTTGTTATTGTAATGAAGTACACAAGCATTGGCTCCCGAAGCAATGATCGGTGCATAAGCAAAACCCCGTGAACGATTTCGGATAAATTCATAAATCAGCTCCGCTTCTATTTCATATTCCATAATTCCTGGCTTAACCAAAGGTAAAATTCTTCTAAACCCTTTTTCAGTAATTGAACAAGCTTGTCTGATCAACTCTATTTCTACCTCTGACTTAATCATTCTAAGTTGGTGCATAATAGGTGCCAACCTTTCATATTTGTGGAGCGGATATTTATCCTTACACCATTTGGTAAATCTCCTATCTCTGGTTTCTACAGGGCTATTAGCTCGTATATGCTCATTGCTATTTAGATATACATGTTCCGCTTGTTCCATCAGGATGTGGAAGATATTTTCAAATTCATGAAGCCAATGGATACTTGATATACCACTTGTAGCTTGAGCTACTTCTTGGGTATATTTTTGGCCTTCCCACACAGCAATATGTTCGTTTGTCTCCTTGACAAAGATGATTTCTTTCCACTGATTTTTAGGAGCATCTGGATATATAAGTAAGATAGTTTCTTCTTGATCAATTCCGGAAAGATAAAAAAGGTCGCTATTTTGTCGAAACTCCAGTATACCATCTCCATTGCTGGGCATGATATCATTCGCATTTAACACGACCAATGAGTTAGGTTCTAAGTGCTGGATTAGCCTCTTTCTATTGTTAATAAATAAGTTTGAATGGATGGGTGCGTAACGTAACATGTAAAATTCGTTTTTCTAGCTATATAATTTTGTTGATTCTAAATCTTCTGACAAACTAACTGATCGATCGTACTTTACAATTTTATCAAGCTAGCATCCTAAAATTATCTACATTTTAAAATATAGTGAGCTAAACTAGTGAAAAATAAACTTTTTTGAAACTTTATAGCCGTAAGCTTACGAGAATGTATTAGACTTTTTCCGAAACCAAGAATTGGGTTATCTGAGCAGGAAGGAACTTGTGAGAACCCGGAGTTGTGGTGTCGGGAGCGACTCCCTACATTCCAATGGACTGGCAGGAAAGATTCCTGACACACACAGATGACGGTTTTGAAAGAGCTCTATGGAATGATTAAGTAATTTCCAGTTCATCTGGACTCCAAAAAATTGTTTCAAAGTGCTGAATTTGGTTATTTTTAACTTGTACACCTTCTTGGTTAAGTAGCTGCTCCATATTTTTCTCAGGTAAAAAGTGATGTTTACCCGTTAGTAATCCCTGTTTGTTCACAACTCGGTGTGCTGGTATTTCCTCCTTATAATATTTAGCTTGGTTTAATGCCCAACCTACCATACGCGCACTCTTAGTAATGCCGAGGTAGTTGGCAATAGCTCCATAGGTGGTCACTCTACCTGACGGAATTAGTTTGACCACTTCGTAAACCTTTTCGAAAAAACTTTCTGAAAGTTTTTTATACATACTATAGCTTTACCAATGTTTTCTTTCAATATAATAAAAAAATATACCTAGGGACCTTACAAAGCCCCTAGGTACAAATAATATATAAATGTAATCAACTATTTAATACCTTTCAATACTTTAATAAGTTTATCTAAGTCTTTTTTTATCTCTACATTTACATCCTTTAATTTCTTATATTCACCTTTATTTAATACGTAATTCTTTTCTCTTCCAGTTTTTTTACCACCTTCTTCAAAGAAAATAAACTTATATCCAACATGTTCTGCATGTGCTCCACCACCTACAGGCATTATAAACGCTACACCTTTTCCTTTCGGTTTCACGCTCTCTAAGGCATCTTCTAGCTCTTTATATTTTGCTTTTAATTCGATTGCCAATTGTTTATCATCTTTTGTATGCTCAATTGCTTCTCTAACTTCTCTTATAAACTTCAAATAAGAAAATATCACATAAATTCCTGTACCTCTACTGAATGATGCATCTTTTTCCGCATTCAATCCAACCTCCACAACATCTTTAAATCTTCCATAAATACCTTGCCGCACTTTATTAACACCTTTTTCTCGGCGTATACGTTCCATGGTCCTTTCCCATATGCCTCTCCCTGTTTTATCACCCACTACCGCTTGACCAACTAGTCCTTTAAAATACCTTTTGTTAGTATCTCCATAATATTTAGGTAGCAAAAAAGTTTTTTCTCCATGACGATAGCCAGTTCTACTTATTTTCTCGTCCTTGCTGTCAGCTATAACATTATTCAGAAAGCATTGTTCTCCACAACGTGACCAACCTCCTAGCTCCACTAGAAATTTCTCCTTATCTGCCAAATGTGGATCTTCTGCATCACGATGTTGTGTCTTTGGACCTTGCCCTTCTTCCTCATAATGGCGTCCTTTATCACAGCTTACTAATAAAAAGAATAAAAGAAGCGTGCTTAAAAGGCTACTTCCAATTATTGTTCGTTGTTTTTGTATTGTTTTTGTTTTTAGGTAATTCATTTCTTACTCAAGATTTGAAAATGAGACATCGTTTCGAAACTGGTACAAAGAAAAACGTTCTTTATACCTATCTCTTTATAGTATTATATTAACTATTTTTTTTGACATTTCCCACAATAATGCAAGCCTCTTGGCTCGTTTCTATAATAATATTTACCCTTTCTATTACTCACGCTTATTAGGTACAAGGTTTAAAATTTAGTTATAGGCATAAGCGGGTCACATGCGTCAGTTTGGGAGGAATTTTCACGCATAGGGCCACAAAACACGTTAAAAAATATATACTTCTTTACACCAAGTATGCTTGGGTTGCTTATTAATTTATATAACAATGAATAAGTTATAGACGCTAAATACTTTGTTGTTTTATATCTATTAGTTAAGATTAAAAAAAAGACTTTTTTGAACAGCCCAAAAAATATATATCCAGGGATTACGGATAATCCCTGGATACAATCATGTATAATCAGCTATTTAATTTTTATGGATAAGTTTAATTTAACTATGCCACAAGTCCGTCTATAGCAGCTTGTATGCTATCATTGATCTCATTAAGTTTATTCTCCTCTTCCTCACTTAAAGCATTCTTTTTGTCACTTTTCTTAAAATGATCTTTTACCTTCACTTTAATTTCAACTTTACTACGATCTACAAACATAACTTTACCTTTTTCGCCTTCAAAGACAATTTTATCAGCAGCTAATGTTTTCGATTTATCTTTAGGTATGAAAAGCGCTACACCTTGTGTTGTACTTCCAACCTTTGCTAAATCTTTCTTAAGGTCGTCGAATTTTTCTTGTGCTGCAGCCTGCAATGCTTCTGGGCCAAGCTTATGCTTCGTTGCTAAGTTTCTTAGCTCAACAACAAAATTAAGGTATTTAGCAACTACATATAAGAAGGTACCTCTTCTACCTTTTTTGTCTGCTAAAACAACATCTACAACATCTTTAAATATTCCATTTGGCCCCTCTTCTCCATACTCAACTTTACTATTTTTGGCATCCTTCCTTATAGCTTTCCATTTTATAACTCCTTTTCCATTACCCAACAGATCCTGCGTTATTAATCCTCCAAAGTATGTACCACCTTTACCTTTATGCTCTGGATGCTCTTTAGGTAAAATATAGCTTTCTATACCATCTATTTTTCTAGTTGATTCTCTATTTGTTTCAGCATGCTCTGCAAGCTGTTCAAATAAACAGTTACCTGTACATCCGCCCCAACTACCCAGACCCTTTTTACCCTCCTCACCATCTTTACCCTCTTCACCATTTAAAAAAGTGTTTACTTTGGGATCCAGATTTATCTCGTTGTTAGTGCCACCTGATTGTTTAACATTTGAGCTCGGAGTTTCAGACTGCGGATTTCTACAGCTTACTAATAAAAAGAATAATAGAAGCGTGCTTAAAAAGCCACTTCCAATTATTGTTCGTTGTTTTTGTATTGTTTTTGTTTTTAGGTAATTCATTTCTTGTTCAAGATTTGAAAGTGAGACATATTTTTGAAACTAGTACAAAGAGAAACGTTCTTTATACCTGTTTCTTTATAATATTATATTAACTATTTTTTTTGATATATCCTAAGAATTAAGCACTATTTTATCATGCTAAATTGGACATACTAAGGTTATTAAATTTGAATGGGAGGGGACGAAAAGAAAGCTTAGGCAACGACCTTTACCTAACCAATAAACAAGCCCGCTCTTTTTCACGCATTGTTTCTTTCTCTGCTAACGTATCATCCTTATAGCCTAACAAATGTAATACACCATGTATCATGACCGTATAAAGCTCATCCCAAAAGCTAGACGTATACCTGCTAGCATTATCTCTAACTCGCTCTATACTCATGTAAATTTCACCTTCTATAGTTTGAGGTTTTTCCGCATAGCTAAAGGTGATCACATCAGTCAGTGTATCATGATGTAAATACTCTAAGTTTTTAGCATATAGATAGTTATCTGAACAAAAAATAAAGTTAAGGCTTATAAGCTGGTAACCTTCTTGCCGAATAACCTTTCGTATCCAATCGGTAGTAGATTGGGGGTCAGGCAATTTAAATTCTATATCTTCTGTAAAATAGTAGATAGTTGCTCTAGGCATATCTATTGTTCTATTAAGGTAGTATATTAGTGCGCTTAGTATTTTTGTAGTATCTTGAACGCTTTGTAAACCGATCAATAGGTATATACTACACAAAAATAGCCAATTTTCATGTATAAGAAGTTACGATATGAACCTATCTTGGCCAACCCTAGTGATTGGCCTGTTGTAAAGATGTATCGTGCTAAAGATATTTTTTTAAAAGCAGTTAGTGAGCGAGCTGTGATGGATATATTGAGTTCAGAAGCAGATACCCTAACGTTACGCAAGGACCTAGCTAAATCTTTGGCATACGAACAACAACGTTTACAAAAAATTCCTTGGAAAGTAGATCCCAAAGACGAAAGTATTTTTTGGTCAGAAAAAATTGATGCTTTAAATCGAGAAGAGCTCCCTCTCAGCGGATTATTAGAAGATATAACGTTGCGTTATGCCAAAGAAATAGCAGGAGGTTTTAATCTATGGCATTATCGGCTAGGTCAATTTACTGCTTCCTACTCCTTAAACAGGCTACTTAACCCGATGAAGCCTCGACGTCCACGCACATTATCCCAGATACAATCTAAGTTACAAGGACAAATTCATATATTAGGATCGATCAATGAGCTAAGACAACTGGCCAGAGAAGGTACGATCATCATGGTACCTACCCACTGCAGTCATTTCGACTCCATATTAATATCGTGGGTTATTAGTACGCTGGGATTACCTCCTTTTATTTATGGAGCCGGGCTTAATTTATTTAATAAACAGTTTTTCGCCTATTTCATGAATAAGTTAGGTACTTATAAGGTAGATAGACGCAAAAAAAATGTAACCTACTTAACCACACTTAAAGCTTTTTCCAGCATAGCTTTACACTGGGGGTGCCATAGCTTGTTTTATCCAGGTGGCACCCGTTCTAGAACTGGTCAATTAGAAAGTTCTCTAAAATTGGGCCTTTTAGGTACGGCTCTAGAGGCTCAACAAATCAATTATGAAGTTCATGGACCTAATGCACCCAAGGTTTTTATAGTACCCGTAGTATTTAACTATCATTTTGTTTTGGAAGCTCCCTTTTTAATTCGGGAGTATTTAACGGCCCAAGGAGATTATGCTTATAAGCCAGAAAAAGATTGGCTCAATAACTCATATAAACTTCTCAAATTAATTAAGACGTTCGCTACCAAAGGGTCTAGTATAACCGTTTCAATTGGACAACCTATGGATGTACTAGGAAATGAAGTGGACATGTCCGGTCGTAGCTATGATTCACAAGGAGCAAGTATAGATATCTACAAGCATTTTATGGACGAGGCGCAAGATAGTTTTGAGAAGGGCCAAAAACTGAAGGCATATACAAGAACTTTGGGGCAACGTATCATCAAGGCTTATTATAAAAATAATTGTGTACTCTCGAGTTGCCTGTTAGCTTTTGTAGCCTTTGAGCTAATGCGAAATAAATATGCTGCTAGTTCACTAAAAGATTTCTTAAGTTTACCAACCACCTCGTTGATAGTTCCTTATGCTTCTCTAGAACATAATTTTGAAGCGGTTAGGCAAATCATCCTAGCATTAGAAGTTCAGGATATAATACGTGTATCAGAAGAGCTAAAACAAGGTAGCATAGCATCCATGATCCTGCATGGATTATCTAACCTAGGATTATATCATGACCAACTTCCCTTGATTAGAACTAAGGAAGGAGATATCATGACTAAAGATATTTGTAGTTTACTGTATTATCACAATAAGTTAACTGGGTATGAGCTCGAAAAATACATCAAATAACTTGGTAGGTGTTATTGGGGCAGGTGGTTTTGGTACTGCAATAGCAAACCTCTTAGCTCATCATGCAGATGTATTATTATATGTACGTAAAAAAGAGGTTGCTGACTTAATAGATAGAACACGTGTTTCTGCTGGCCAGATACTAGCTCCAAACGTCATTCCTACAACGAGTTTAGAAGATGTAACAAAATATTGTAAGGTAATATTTCCAATCATCCCTTCACAGGGCTTCCGACAACTTTTGCAGCAGTTAAGCCCGCTACTTTGTCAAGATCATATCCTCATACATGGTATTAAGGGGTTGGATGTAAGATGGTCCCACAATTCTGATAACGACCATTTAGAAACATTACCTGAACTAACTAGAGATCAAGTAAAGACAATGAGCGAGTTAATTACAGCCGAAACCAAGGTAACGCAAGTAGGTTGTATTGCAGGGCCTAATTTAGCAACCGAACTCGCACAAGGCCAGCTTGCCGCTGTTGTAGTTGCTAGTACTTCTAAAATAGTTATGAAAACTGGCCAAAAGCTTTTAAGAAACGATAATTTCCAAGTTTATACAAACAATGATATCCTGGGCGTAGAGTTATGTGGTGCGCTTAAAAATATAATTGCCATAGGAGCTGGTTGTTTGAGCGGGTTAGGATATGGAGAGAATGCCAAAGCATTTTTGATAAGCCGAGGTTTAGTAGAAATGGTACATATAGGTAAGGCCATGGGGGCTAGCGTACAGCCGTTTTTAGGGCTAGCAGGAATTGGAGACCTAGTAGCTACTTGCTCTACTAAATTAAGCCGAAATTATACGGTTGGATATCGACTAGCACAAGGGGAAACGTTATCTCAAATCTTAAATACGACGCACTTAACTGCAGAAGGTGTCTATACAGTGAAAGTAATCCGTAGCCTCATTCCCTATTATAAAATGCGGGCACCTATCACGGAGATGATGTATCGGATACTTTTTGAAGGATTATCTGTGCAAGGGGCTATTAATTATCTAATGAGATATCCCCTCAATATAGATGTAGATTTTATATAATAGACTTCTATTTACGCATTAGATAATGTTTCTTTTGCTGTTCAGAAAGTTTCTCTATAGCATATCTTAACATCGTCCTCGGCATCAAGGGCGTATACTGATCAAGAAATACGGTAAGCTGATTTGGGTCGCGTTTACCTGCTTCCCGCAGCATCCAGCCAACGGCTTTGTGAATTAAATCATGCTTGTCATTCAAGAGCATTTCGGCAATCTTGAACGTCCAATGCAGCTCATTTTTTCTGATAAAATACCAGGTAGCTACAATTGCCACACGACGTTCCCATATAATCTCTGATTGTGCCAATCTTAGCAAGATATCCTTATCTCTATTTGTTAAATGAGCACCCATAATAAGATGAGCTGAGGCGTCTACAAGGTTCCAATTATTCACACTTTGTAAATTACACAAGTAAAACTGATAGATTTCTTCCTTAAGCTCACCTGAAGCTTTATCATATTGATATACCAAAATAATCAATGCTAACAGCCTCTCTTCATTGATTTTTGACTTCAGTAGTTCTTGAAGTTCTTCAAGAGAAATATGCATATATGTTTTAGCAATTTTACGCAAAATAGGTACGGGTACACCTATGAATTCATCCGCTTCCGCATAATCACCTGCACCTGTCTTAAAAAACCTAGCCGTCTTTTCTTGATCAGTACTTGCTAACCCTTGCAAGAGCGATTTGATTTGATCTAGGTTGTTATTGTTGATACTGTTTTTCATGAGCAATAAGCCATTTTTTTCGATTAATACCTCCACTATATCCACCTAATTCTCCGTTACTGTTAATAATACGATGACACGGAATAACAATTGCTAATTGATTAGCTCCATTAGCATTCGCCACAGCTCTGTATGCAGCTTCTTTCCCAATAGCTCTAGCCTGATCGCTATAGGTCCTCGTCTCCCCATAAGGAATGCGCAACAGCTCAGACCACACAAGTTTCTGAAACGTGCTCCCTGAAAGATACAGTGGAGTTTTAAATTCTTTCAATGAACCTTCGAAATATTTTTGCAGTTCAGATTCTATCTGTTGCGTTACTTGCGTATGTCCAGGAATAATGGCCCCATTTAAGTTAATGCGTAATTTTTCTATTTCACGTTCTAAGCCACGTCGATCAACAAATTCCAAAAGATATAAAAACTTTTGGTCAGTAATGGCAAGCATAGGACCTAATTTTGTATCAATCCAAGATGATGTAAGGATAGCATGATGTTTGTTAAACTTTGTCGGCGCTGCCCCCATAATCTTTGCAAAAGCATCTCTAAATCCACTGCTTGATTCATACCCACTATCTAGTTGCGCAGAGATGACTGAGTCACCATCTCGAATCTGCTTCATGGCAAGCCCCATACGCCTTGCTCTAGCATATCCGATAAATGTCATGCCAAATCGTTTCTTGAATTGACGACGAACTGTTGATGCATCCACAGACAGTGCTTCTAAATCATCGTTCTTCCAGCTTTTTTCTGGATCTGCTTCGATGGCTTCGACAAGGGTTTGAACTAAAGCTGAGACTTGTCCGGGATGGGACAATGGGCAACAACGCATACAAGGTCTAAAGGACGCCAGTAGTGCAGCCTGTGCTGTAGTGAAAAATTCACAATTTTCAAATTTAGGCTTCCTTGCAGAGCAAGTAGGACGACAAAATACACCCGTCGTTTTAATGCCAACATAGAACATACCTTCATATTCTGGGTCTTTATCAACGAAAGCTTGGTAAAATATTTTAGCCTGGCTATCCGTTATCACATACATCATTTTCTAATTCTTAAGGGACGATTTAGTTTAATGTTTTTAAATGCTACAAGTACTACAAGTATATACATTCCCAAAAAGAATTGCGGCCGAAATTTAGGCATTGATTTTTTTATTTGAAGCTAGGCCAATCAAGAACTCAAACTTATAATCTCAGTAGACTTCTTCTGAAACCTATTACTTGGCCCCATTTAAATAGGTCTCCAGCTAGATTTGTAAGGATTTCGGAAGAAGTCTAGTGATTCTAGTCAAATCATTGTTGATTTTTTAATCATCTACATAGTCCTCTACGAGTGGCTCTGTGGACGGAAAAAACTAGAAAGTTTCAACATTTAAAAATGATTTTTTTCATTCACAATTGGTATAGCCTTTATCATGAATTAGTGTTAGCATTGAATCTTTTTTTAAACAAATTTCCAACGATAGTGGCATAGATATGTTGAACGAAAAATGTCGTTGGATTGTCAAATGAAAACCCTTTACGCTTGGCGAGAGCCTTATAGTACTCATATTCGCTATCATTTAGGCCATGCAAGTGTTGATCATGCTCAGGGTTAGGATATTGCTTGTGGTCGGCAGCACAGGCTAAGATAATGTCGATGATACCATTTTTTTCGATGGAAGATTTCCAATCGAATTTGGTGAAAACTTGGTTTGCTTGATTAGTAACAGCAATGCCTTGAATAACGCAGGCAGGTTTGTCTAGGTCAATTTCATTAGGTTCGGTTGCGACATATGAGCCATTAGTTTTTACTTGGAAGTATAAGAATTCTTCACCTATTACTGTTAATCCGTCAAGATTTCTTTCTAAGAATTTAACGCAAAGAATAAGCGGTATTTTCGCTTGTTCTGCCATAGTAAAGATTGTTTTACAGGACCAGAACATGGGAATGCAGGGCAGGGTGTTATGCTCCCTAGTAAATTCTTGAGAAACCATTCTTTGTAAGTGAGAGGTAGCGGCGCAATTTCTGACAAACTCTACAGAAGAGGTTGCAAGCATTTTTCTGATTTTGCTTAACAGGTTCTTTGCAAATGCAATTGAGATATCGCCAAAGCGTTGCAATTTTTTAGGATTGGCGTATGCAATAAGACATATAGAGGTTAGTTTAGCATCCTCTAAAAGAACCGTTTGCATCTCAGTGAGGAGATAACATTTCAGAATGAATAGCTCTTGATGGTTGAGCAGAAGATCTAGGTTCTCCTTTGTGAGAACAGTTTGCAATGTTTCTTCACTGTGCATTAGAGCGGGAATCGTTTGGGGCTTCAATAAGACATCTATTTTATCAATGGTATGAATAATTTGATTTTGGAGGGTGTAAAATTGGATAGGATTTCTCAAAGCAAATAAGGCAATCCATACAGCACGTATTTGACAGGCATTTTCACCGACGAGGCCATCGAACCTTTCAAGATCTTGCTTCTGCATGTGAGAAACTGCTTCAAAAAGTGTCTTAAGAAGCACTCGATATTCTTTTAATCCTCTTTGCAAGTTTCTATTTTTTCGAGAGCTTGCTTGATATGGCAACAATTGGCTTAAAAAAGTAGTTTGCATAGTAGACAATGGTGACTCACCTACTCTACTTCCATCTTCTTTACCACCTTCTGTATATTTTTCTGACTCTTCTTTCTCTTCTTTTTCCTTTTCTCCTTGACTTTCCATCATCCCTCCATCAACCTCACCATTCAAGATGATCACTCGTTCTATTTTCCCATTTTTACGGCTTAGTTGTATCCGATTTCGTTGAGTTATCTCATCTAAACGTAGAAACGCCGCTAAGTCTGTACCTTCTTCTATAACTACAGGTAATTCTTTATACTCTTCTTGACTTTCATCAGCTTTTAATTTTGCTAATAGGCTCCCATCTTGTCCTTTATCAAAAGTAGCTAAATAACCTTTTTCTAGCGTAACCGTTTTTTCTAACAAAGGAGATATATCCACTTGCTTAATTGCCCTTAAATTGATATCTACTAATTCTTTTTCTTCTTGAGGAACTAGCTGATTAAGAGGATGACCACAGCTTTGTAAGAATAAACTTAATAGTAAAATAACAGCTACTAGCTTATAGCCTATTTTATAATTTCGATTCATACCTGATATAAGTTGTAATTGAGGAACTTATATTAGTCAATCGTCAGGGTATTTGCAAATAGTTGGTAAGACATCAACGGGGAGAAAAATGTAGATGTTGTAATGCTCATAAGCTATTAAATGAACATTTAGTTGATATACTTTAATTCACGGGTAAAGTGACACTATTAGATGTTTAGGCCCAAAGAGTTGTACCATAGAGCAACAAATGCAAGACTTTAATTAATATAAAGGTCTTCCATTCATCTCAGATGGAATAGGTAAATTCATAGATTTCAAAATAGTGGGAGCAACATCTATGAGTCCACCCGTATGTAAACGTTGTTTAGAGACTGGGTCTATCAGGATACAAGGCACCGGATTCGTCGTATGTGCCGTATAGGGAGTACCCTCTTCTTGTAACATTTGTTCTACATTACCATGGTCACTTACCAATAGGGTAATATAATTGTTTTGGAGGGCATGCGTAACTACTTTTTCTACACAACGATCTACCACTTCACAAGCTTCAATAGCCGCTTCCCATACTCCTGTATGACCTACCATATCCGGGTTGGCAAAATTAAGACATATAAAATCAAACCTTTTCTGTTCTAGCGGAGGGATCAGTCGTTGCGTAATCTCGTAGGCACTCATGGCAGGTGCTAGATCATAGGTAGCTACCTGCGGAGAAGGACACAGGATTCGTTCTTCACCTACAAACGGGACTTCTCTTCCTCCTGAAAAAAAATAAGTCACATGTGGATACTTCTCTGTTTCTGCTATGCGCAACTGTTTTTTACCATAGGTACTCAAGACTTCTCCCAAAGTATTAGTAAGCACTAATTTTTTAAAAATACTGGATACCCCTCGAAACGTGTCGTCATATACAGTCAGCGTTAAGTAATAAAGGGGAAGAGGATGCATTTGATAGCTTGGGAATGGTGTTTGGGTAAGTACTTCCGTAATTTGTCGGCCACGATCAGTTCTAAAATTAAAACATAAGACCACATCTCCTGGTTGTATGGTAGCTACAAGCTCTCCGGAAGCCCGAGTTAAAACAATAGGTTGCAAAAATTCATCGGTAATACCTGCTGCATATGATTTTTTTATAGCAGCTTCCCAATCCTGCGTTCGCGTACCTATACCATGTACAAGGGCATCGTACGCTATTTTTGTCCGCTCCCAACGTTTGTCCCTATCCATGGCATAATAACGACCTAGAATCGTAGCTAGTTCAATATTAGCGTCTTGGATATAGGGTATAAGTTGGGTTATAAAATGTATAGCATTGTGTGGATCCGCATCTCTACCATCTGTAAAAGCATGGATGTATGTTTTTATATTATTTCCCCTTAATATATCACATAAACCTTTTAAATGGTCGATGTGGGAATGCACTCCGCCATCCGATACAAGCCCTATAAGATGAACAGGCTTTTGTTGCTGTTTGGCATAAGATATTGCCTTTATCCAAGTAGGATTATTAGCAAGCTCTCCAGATTGAATAGCTTCATCGATTCTTACCAAATCTTGTGGAATAACCCTACCAGCTCCTAGGTGCATATGCCCTACTTCCGAATTACCCATCTGTCCTTTAGGTAATCCTACAGCGCTACCAGAAGCCTCAAGTTGCGTGAAAGGATATCTTTGATAGAGAGAATCTATAAAAGGCGTTTTAGCATGAGCAATAGCTGAATAACAAGGATTATCGATAAGCCCCCATCCATCTAGAATCATTAAAAGTACTTTTTTATCCATATTTTAATTTTTGATTCTATACTAAAGATAGATTATGGTTGAAGTATACAACCTCCAATTAAAAATTATTAAAAAAAATTAATCTATCTTAAAGTGGGTTCTTAACAATACCTAGTTGAGATTTTTTGATAAAATTTAACACCATATCTTTCTCAGGACAAGGTATTATTTCTTCCTCTATTTGTATAAGTGCCTCTGGTAGCGGTAATCCTTGCTGAAAAATGTAATTGTAAATACGCTGAATTGTTTGAATTTGCTGTGTAGTAAATCCATGTCTATTTAGTCCTACAATATTCAGCCCACAATATCTAATAGGTTCTCTAGCTACTTTAATAAAAGGTGGTACATCCTTTCTAACCAAAGATCCCCCACTGATCATCGCATGAGCTCCAACTTTTATAAATTGTCGTAACGCAACGACACCTCCTATCTTTACATATGGATCTATCTCTACATGTCCCGCCAACTGCACAGCATTAGCTAGAACAGAATAGTCACCAACAATACAGTCATGGGCCACATGTACATATGCCATCAGCAACACATGGCTACCTATTCGTGTAACAGGCCCTGCCAGTGTTCCTCTACTAATTGTTACATGTTCTCGAATAGTTGTATAATCACCGATCTCTACCGTACTATCCTCTCCTTGGAATTTTAGGTCTTGTGGAATAGCTGAAATAACTGCACCCGGAAATATTTGGCAATAAGATCCTATTCTAGCTCCTGGTAAAATCGTTACATGAGGCCCAATCCACGTTCCTTCTCCAATAACTACATTTTCCGAAATAGTACTAAACGGCCCTACACAAACATTTGTACCCAGTCTTGCTTCGGGATGTATATAGTTTAGTGATTGAATCATTCATTTTGTTTAACAATTTGTGCAGTCATAGTAGCTTCACAAGCCAGCTTATTACCCACAAAGGCTCTACCACGCATTTTAACAATCCCTCTTTTAATTTCAGAGAGCAATTCACAGTGCATGATCAATGTATCGCCAGGCAAAACCATTTTTCGGAATCGGCATTGCTCTATAGCTAAGAAATAGGTAGAATATTTTTCAGGATCTGGCACACTACTAAGTACCAGTACGCCTCCAGTTTGCACAATTGCCTCTATCTGTAGTACGCCAGGCATAACAGGATTATTAGGAAAATGCCCTTCAAAAAAAGGTTCATTGATTGTTACATTCTTGATACCTGTTACAGTACGTTTGTCTAAGTATATAATTTTATCTACCAATTGAAACGGGTATCTATGCGGAAGCATTTTAGTAATCTTCTTTATATCTAAAACCGGTTCCACATTAGGGTCATAAACAGGTATAGTTACGTTTTCTTGTTGTAACATCATTTTTCGCAGCTTTCTGACAAAAGCTACATTCGCTGCATGACCAGGCTTATGTGCGACGATGTGCCCTTTTATAGGCCTACCTACTAAAACCAAGTCTCCTGTCAAATCTAGGAGCTTATGTCTAGCAGGCTCGTTAGGGAAATACATCTTCACGTTATTAAGAACCCCTCCTTCTGTTAGTTTGACTCCTTTTTTATTAAACATTTTAGCCAAATTATCCAGCTCTTCTTGAGGCATTTCTTTATCTATGATAACTAACGCATTATCAAGGTTTCCACCACGTATAAGTCCATGTTCATATAAAGATTGTATTTCACTTAAAAAAGCAAACGTCCTACTTGGAGCAACTTCCGTAGCAAAATCTGAAATTTTACTTAAGAAAGCATGCTGGTTATGTAATGTCTCAATATCATAACCAATCATCACGGAAATTTTATAATCATCTAATGGAAAAGCGCTTAATTCTATATCTTGATTCTCACTAGCATATATCACAGACTCATTAATTTGAAAAAAGCGTCTAGGTATACCTTGATTAGTTAAGCCAACCTCTTGAAAAGCTTTCACAAAAGGCAAAGCACTTCCATCTAAGATTGGCACTTCTGGCCCATCTATTTGTATAAGCAGATTATCAATCTCAAGACCACTTACAGCAGCTAACAGGTGCTCTACTGTATCTACATAAGCCGTATTGTAGCGGAGTGTAGTACTCCTGGTTACATCTACCACATGGTCTACAATCGCTTCTACGATGGGTTGATCTTCTAAATCAGTACGCTGAAATTTGATTCCATAATCAGGTGGAGCAGGTAAACAAGTTACATTTGCTGTACAATCTGAATGTATGCCTACTCCTGTAAAAGTAACAGGTCCTTGAATGGTATGTTGCTTTGTTTGCATATGTATAAATAGCTCTAAAAGAATTACGTATGTAAATATAACGAATAGCTTACCAGCATTTAGCTTACTGGCGTTTTTCAAACTATTACTAATTTTTTAACGTTTTTTGTATGTCTTGTAGTTGCTTAAAAAGTGCATAATTTTTTAAATACTTTTTTCTTTCAAAAGCAGGAGTACCCATTAGGGTAATATTACCGTTTTTATAAGATTTTGTAACACCTGCTTGTCCTGCAACCATGGTTTTATCTCCCATCTCTGTATGCCCCGCTACACCTACTTGGCCACCTATCATACAATGATTGCCTATTTTAGCAGACCCTGCTATGCCTGAAAGCGCAACTATGATGGTATTTCTACCAATCTCTACATTGTGTGCGATCTCCACCAGATTACCAATTTTTGTACCTTGTTTAATCCATGTATTCCCCAAGGTAGCCCTTTCTATCGTTGTATTAGCCCCAATTTCTACATGATCTTCTATAACTACGTACCCTAGCTGAGGTGTTTTTTGGTAACTTCCCGTCGGCTCTGGAACAAAACCAAATCCATCACTACCTATTACAGCTCCTGCGTGAATGATACAATTTTTTCCTATTCGAGAGCCTGGATAAATTCTAACTCCACTATATATAATGGTATTTTCGCCTATTGAAACATGATCTCCAATGTAAGCATGCGGATAAATTTGCACCCCGTTTCCAAGTTGTACATGATCTCCTATATAGGAGAAAGCTCCTCTATAAACTGCATCGCCTATTGTTGTATTTTTACCTAGGTACGTAGGTTCTTCTATACCCTTTTTGGAAACATTGAGCAAGGATTCATATTTGGTTAGTAGTTTGGTAAAGCTAAGATAGGGGTCTTCTACTAAAATTAAGCTGGCTGATATAGGACGGGCTGGTTGAAAGTTTTTATTAATGATGATAACACTAGCTTGGGTAGTATATAGATATTTCTCGTAGCTAGGATTAGCAAGAAAAGTAATGCTACCTGGTACAGCTTCTTGAATTTTACATAATTTGTCTATTTTAAGCGAATCATCGCCTACCACTTTTCCCTCCAAAAGATGTGCTATCTCGTTAATAGTAAATACCATATAAACTTTCTATTAGTTCTATACTCAACCTTAAATAGAGCAAAATACGGCTAAAAATAGAGATTTTCTTATAATCCTCCAATGAAACACTTCTCTAGTTTTAAACCTACTAACGAATAATCTCTTATAGAAACTTTGCCTGCGGATTAGAATACCTTATTTAGAAAGCAATTCTCCATTTATGGCCCTTCTAAGCATGCAGGTCAAGCAATTTATAAATAATTCTATTTAGTATCAATCTTACTAAAAATAATTAATTAGACTTCTTGCAAAACCAAGAAGTGGGTTCTCTGGGCAGGAAGGAATTTGTGAGAAATCGGAGTTGTGGTGTCGGGAGTCGCTCCCGACACTCAATGGACTGTCAGGAAAGGTTCCCGACAGCACAGGAGGATGGTGGTGTCAGGGCTGGGGCCCTGACACA
Source organism: Candidatus Amoebophilus sp. 36-38 (assembly GCA_001897825.1). Taxonomy (GTDB): domain Bacteria; phylum Bacteroidota; class Bacteroidia; order Cytophagales; family Amoebophilaceae; genus Amoebophilus. The sequence continues at coordinate 27,801 of MKUM01000080.1, forward strand.
CACTTACTGATGAACCTAGAGAGCTCAAGGCGACGGTTTTGCAAGAAATCTATTGATTACCAATAATTTTTATTGAAATATATGCATCTATATATTTTAATAAATCTGTCGCTTGTGGATTAGTTTTATGGCTACCAACACGCTCTGCAAGCGAATTACGTATTAGAAATGTAAGTAATTGGCTAGGATTAAGTCCTATTTCAGCAGCCTGATGGAATAAAAATGAAGAAGGATTCATACCAGCAGTTGTATTGGGATCATTGAGATAAATTTGATTATCCATATCTAATATCCCATCTATCCTAGCATACACTTGGAAATTTAAGGTCTGGAAGAGTGCTATACAGGCTTCTTTAATCGCGTTTAAATGCATTTGTGGTAATCGCATAGGGGTTTCTTTACGTACCAACCCTGGGAGATATTTAGCTCGATAATCAAAATGCAAATCTCCTTTCAACATTTCTGTAGGTGATAATGCTACTGGCTCACCACCTGCTTCCTGAAGCACAATACAAGAAAATTCTCTACCTGCAATAAAAGATTCTATGAGGATGGTCTCCTCCCCTTGAAGGCTATCCAAATTGATAGGATCTTCAGAAACTGCGAAATAATCGTTGAGGTATGCTAACAAATCATGGGGATGATAAATAATTTGTCCATTTACTTCTACAGGCAATCCAATCCCGGACCGCAAATCAATCAAATTGATCAGCCACTGTTCCTTTTCTTTAGAAGAAAAACTTTGCCATTGTTGAACAGTAACTTGCTCTATAAAGAAGCTACCATGTATGGCTTTGATAAATGCTTCAAGATTTTTCTCCCGGATAATACTTACTCCTATAGAAGAACCTTGCCGTGGACTTTTGACCACCAATGGTAATCCTAATAGAGCTATAACTTCTTCAAAAAGTGCAGATTTATTGCTGTTTTTTTGCCACTCAGCTCGATCGATGACCTGGTAGGGAGTTACCAAATAGCCAGCTTGTTGCATCAATTTCTTCTGCACGAGCTTATCTATACCCAGTGCAGCTCCCAATAGCCCTGATCCTGAATACGGTATTTTATACCATTCTAATAGTCCCTGTATGCTGCCATCTTCTCCATAAAGACCATGCAAAGCCAAAAAAGCAAAATCAATTAGCTCACTAAATTGATCTGGCTTAATCTGCTTACCTACCTTAGAAATATAGTGATCAAGCTGTTCCTGAGTTAAATTACCTAAAGACTCTATATAAATTTGAAATTTACTGACTGGAAGCATCTCACTGGGTGGATAAAAATCACGGATGCTACCTTGGTATAAATAACGCCAGTCTAAGTGGATAAAATTATTGAAGCTATCTACAAAAATAGGTATGGGTTCAAACAGCCCTTTATCTAGATTATCATATACAGTCCGTCCACCTGCAAAAGAAATCTCTCGTTCTCTAGAACGTCCTCCTAAGAAAATTCCTACTTTAATTTTATTTTTCATCATCTAACTATTGAATCACACATGTATACTAGATTCTAGTCCTATATCAAATATGCATAACACGGGATTTAAACTTTTGCTAAATTAGCATATTATCTGTTTCCTCTAAGATACCATGTATTATTATGCGAATTAACAAGATATAAATCTTCGCATGTTTGAGGTGGTGTAGGGATTTTTCCTGACACAATAAATAAAATTATTGGAGGGTAAGTTGACTTATATACACAATAATCCAATACAAGAACACTAGAACTTAGCAAGGCATCTATCAGGAGCTATCTAGGAAGCGTCAGGGGAAACCGCTGATGCCACAAATTAAAGATTACGCAATACAAATTAAAATATATCTTCAGAGATTCTAAGTCGTTCAAGTTCAATACCTATTTCTTACTAGCTTTTTCAAGCTCTCTCTTGATTTCTTCTATCCTATGCTTATCAAGCCCTGTTATATCCTGTATTAAGCTTATATCAAGTCCTTTCCTAAGCATATTTTTGGTTATAGTTAATGTATTCTTCTCTATTCCTTGCTGTATCCCTTCTAATCTTAATTGTTGTGCTGCGCTCATAATGATATTTTTTTGTTGGGTACTATTTGTATGATTGCTTCTACCAGCTCCTGAGGAAGAGTTTTCTCATCTACCTCCAATATATAAATTATACCACTTTCTGCATAAAATCTATCAAATAATCTGGTTAATATATCACTTTTTGTGTTAATAAAAGGAAGAAAATCTCGTTTTACGCCTTCCTTGAGTAATATAGCGACTAGATCTGCTTTTCCATATTTGAGTAATTCTTCTTCCGATAATACTGTTAAATCCTTCAATATCACAGGATTAAACATCTTAATCTTTTCTCTAGCTTCAATCGGATCATCAAAGTAATCACAAATATCTAGTGAATAGGGATAGGGACTTCGTTTACTGGCATAAACACATATATTAGCTATGTCCGGGAAGTATTTATTTTTTTCTTTTTTTAATTGCTCCCAATGTTGTTCCATTAAATACACGTCGTAAACCAGCATACGAAATGCAAGCAATCTATCTGGTTGGCTTTGGTGTTCCAAGACCAAGTACATATAGGCTTTCTTGCCTTTTAATTTACAACGATATATGATATCTCCATGGATTTGCTGCAATTCTTTTTTAGAAAAACTCTTATTAGTTAGCTCCAAAGTACTCCAATCAATACCTTGAGCAAGATCTGTAGAGATGCATGATTTTAGCATGTCTTCAGCTACCTCGAGTTTTGTTAGGCTTCGACGCAAGAAAGTATCATGAGGTTGATGTACTTTTATACTCATACTTTTTACTTAAGGCTCTATTTAAAATCTTTGATTAGTAGATTAATTTCAACAAGTTAGTACAAGTTAATTAATTTTAATAACAGAATTGAAAACAAATGTGATAAAAATATAAATAAAATTACAAAAATGCTTTGTGTGGCATTAGGGTCTCTACTGACACAATAAGTTTCTATTTTCGCAACACACATTATAAATTACAATGATGAGTTTCAAACTTACAGCACCTTATCAACCTACTGGTGACCAGCCCAGAGCCATCGAACAGCTAGTTAATGGAATCAATCGCGCAGAAAGATCTCAAACACTACTTGGTGTAACTGGATCAGGTAAGACTTTCACGATGGCAAATGTCATACAGAGAGTAGACAAACCCACCTTAGTAATTAGTCATAATAAAACGTTAGCAGCCCAGTTATATGGAGAATTAAGAAATTTTTTTCCAGACAACGCAGTAGAGTATTTTGTATCTTACTACGATTACTACCAACCCGAAGCCTACATACCAGCAACCAACGTATATATAGAAAAAGAGCTTAGTATTAACGATGAATTAGAAAAGCTACGACTTAGATCCACTTCAGCGTTACTTACAGGCAGGCGCGATGTGATTGTAGTAGCCTCTGTATCTTGTATTTATGGCATCGGAAATCCGGAAGAATTTGGAAAAAATATAATACGCCTACGAACTGGCCAACAAATTGCACGTAATAAGTTGCTTTTGACATTTGTAGACATGCTATATAGTAGAGATGAAAAAGAGTTTAACAGAGGCAATTTTAGAGTAAAAGGAGACACCATAGATATTTTTTTAGCCTACGCAGACTATGCCTATAGATTCTTGTTTTGGGGAGATGAAATAGAAGCGATACAAACCATCAACCCTACTACAGGACAAAAGATTTCTGAAGAACAGCAGGTCGTTATCTTTCCCGCTAATTTATTTGTAACTAGCAAGGACACTTTACAACAGGCCATCTACGATATACAAAATGATCTGGTAGCGCAGATTAAATTCTTTGAAAATGAAGGGCGTTTTGAAGAAGCCAAACGACTCAAAGAAAGAACGGAATTAGACCTAGAAATGCTACGAGAGCTAGGGTATTGTTCAGGGATAGAGAATTATTCTCGCTATTTTGACAGACGGCAGCCAGGTGAACGCCCCTTCTGTTTATTGGATTACTTCCCTAAAGATTATTTAATGATCATTGATGAAAGTCACGTAACCATACCACAAGTACGGGGTATGTGGGGAGGAGATCGAGCTAGAAAAGTTAACCTAGTAGATAATGCCTTTAGATTACCTTCCGCTCTAGATAATAGGCCCTTAAGCTTCAATGAATTTGAGTCCCTTATTAATCAAGTAATTTTTGTAAGTGCTACCCCTAGTGACTATGAATTAGTACAATCAGAAGGCGTCATCGTGGAACAACTTATCCGACCCACCGGATTACTAGATCCAGAAATAGAAGTAAGACCTAGTTTAAATCAAATTGATGATCTGTTGAATGAAGCAGCCGAACGTATAAAAAATCAGGAACGTGTATTGATCACTACTTTAACTAAACGCATGGCAGAAGAGTTAACTAAATACTTAGAAAAAGCAGGGGTTAAATGTAGATACATACATTCAGAAATAAAAACACTAGAAAGAATCGATATCTTGCGTGATCTACGGCTAGGTATATTTGATGTATTAGTCGGGGTAAACCTGCTTAGGGAGGGACTAGATTTACCAGAAGTTTCCCTTGTAGCGATACTAGATGCAGACAAGGAAGGATTTTTAAGAAATGTAAAATCATTGATACAAACCATTGGAAGGGCAGCTAGAAATGAAAATGGTAAAGTAATCATGTATGCGGATACGATTACACAATCTATGGAAACTGCTATTGACGAAACGAGAAGAAGACGTAGCATACAAATAGAATACAATACAGCCCATCATATTACGCCTAAATCTGTTCATAAAACTAAGGAAGCTATTCTAGAACAAACTAAAGTAGGGGACCTGCAACAAACAAATAAATATTATGTAGAACGAGAACCTAGTGTGGCTGCCGACCCCATCATACCCTACATGCGGAAAGACGAATTAAACAAACTTATAGAAGCTACAGAAAAGAAAATGCTTGCCGCAGCGGATAAACTAGATTTTATAGAAGCAGCACGTCTCAAAGAGGATCTAGAGACTTTAAAACAGATCCTTACCAATAAGACATATAAGAATTAATTGTTCTAGACTTGGCTCAATAGTATATTCAAAAAGATATTTTTATGGCTTAATAGAATGAAGCAAAGAATAATAGAGTTCTTGGATATGTAATGATGAGTATCATAATAGAAATTAAAGCTATACCCAACTCCAAGATTTCTACCATATATATAGACAAGACAGATCATCTATGTATTCGTCTGATTAGTATTCCTGAGCATGGAAAAGCAAATCAAGAACTTATAAATGTTATAGCAAAAAAACTGAAGGTTTCCCGTTCGAGTGTAGAACTTATTTCTGGTATGAAACACAAGTTGAAAAAATTAAGAATAATAGGTAATTTCTTAGACGAAAAAGAAGTTATCAACAAACTGATTGATTTTACGCAAGAAAAACTGTTTAAAACAGACCAGTACCTAAAGAAGTAGCCTACACGTGGTTATTGTAAATGAATAGGAAGCAATCCATCAAATTATTAGCTTCGTAAAAGGTCTAATATGTTCTGAGGCATGGGTTAGCCATCAAATCTATTTTATTAAATAAAATCTATAAGAAGAAATTGCGCTGTGGTGCCGGGAGTTTCCTCCTGGCACTCGACCCGCTTATCATTCATGCTTGCTAATTCTTTTCTCATTCCTTGACAATAGTTCCAAACTAATCTCTTTAGAAGCAACTAGGTAATTTCAGTTCCCCATTTACAAATTGATTACCAACCCGGATTAAATAAATTCTATAAGAAGAAGTGATTTTATATAGAATATTTATTACATTATAAAATATGGTAAGATGAATATAACCTAGAACGTTATGCCTTATACACATAATTCTGAATTACCTAAAGGAGTACGTAACCATCTCCCAGAACATGCTCAAACTATTTATCGGGAAACTTTTAATCATGCATGGGATCAATATAAAGAGCCGGAAAAACGGAAATTAGGTGGTAGTAGGGATGAAGCAGCGCACCGTGTATCCTGGTCAGCAGTAGAAAAGAACTATGAGAAATCTAAGGATGGCAATTGGGTAGAAAAAGGTAACAAGTAGTGAATAGGTTTATGCTAGCTCAAATTTTTATCTACAAGCTAGAAATAATACATATTATGTCTTAAATCCTCAAAATAACTGAACAATCTTTCTTTTGTTCGTCTGTTTAAAAAAAATAGTTTTACGCTTATTCAGCTTATCAACAACATCTTTAATAAAATATATATATTAAATTTTAATATATTGTTTTTGTTAGGTTGTGGATTTGTGGAAAATCTTTTTGCTACCAAGTTATTAACCTATATTGTTGATAATTAGTATATAAAAATCCGTTTATACACAAATAATTTCAATCATTAAGTCCTGATATTCAACTATATATGATAAAGTGTGAATAGCAACTAAAAAGCTATTTTTAATTACTCGTTTAAATGGTTGTTGATAAGTTTGTGAGTTGTGATGGATAAATGTTGAAGAAAACAGACTCTTTACTGTAATTATTCTCTTAGACCGTAATTGGCATAATTTTACACGTAGTTATACCTGGTAATTTATATTATCCACACATTTATCCACACTATTGAAATAGTTTTAATCTTAAATAAGAGATTTCTTGTATATTCTATACCGTATTTATAATGGCATATATTTTTTCCTTCTTTTCTATTTATTACTCGCTATCCAGGAAGGATAGACTGGGTGTCATTGCGGGGAGGCGACAAAGTAATCCAGGATTTTTATAGTCTTTAACGCTATCAGCGTCATTTGAAAAGGACTCTGTAGGTAACCTGATTTAGATTAGATAGGAACAACGATTTATTCAATAGAGTTCTTGGTTATCCAAGAACTCTAATTTAGTAGCTACACATAATTTAAAGAGAAACCTGCCTGCCACATAAAGCCATCTTGTGCTACAACACCCTCTATAAAACCCAAAGTTTTATATAATACAGCTCCATGTATGGAAAAATAAGGATTAATTTTAAATCTATTGTGGATACCTAGCAGTCCACCCCAGTAATTTTTATCTTCTAAAGTATCACCCTCTTTTAGTAGTAATTTAGGTTGGTACCATACATTAGCTTGTATATCTAAGCTATACTTTTTATAGGTGTAAAGTTCATCCGTTTTACATCCAATTCCTCCAAAAAATCTGGTATAAAAAGGAGATTTACCAGTATTAAGGCTAACTAAAAATGTTTGTTCTTGGTTACTAATGAAGTTGTCTAAGTAATAGCCAATTCCAAAAGGAGTTAATCCTATTCTAATCAAAGGCATGTAAGTCATGTTGTCCCAGCTTAAATGAGGTATAACAAATGTTTGTTCTTTCTTAAATAAATAAGCATAAAAAGACCATATAGAAACATAAAGTATGGGATTAAGAAAAAATATGGTAGCATTTAATTGAAGCGTATTTAAATGGATATTGTTTAAATGAGATTTATCTTCTAGTTCTTTTAAATAAGCTAGGATATCATTACCTCTGTCCCTTGTATGAGGATGAGTAATTATTATATAGCCTAATAGATTAGTGAATGCTTTAAGGAAAAGGTTATAATTTCTGTAATCTAAGTAGCCTGATTTGAAATTTTTCAAGATTAGTTCGTTGGCTAGTATGGCATTCGCTTCATTGCCAGCTATTGTTTTTATTAATTCTATATCACTATATGAAAATTTCTTTTCCCCAAAATCAGATAGATGATATGAATTATAATGTGTGATTCCACCTAGGCCATTTATTGGGCTAATAAAAGAGGTCATGCCCCCAAAAAGAAGGGAAAGACCATATCCATCTACTCGTTGATTAAAACTACGTTGTCTAAACCCATGTCCGCTTACTTCATGTGCAAAAAGCATTGATAAATCATTATATACATTATTTATAAATAAGCTAGACCATCTTAGCCAGAATTTATCTTTGTCTTTTTCAGTTATCCATTTATCCTCTACTTCACTCATAAAATCTCTACCTGAAATAAGCCATGAAGAAGTAGCATAAGGGCTGCCATACGGATCCAATATGAATATTTTTTCTGTGGATTTGGCAGGAGTTAACCCATTGTTAGCATGAACATAAATAGGTAGTAATAATAGAAAACATAATAAGCTTTTGCTTTTAGTGTTTATATATATCATGCTTGATTAGTAGGTAGTATGTATAAGAATCGAGCCTTATAAATGTATAGTTGAGTAAAAATGCTAGGTAAATAGGATGAATTTACATTATGGGCTTGTTTGAATATTAATTTCTTGTGAACCTTCTTGATGTTCTATTTTCAACCCTTGGGTATGATAGAATGCGATCTCTTCAGCATTCTTTTTATAAATAAAGAATGCCTCTATACCTTCTATTTTTGTTAGCATTTCTAAAGCTGTAGTAAAATTCTTCGTTATAAACGCAGTAGCATAAGCACTAGCTGTTATACAATCATCGGCAAAAACAAAAGCTGCTAGGATATTTCCTGTTGGTAGATAACCTGTCTGTGGGTCAATAACGATTCGCATGTTTTGCTCCATTTCCCACGGAGTATGTTTTTTAGCTATAGAAAAGGCTTTATGGCTTAGTTTAATATGTACAGAAAAAGGGTTGGAAATCGTTTGGTCATCAGTTATTGTACGTATTACTTGCCAGGGTTTTTTATTACCATCCAGACCAATTCCTAGGGCCTCATTACCTAGTTCTATACATAAATCTTTGATATCTTTTGATTGCAGAAAATTTGATACCAAGTCTATACCATAACTAGGAATAATACTGCTTAAGTCAATTTTGACGCCCTCTTTAAGCCTCTTTACACGATCCTCGTTAACTACAATGTAGTCTAATCCTACATATTCGCGCAGTGGTTGTATCTCGAAGTAATTAGGTTCTATACCTTTTTTTAACTTCTTTTTCCATAGATCAACCAATGGAGCCACAGTAGGATCGAAAGCCCCTTGGGTTTTTGCATATACCGCTTTGCTTTTAGCAAGCAAAGGATAAAAAAGCGGACTATTGTAATAAAATGGCTCGCAAGTATAATGGTTGAATCTAGCTACTTCTGAATCTTCTATGTAACTATCCAGCGTTTGTTCTACTTCGTTCAATAGGCTATCAATTTCATCTTGGTAGTTAGTGTTCCCTATAACTTTATATTGAATCTTATACTCCTTACCTAATCTTTGCCCTTCTAAAGTTATAATTTGTGATTTGCCCCTTCTGTTTAAAAGAATTGCAATCGAACAAAGTAATAAAAGTAATAAAAACAGTATAAGGCCTATCCTCGGTTCATTAACCTGTTGGGTGTCCGGTCTTGTATGACTTAAATCTGCTGTTTTAGTGCTGGGTTCAGCTTCTGTTGTATAAATTTCTGTTTCAGCCATTTTAATACTATTGCTTCGTATCAGATTTCTTACTTTTTTTACATTAGTTTTTCCGCATCAAAGGCCGACTAAAAATACGCCAAAAGCTGCAAATAGTTAGTCACAAGTTTAAGATAAATTGATTTATACTATACTGGACTAATTAATATTCTATCTACATAATATAATAAATTCTATAAAATCTGTTATGCGCAAGGATTATCTAGATAGCTCGAGACAGTCATCAACTATGTCTGAAAAAGATAAAGAATTAGAGCGGGCATTGCGTCCGTACGCATTTGTTGACTTTGCTGGCCAGGAAAAAATCGTTGCAAACTTAAAAATCTTTGTGCAAGCTGCACAAGAGCGTAAGGAGTCTTTAGACCATGTATTATTACATGGTCCTCCAGGTTTAGGTAAAACTACACTTGCCCATATCATTGCTAATGAGTTACATGCGAGTATACGCATTACATCCGGACCTGTTTTAGATAAGCCGAGTGATTTAGCTGGACTACTTACTAACCTAGCACCCTACGATGTATTATTTATCGATGAAATTCACCGACTTAATCCTGTTGTAGAAGAATACCTATATACAGCCATGGAGGACTTTAAAATCGATATTATGTTAGATTCTGGGCCTAATGCACGTAGTGTACAGCTTAACCTAAACCCTTTTACCCTGATAGGCGCTACTACCCGTGCTGGCTTGTTGACTGCTCCTTTGCGTGCGCGGTTTGGGATTAATACTCGACTTAGTTACTATGATGTAACTTTGCTTACGCAAATTGTAAAACGATCTAGTCAGATTTTAGGAATACCTATAGAAGAGGCTGCTGCTTATGAATTAGCTCGTAGAAGTCGGGGTACTCCTAGAATTGCAAATAATTTGTTGAAAAGGACACGAGATTTTGCACAGGTAGCAGGCGATGGAATCATTACCAAGCAGATAACACAGATGGCATTACAAGCTTTAGAAGTAGATGAAGATGGATTAGATGAAATGGATAATCGTATATTGTCTACGATTATTGAGAAATTCCATGGAGGTCCAGTAGGTATCACTACCATTGCCACGGCATGTGGAGAAGAAGCAGAAACAATCGAAGAAGTCTATGAGCCATTCCTCATACAAGAGGGATATTTACAACGTACGCCTAGAGGTAGAGAAGCTACTCCAAAAGCTTATAAACATCTAAAATTAACTCCTCCTCAACGTATGGGGATCCTTTTCGAATAACCTGATGATTTAAAAGTATGACAAAATCTATCATTGTAGCCAGATCAATTAACCATGTTATTGGCAAAGAAGGAAAAATGCCTTGGCATTTGCCTGCCGATATGAAACATTTTAAGCAAATTACCAATGGCCATCATGTGATCATGGGCAGAAAAACGTTTGAATCGTTACCTAACTCCTTGCCTGGTAGAAAATTAATTATAGTGAGCCATAATCCAGATTACCAAGCAAAGAATGGTACTACCGTTTTTAGTCTAAGGGCAGCATTAGATGTAGCTAGAGAGGAAAATGAAACAGAAGTATTTATAGCAGGTGGGTCAGCTATTTATCAAGAAGCTTTGATTTGGGCAGATAAGATTTATCTTACGCTAGTCCATACTCAAATAGAGGATGGAGATACTTTCTTTCCAATATTGGATAGCCGCGAATGGACGGAAATTAGTAGACTTTCTTACTCTTCTGATAACAATAATCCTTATTCTTATGACTTTATAGAGTTAGTGAGAAGGGGTTGATAGGTAAAAGAATGATGCTGGCAGAAATTATTACGATAGGAAATGAACTGTTATATGGACGAATTGCCAATCAGAATGCTCAATACATAAGCACCCAACTTACTCAAGCAGGATTTAGGGTTATACAAATAACTACAATACCAGATGAGATAGGGGAGATCATCGAAGCTTTGTCAGGAGCTAAAAAGAGGGGTGTTGAGGTTGTAATTACTACAGGAGGCTTGGGACCTACTTCTGACGATCTGACTCGAGCAGCTTTTTTAAAATATTTCAACTACCCATCAACAGCTTCCAACTTAGCCTGGAGCGCTATAGAGAATCACCTAGGCACGGCTCCTGGAATATGCTGTAAACAGGACAATCAAGTTACCATAGCCCTGCCGGGAGTACCGGCTGAAATGCAAAGTATGTTACAGCAGAGGGTACTCCCTTATTTAAAATCTCAGTTTAATTTGCCTACGTTTTATCAAAAAACCATTTGTACGATAGGGATCGTAGAGGAAGAGCTAGCGAGAATTTTAACTCCTTGGGAAAAACAGCTGCCTAGCCATATACAACTTGCTTACCTACCCAATTTGGGGACAGTAAACCTTACCCTTACAACACGCTTGACTACAGCCGAAGAAGCAAAAAAAGAGATAGAACTACAGGTTCAAAAGGTACTTCCTCTTATTAAGGACTATGTGTATGGCTATGAGGATGATAAACTAGAAGAAGTGGTGGGAAATCTACTTCAATCACAACATAAGAGCTTAGCAATTGCCGAAAGTTGTTCTGGTGGGTATGCTTCTCAATTAATTGTACAGGTTCCAGGTTGTTCGGCTTATTATTACGGAGGAATAGTTGCTTATAATAATCGGATAAAACAAGAAGTATTGGGTGTATCTGAGCGTACATTGTTACAATATGGAGCAGTGAGTCAACAGACTGCCATGGAAATGGCACAGCAAGTACGGATCAAATTTAAAGCGAGTATAGGATTGTCTAGTACGGGTATAGCAGGACCAGGGAAGGCCGTTAATGAAATAAACCCTGTAGGAGCCGTATGGATTGGCTATGCAGATGAGGATAGGTGTTATGCTAAAAAATTACAATTAACCACTAACAGGCTAAGTAATATTCGGCTAACTGGGTATAATTTGCTAGATCTATTGAGAAGAAGATTACAGGGCATCTATGATTAATATCGGCCTAAGTAGAGTATTCCATAAATAAGGAGTAATATGAAAATATGTGCAATATTTTCTCTCTGTCGCTTGGAATTTTCCTAGCTATCAACTAATATACAGCGATTAATTCAAATTTATTCGATAAGAAAATATGCGGTTTTAGCTAATTTTAGAGGGTGTAGATACATGAACGCGTACTTTGTATTAAATATGAAAAGAAATTATAAATTAAATCGTAGCCTGATAGCACCGATCCTGCTATTCAGTATATTTTTTTTAGAAAGCTGTGATCAGCTTAACCCTATAGAAAAAGAGCAAGCAGATGATGCTACAATATCAAACAAGCAAATTGAAATAACAAAACAAAAACCTAATCCTGAAGAAGGGGAATTAACTGATTTGTATGAAGAAAAAAAGATAAGTCTCCTGCGAGAGGTGAAGAAAGAAAAAAAGAAAGAAGAGGGATCAAATGAAGACAACTTAGATGAAAGATATCGTGAAAAAGGTGATGAAGATAAGCAAGGCAAAGAAAAGCTACAAATCACTAAATATACTACAAGGGAAGATGTTCAAGCACAATATCAGTTAGATAGAAGAGCATATGATTTATGGAAAGAAAAATTTTTAAAGCTACAACCTTTAATTTCTGTAAGAATACAGCCTGAGAAAGTTCCAATGCAGGAATTAATGAAACTTTTTGAAATTAAAGAAGCAGAGTTTTTAGAGAAACAAGTGAAGGAAGTTTTAGAAGATGTGTATGGTATCATTCCAGAACCAGAACCAAATAAACGACATAAAATATATGGACAGTTCATTATTTGTGAACAGACTCAACCGGAAAATGACGGGGCATATTTGGGTAATCTTCCAGATTTAAAAAAACGAACAATGGTTGAATTTAATGATGATGGGTTACTTTATCAAAACAATAGTATTTTAGATTCCTCTGAAGAAGGACTGTGGGCTTTAAATCCAAAAGGTGAGATGTGCATCTTTTTTCGAGATAGACATCCTGATATTTACAGTCAAGTACATCACACTTTCTTTTTCAAAAAAAGTGGTATTGGGAAACCTGTTGTATGTGGTGGTATTATTAGAGTTTGCAAGGGTAAAATTGTGAGGATTGATAATGATAGTGGTAGGTATCAGCCAAGCGATATTCAGTTACTGTTAGCAGCAAAATATCTATTTAATAAAGGTATTTTAGATCATACCATAAGCGTCAACGCTGTAGTAAAAGAAAAAAGTTTTACATTAAAAGAAATGCTAATTATTGCCCATTCTCTTGACCTAGCCTAATTGTAATTCATGCTAGATTGTATGAAAGCTTCTCCCTCTTACTAGTGCAAGTGCCTTGGCTTGTATCTTTGATTATATGGTTATGCTGTGCATATTTAGATCAAATTGGCAGGCAATTCTATGAGCTCGTTTTACTATCTGAATTAAAAAATGCTTTACCTTCATTAGTGACATAATTCCATAAAGGTTGGTTTAAATTGTGAAGAATATCAAGAAAAGATTGAATCTCAGTAAAATATATTGCGGTTAGTACGCCATCTATGTCCTTAAAAGTGCTGCTAATTTGTTTGTAGTATGATCCATAGTTTTTATATTTTACAGCAAGGTTTATATCTATACGAGCAAAAAAAGAACAATAGATCCGCTGCCAACTGGTTTTTAGTATATAAAAAAGGCTAATAGAAATTGTAAAAGGCGAAAAATTGATGTGCTTTTTTGTTTCGCAGTGGGTCCAATGTATAAGCCTGAATTTCTTTAATCGCTTATTTATAACTTTCTAAATAATTTTTACGGTTTTTTGATAATTGTTAAGGGTTGACCTAATTATCGAGAACTGATAGAAGTAGCTGAAGTACTAATTTTCAGATTTATAGATGATCTAGGCATGTACATGTAAATAAAAAAATACGAAGCAAGCCTGTAAGCCGAGTTCTGTACGTTTTTCTTATTTTGAAAGAACCTAACGTGCTTATCATTTATCTGGGTCTGCAATCACTTGCATCCTCTAGCGGCCTACCCATGTTGTCTTTCAATTATTGAAATACAGACGAGCAGCCTGTAATTCCCGGCCGTGGGGAAAACAACACTTACTTGGCCTTGCAACCCCTAAGGTTTACCATGCCTCTGTTGTCACCAACAAAGCGGTGGGCTCTTACTCCACCTTTTCACCCTTACCTATTTCTAGGCGGTTTGTTTTCTGTGGCACTGGCTGCTTTCCTAGCTTTTGTTACTAGGCGCCTTCCTGTTAAGAAGTAGGGTGCTCTATGTTGCTCGGACTTTCCTCCCTAGCTTGATATTAGCTAGAGCGATAAGCCAGCTTGCTTGTATTTTAGACTTATTGTAAAACCGTCGCCTTGAGCTCCCTGGGGTCGTCAGTAATTGGTTCTTCATATTTATTTACTAAAGTAAACTCCGGTTTCTCACAAATTTCTTCCTACCCAGATAACTCAATTCTTGCTTTTACAATAAGTCTTTTCTCAATCATTTAGTGAGCGAAAAAAACGATCCCACCTGATCTTACTGAATCCACTTTTTTTAGCATCTGTGGAAAATAAAATTATAATCCCCTTACCTACCAGATGGTTTTCTGGTAAAAATCCCCAAAAGCGTGAATCGTCAGAATGATGTCTATTATCGCCCATTACGAAATAATAATTCTGCTTAAAGGTATATGAGGTTTCTTCTTTTCCATTAATCCATAATTTATCTTCTTCCACATATGCCTCTTCATTACCGTCATATAAGGTAATAATATTTTGGTATTTTTCCAGCGTTTCTTGATTAATTGGTATAGTCATCCCTTTGGCTGGTACAGTTATAGGTCCAAAATAATCCTCATTCCAGGCTAAATGCCTGCTATTGGGGTAAACAGAAGGGTTAAAAAAATGTTTAGGAGAAAAAATAATTTCCAAACTTTTTACCCAATCTAATTGTTTTAGGCTCTCTGCAGTCTGGGAATTAATGTGTACTAAATATCCATCTTTTACAGGCATATACTCCCTAATATGATATTTATTAAAAAAATGATGAGTAAGCTTCTCAGATGTTTGGAGGTAATATCTATGCTGTAAGCTTGGATATTGAGGTTGGGCTTCTCCATTAATATAAACTTGCCCATGCTCAATGAATATTGTGTCACCAGGAAGTCCTATGCATCTTTTAATATAATAAGTTCTGAGGTCGATGGGCTTATCTAGTTCAGTAGTACAATTAAAAATTACTTTATCTCCTCGCTTCACCTTAGAGAAACCAGGTAACCGATACATGGGCAGTTGAATCCAGGGTAGGTAAGAGGGTATATTTGTGCCTCTGATAGTTTGGTGCATGAGGGGTAATTGTAAGAGAGTTTGTGGGGTACGCGCACCATAATGTAGCTTGCTTACTAAAATAAAGTCTCCTGCTAATATCGTTTGTTCCATAGATGAAGTAGGAACTTGAGAAGGTTCTACAATGAGCCAATGAATAAGGGTGGCAGTTAGTACCGCGAAAGATAATGCACTGATCCATTCGCGTATAGCTGACTTTTTCTTTGAATCGTTAGTAGGTATACTTTTCGTAAATAGTTTCATAAAAAGGCCCAGTTAATCGTAACTATTCAGATTTTCCATAATGTCATTCGAGTTTGTCATTCCTGCTCCATTCGGTTCGATTAGAACAAAGGTATACTCAGGCAGGAATCCAGTAAAACGAAACGTTATTTGGAAGTTTTGATATAGAAAACCTAATTATTCAGCATATTTTTAAATGTTCCAAATAGAAATAGTTGTTCTTAGTCATTCTATCTTGCCCACTCAATCTGGATCCCTGCTGAACATGCTTATAAGTTTGAACAAAAGTACGTTGCAGGGATGACAAATGAAACAATTTTTGTAAATAATAGCCCTCAATTGGCAAGCCCTTATTCATAACTGGGGACCTGACTAGTTACAAGTAATCATGTATTAATTATCTTCAAATTTCATAAAATCATCCATATCCAATACGCCTTTCTTTCCCCGTATCCACTCAGCTACTAATAAGACTCCTTGTGCAAAACTCTCTCTACTATGTGCGATATGTTTAATTTCCAAGGTATCTAATTTAGAATTATATTCCACAACATGTGTTCCTGTACTTTCTGGTACCCTGTGGGAAACAATACCAACTGTATCGACTTCTTGCGTCGGTGTATTGATCCACCCCTTTTTTCTATTTAAGTTTTGAATGATGCCATCAGCTAGTTGTATGGCTGTGCCACTGGGTTGGTCTTTTTTTGTAGTATGGTGTGTTTCTTCTATACGAACTTCATAATCAGGACATCGATTCATGTACTTGGCTAATAAAACATTTAATTTGAAAAAGATATGTACAGATAAGCTAAAATTGGGGGCGTAGAAAAAAGTTCCATTCTTTTCATAGCAATATTGTTCTATTTCCTTTTTACGATCTAGCCAACCCGTTGTTCCTGCTATAACTGGAATGCCCTGTTGGAGGCAGGTATAGATATTTTCATAGGCAGCTTCTGGCTGGCTAAATTCTATTGCTACATCTACGGATTGGTTTGTTAAGTATTTTAAACAATCTCTATTACTATGGTTGATCCGATAGGATACAGTATGTCCTCGTTGAAGGGCTATCTGTTCGATGGCTTTACCCATTTTACCGTAACCAACTAAGCCGATCCTCATCTTTTTGTTGTAAGCTTATAGTCAATCCAACGCTAGGGCTGCTTTTTGCATCCTTAGGCTTAGTGGGTTGTACAATTAATTCTAAATCGTCGGAAACATCAAAAGTTTTGAGGGTTCCTCCTACATAAGCATCGAATATATTAATGAGGTACCATAACCCGATAGCGGCGATATAAATTGTTCGTTCTCTTTTAAATCCTTCTACCATATTGCCTAAGCTAGAATAATCCTTAGGAGGATTGCCTTTATATTTTTCAATAAATTCTCTTCTTGCAGTAGTATATTCAGTATGATTGTACATAGCAGCCCACGTAAGAATGCCAAATACTCCATAAATTAAAGGTAATTTCCAGTAATCTTTATTATAAACTTGTCCTAGACCTGGTACGATTGTTGAATATAACCAAGTCCTTTGGGTATGAATAGGCTCTTCTTCTAAAAGCTTCTTTCTTGGGTGCTCTTTCTTTTTGGGAGAATTCTGTTTTTTTCTTTTTAATATGGTTTTGGGCTTCTTAGGGATAGGTTTTAAAGATGTTTTAAAAGTATCTAAAGTTAAAGTTGTAGATGGATTGTTTAAGGAAAACTCATGATTAATAGAAGCATGGAAGTGTGCCCCTTCAAAGGCAAAACTATGATGTATGTTGGCTATCAGTAAAAATATACATAGATAACCTTTTGGACTAAACATCATATAATTATGAAAATAAGATGCGCCTAATTCTATTCAAATCCTGTACATTATTAAATGCGATACTAATTTCTCCATTTCCTTGAGAATAAGTACGTGCTTTTACAGGGATACCAAGCCGATCAGTAAGTTTCGTAGTTATTTCTTCTAGCGCACTTGCTAATCTAGGATTGGAAATAACTTTCTTATGTGTGGGAGATTCTGGCTTGTTAGAAGTGTTTCTAGCTAGCTCTTCTACTCTTCTAACGGATAAATCTTGTTTTATTATTTCGTCTAAAATACCTAATTGT
This sequence comes from Candidatus Amoebophilus sp. 36-38, assembly GCA_001897825.1. Taxonomy (GTDB): domain Bacteria; phylum Bacteroidota; class Bacteroidia; order Cytophagales; family Amoebophilaceae; genus Amoebophilus. The sequence goes on from MKUM01000080.1 coordinate 45,715, forward strand.
GCTATGGTTGTTTTTACATTAATTAACGCTCTAGCATGACCCATACTAATTTTTTGATCTCTCAATGCAATTTGAATATCAGGGGGTAATTTCAAAAGCCTTAGGTAATTATTGACGGTTGCCCTGTTTTTACCTACGCGGTTTCCTAATGTCTCTTGCTTGATATTGCATTCTGTCAGCAACCGTTGATAGCTTAATGCAATTTCTATAGGATTTAGACTTTCCCGTTGTATGTTTTCGACCAGCGCCATTTCTAACATTTGCTGATCGTCTGCTGTCCGGATATAAGTGGGTACGGCTGTCAGTCCAGCTTTTATAGCTGCCTGTAGCCTACGTTCTCCCGCAATTAATTGGTATTTGTTAGGGCCAATTTGACGAATAGTAAGTGGTTGTATAACGCCATGTACTTTGATAGATTCGCTTAACTCGTTCAGTGCTTCTGGGTCAAAGGACTTACGTGGTTGCAACGGATTGACTTCAATTTGATCGATAGGTGTTTCGCGTAGTGGATTGATTTCTCCTTTTTCTGTAAAGTAGCTACTATCTTTTAAAAGTGCTTGTAATCCTCTCCCTAATGCATTTTTTTTAGGAGTTGTCGTTTCCTTTGTATTCATATAAACTATGCAGTAGCAGTAGTAACTAGGCTTGAAGTAGCCTGCTTGTTGATAATTTCTTGAGCAAGGTTTAAGTAACTGATAGCACCTTTACTTTCACCATCATATAAAATCACGGGTTTACCAAATCCAGGAGCCTCACTAAGCTTAATATTTCTAGGTATGATCGTATTAAAAACCATTTTATTAAAATGTGTTTTAACTTCCTCTACAATTTGATTAGACAAACGTAACCTAGAATCATACATCGTCATTAATAACCCCTCTATCTCAAGATCTGGATTTAATCTAGTTTGGATAATTTTAATCGTATTTAAAAGCTTACCTAATCCTTCTAAGGCGAAATATTCGCACTGAATAGGGATGATTAAAGAATCCGCCGCTGTTAAAGCATTAATAGTTAATAAACCTAAAGAGGGAGCACAATCGATAATGATATAATCATAGCTATCTTTGATTTGTGCCAAGGTATCCCTCATTCTTTCTTCTCTGTTCTCAAAATTAATCATTTCTACTTCTGCACCCACTAGATTAATATGCGAAGGAATTATTTCTAAATAATCTAGTGCTGTTTTTTGTATAACATTTTGGGGTGCAATTTCACCAATCATACACTCATAAATGCTACTAGTCACTTGTTTAGGATTGATGCCTAGTCCAGAGGTAGCATTCGCTTGAGGATCTACATCTGCCACCAAAGTCCTGTGCTCTAAAACAGCTAGGCTAGCAGCTAAATTAATTGCGGTAGTAGTTTTTCCGACTCCGCCTTTTTGGTTGGCAATGGCTATTATTTTTCCCATTGGCGTATTATTCTTAGGATTTTTGAATGTGGCAATGGCTACATTATTTTGAGCTAATGTAACAATTTTATTAGTATTAACAAATATTTATCCTTCTAATATAAAAAACTCAAGGCTAATAACCTTGGGTTTTTGAAAACTATATAGTAATCCAAGTTGCTAATCCCTTGCAAGGTAATAACGAAAGGTAGTTGTTTATCCTTTACCCTGGCGCGAAAGTTCTGTGCTGTCGGGAGGAAACTCCCGACAGCACACTAAACAAATATATTTCGGGCATTCAATGAAAAATGTAGGTTATTTATACATAGGTGTTCATATCTTAAGAGTAGGTAGAGAATGAATACATTGTCAGATTTTTTAAGCGGCCAATTTGTATAGATAAAGAAGCAATGCAACAAACTTGATAAAATAAAAAAACCCAAGGCTCATGAGCCTTGGGTTTCTAGTTAAACGTATTATTGAGTTGGATCTTACATCATACCACCCATTCCACCTCCCATGCCAGGAGCACCTGGGCCAGCTTTTTCTTCTTCTTTTTCATCAGCGATTACACACTCCGTAGTGAGCAATAGCGAAGCGATAGAAGCTGCATTTTCTAAAGCTAGTCTAGCTACTTTGGTTGGATCTATGACCCCTGCTTCGTATAAATTTTCAAAATTTCCAGTTCTAGCATTATAACCAAAATCGCCTTTACCTTCTTTAACTTTTTGTACTACTACAGCACCTTCTCCTCCAGCATTGATGACGATGGTTTTTAAGGGTGCTTCTAAGGCAGCTCGTACGATGTTTACACCTGTAGCCTGGTCTTCATTTTCTACGTCGACTTTGTCTAAAGCAGATATAGCTCTAATCAAAGCTACGCCTCCACCAGCCACAACCCCTTCTTGTACGGCTGCTCTGGTAGCATGTAACGCATCATCTACGCGGTCTTTTTTCTCTTTCATTTCTACCTCAGTAGCTGCACCTATGTATAAAATAGCTACACCGCCTGCTAGTTTTGCTAAACGTTCTTGTAGTTTTTCTTTGTCATAGTCCGAGGTAGTATTTTCTACCTGAGACCTAATTTGATTAACCCTTGCTTTGATATCTTCTTTTTTACCATTTCCGTTCACAATCAGGGTGTTTTCTTTGTCGATATTGATTTTTTCAGCAGTACCCAAATAGTCAATAGTAGCATTTTCTAGTTTATAGCCTCTTTCTTCAGCAATAACAGTTCCTCCAGTAAGTATGGCTATATCTTCTAGCATTGCTTTTCTTCTATCTCCAAATCCAGGCGCTTTTACAGCAGCTACCTTTAAGGCACCTCTTATTTTGTTTACAACTAACGTAGCTAATGCCTCTCCTTCTACGTCCTCTGCAATAATAAGCAAAGGTCTTCCAGTTTGAGAAACAGCTTCTAGGACAGGTAGCAATTCTTTCATTGAAGACACCTTCTTGTCACAGATTAGAATATAAGGACTAGCTAATTCTGCTTCCATTTTTTCTGTATTGGTAACGAAATAAGGAGATAGATAACCTCTATCAAATTCCATACCTTCTACTACTTTTACTTCTGTTTCTGTTCCTTTAGCTTCTTCTACAGTTATGACGCCATCCTTGCCTACTTTGTCCATCGCATCAGCTATCATTTTCCCAATTTTATTATCGCTGTTGGCAGAAATAGTAGCTACTTGTTCTATTTCTTTAGAGTTACTTATTTTTCTAGAGTTTTGTTTTAATTTTTCTACAACAGCTTCAATAGCCTTATCTATACCCCGTTTTAAATCCATGGGATTAGCTCCTGCAGCTACGTTCTTAATGCCTGTTGAGAAAATGGATTGTGCTAATACAGTAGCGGTAGTTGTACCATCACCCGCACCATCGGCTGTTTTAGAAGCTACTTCTTTGATGAGCTGAGCGCCTATATTTTCTACAGGGTCTTTCAGCTCTATTTCTTTAGCCACAGATATGCCGTCTTTAGTTATACTAGGGGCTCCATATTTTTTGTCAATCACCACATTCCTGCCTTTGGGACCTAGCGTTACTTTTACTGCATTGGCCATCGTATCCACGCCATTTTTTATTTTTGCGCGTGCTTCTGAATCGAAAATTATATGCTTTGCCATATTATTATTTTTTTTATAATTATAAGTTGTTATTACTTATCAGTTTACTTCTAAGCTTAAACAATAGCATAGATGTCTGATTCTCGCATGATTAAATAATCTTTTCCTTCTATAGTAATTTCTGTTCCCCCATATTTACCGTATAGAACATGATCACCTACCTTAACGGTCAAAGGCTCATCTTTTTTACCTGGGCCTACAGCAACTACTTTACCTTTTTGAGGTTTTTCTTTGGCTGTATCTGGTATGATAATACCACCTACTGTTTTTTCTTCTGCGGCTGCAGGCTCTACCAGAATCCTATCAGCCAAAGGTCTAATGTTTATTTTGCTCATAAATTCGAATAAATTATTGTTTTGTTTATACTAAAGTTATTTACCCGTTGTTGTTTGGAATATGATATTCAAAGAACACATTTTATGCCAAACAATGATAAAATCTCTTTAGTCCTAAAGTAAAGGGTTCAAGTTGTTTGTCCAACTATCTTAATAAAGAAAAACTGACAAAATTACCTTTACTTGATTCTGAAGCCTTATTACTAGGTTTAAGTTCTGCCTTGTAAATAAACTTCTTCCGAAACCGTCGCCTTGAGTCCTCTGGGTTCGTCAGTAAGTGCGAGTCAGGGCCCTAGCCCTGACACACCAATGGAGTGTAGGGAGTGGCTCCCGACACCACAACTCCAGTTTTTACAAATTCATTCCTGCCTAAGAGAACTAAGTTCTTGGGTTTAAAAGAATACTAAGATAAACTGACAAAATTACCTTTATTGGTTTCTGAAACCTGATTGCTAGGTTAAAATCCAACCTCGTACATATCTTTTAGAAAAGCTAAGATCCTTTTGTGATGCCAATAAACTAGAGCTAATCAGTGCATTTCCTCGCCATCAGAATCACCCGTTAGGGAACTCTGATGCAATCGTTGTTTGGACTACATTAGTTATTCTTACCCTTAGAGTCCTTTTTAAGTGACCCTGAGAGCGGCTAAAGCTATCAAATTTTTAGAAGATTAGCCTGCTTATAGCTATAGAAAGATACAATTCAATTTTATGACCTATTTATTTTTTTCGGATTAGAGGGGTATTGAAAATTTTAAAATATATACCTAAATTAAGTATACGAGTTTTTATAAACGGTATGAAACGTACTATAATTTTAGGAGAAAAAGTATTAACGGCTTCCAGCTTATTAGGAATTTTCATGGTTTCCTGTACCTTGAGCAGCCATGTATCTAAAAGAGTTATAAGTACTTCAAATCCTTTGGTTACTTTTGTGATTCCGACCTTGGGCCGGCCCACTTTAGAGAGAACACTTATTTCTTTGCAGAATCAACATAATCCAAGCTGGAAAGCAATCGTTGTGTTTGATGGCATAAAAGGTACCAAACTTTCATCTGATCCTAGAATTAAATTCATCCAAATTTCAAAGATAGGCCAATTTAATCATGGAGGGGAAGTAAGAAATCAGGGTATGGAACAGGTCACAACAGAATGGGTAGCGTTTGTAGATGATGATGACTATTTGTCACCTGACTATGTAGATCGTTTAGAGGAAGAAATTAACTTAAAGCCTAATCTAGATGTAGTTATTTTTCGTATGTATCATCCTAATAGGGAAGCTTTTATACCAAGTCCACAAGTTAGAAATTTTTCAGAAGGGAATGTCGGAATTAGTTTTAGTATGAGAACAGCCTTGTACAAGGCTGGCTTTAAATTTACGCCCAGTTCTGTAGAAGACTTTAAATTGCTTGAATATATTAGAAAGGAGGGACATAAAATGGTTTTATCTCCCTATGCTACTTATTTGATACGAGAAGCAGCGTGTAAAGACATTAATAATGGATGCAATTGTATCAGGGCTTATATCAATTAGTAAAGCTTTGAAATAATACAAACATTTATACCTAACATATATTCATAGAACTCTTTATAGGAGTTATTGATTTGTCTGCTCTTAGAGTTAGTATCCTTGGTTATGTCATTAGCGTAAAAAGGAAGAAAAAACTAAAAATGACCTGATATTAGGCTCAAGCGTGGGGCGATAAGGTCATAGTAAAAAGAAATTGTTGATTAACTTATATTTTTATTCTCAGGATGTGAATAACTTTTTCCCTAAAAAAGTTTTATTTGCAACCAAATTAACGCTTGTAAGTGTTTACAGGCAGTAGACCTTATTTTGTTAGTTGATAAATTAAAAAATTAACTAGAAAGACTATCAGTGCAAGCAACAGATTTGATCTCTTTGTATACAGGAGATAATTATATAAAGAATTTAGCAAAACAGATTTTAAGATTATCTAATTCCGCTATTCATGTCAAAGGATTAACAGGTAGCCTACCTGCAGTTATTGGGAGTAGTCTCTACAAGCTAGCCGATTGTACACAATTATTTATTCTCCAAGATAAAGAAGAAGCAGCCTATTTATATACAGATTTACAAAGCTTATTTGGACATAAACACATCCTATTATATCCAGCTATCGAGCAGCAACTTGATATTAATTTGACTGGGGCTGCTACACCTAATCTTATTCGCAATGAGATTTTACAACAGCTTAATCAACAGCATCGTTCTTCTCAACTGATCGTAACCTATCCAGAAGCTGTTGCTACACGAGTAATTGGACACACTAGCTTAACGCAACATACCTGGGTTATAGAGCAAGGAGAAAAGATAGTTTTGTTAGATCTATTAGATAAACTAATTAGCAAAGGCTTTGAAAAAGTTGATTTTGTATATGATGCAGGTGAATTTGCCATACGGGGAGGGATCATAGATATATTTTCTTACGCAAATCAACTTCCTTATCGTATAGAATTGATCGGTAAAGAGATAGAAAACATACGTACTTTTAATCCTGCTAATCAACTTTCTATAAAAGAGGTAGAAAAAGCAATTATATTTTCCAACAAATCTAATCTTAGTGAAAATGTAACCTATCAATCTTTCTTGGAGTTTTTGCCTGCTAATACATGTATCTGGTTCAAAGATTATGAGATGATTTTAGATACCATTAAGATGCAGGCGGAGCAGGCATGGATTGAAATAAAAGAGCCTCCATCTAAAAATTCTGTTAAACACACGTTAAAACATAATGAGATAGCCTATGAAAGTCCTGAGAGTTGGAAAGAAAATACGCAACGTTTTACTTGTATAGAATTTGGAAGTAGGTACTACCTAAAACCTAAAGAAATAGTCGAATATAAAGCTTCACCTCAGCCTAATTTTAACCAACAGTTTAAGTTGCTGGCTGATGATCTATATAAGAATGATCAATTAGGATTGAAAAATATTCTTCTAAGCGAATCGCCTGCTCAATTAGATAGATTGAGTAGCATACTTGCAGAGCTAGATATCCCTTTAAAATATGATATTTTACCCATAGGACTGAGCCAAGGCTACATAGACCACCGAGTGGGCATAGCCTGCTATACAGACCATCAAATATTTGGTCGCTACTACCGATATAAGATACCTCAACAATACACTAAAAGTCAGGCTTTTACTTTAAAAGAACTTAATAATCTACAGCCAGGGGACTATGTAGTTCATATTGATTATGGAATTGCTCGATTTGCCGGACTTAGTAAGGTACATGTAAATGATAAAGAGCAGGAAGTATTAAGGTTGATATATAAGGATAATGATGTAGTATACTTGAGTTTGCATGCATTGCACAAAATTTCTAAATACACTGGTAAAGAGGGATTTATACCAACAATGAGCAAGTTAGGTAGTGTTGCATGGGATCAGAAAAAGAAACGGGTAAAAAATAAGGTGCAAGATATTGCGAAAGAGCTCATCGAATTATATGGTAAACGCAAGCATGCACCAGGATTTGCTTTTAGTACAGATAATTTCTTACAGGCTGAGTTAGAATCTTCCTTTATATATGAAGATACTCCGGATCAGGCGGCTGCCACTGTAGACGTGAAGAAAGATATGGAAGCACCTCACCCAATGGATAGACTGGTATGTGGAGATGTAGGATTTGGAAAAACAGAAGTGGCTATCAGAGCCGCATTTAAAGCAGTCCAAGACCTTAAACAAGTAGCTGTTTTAGTTCCTACTACTATTTTGGCACTTCAACATTATGAATCTTTCAAAAGTAGGTTAGAGAAGTTTCCCGTTAAGATACAGTATATCAATCGTTTTAAGTCTCAACAAGAAGTCAACCAAATACGCCAAGCAGTAGCTCAAGGTGACATCGATATACTGATTGGAACACATACCATTCTTAGTAAAAGTTTTGATTTTCATGATTTAGGACTATTGATTGTTGATGAAGAACAAAAGTTTGGTGTAAAGGCCAAAGAGCGCATAAAAGAACTTAAAATAAATGTGGATGTACTTACTCTTACGGCTACTCCTATACCCAGAACACTTCATTTTTCACTAATGGGTGCCAGAGATTTAAGTGTGATTGCCACACCACCTCCTAATAGGCAACCTGTACATACTTCCATTCATACTTTTGATAAAAAAGTTATACAAGAAGCAATCCATTATGAGGTACAACGAGGAGGACAAGTGTTTTTTGTACACAATCGAGTATCTAATATTGAGGAAGTAGCTAACATGATTCACAAATTAGCACCTGAATATCGTATTGGTATTGCACATGGCCAGATGGATGGAGATCAATTAGAGAAAAAGATGCTCACCTTTATAGCGGGTGGGTATGATATCTTGGTTTCTACCAATATCATAGAATCAGGATTAGACATCCCCAATGCAAACACAATCATTATTAATGACAGTCATATGTTTGGACTTTCAGACTTACATCAGATGCGAGGGCGTGTAGGGAGATCTAACAAAAAAGCATTTTGCTACTTAATCGCTCCTCTTAGTTCTAGTCTTACGCCAGAAGCTCGCAAGCGACTTAGCACCTTAGAAGAATTTACCGAATTGGGAGATGGCTTTAAGATAGCTATGCGTGATCTGGATATCCGAGGTGCTGGAAATCTGTTAGGTGCGGAACAGAGTGGATTTATTGCGGATGTAGGGTTTGAGGCTTATTGCAAAATATTAGATGAAGCCGTACAGGAACTGAAAGAAAATGAATTTAAAGAGTTGTTTGTAGAGGAGCTTGCTCATAAAGATCAGCTAAGTAGTGTGGATTGCACGCTTGAAACCGATCTTGAGTTATTAATTCCTACCACCTATATCAGTAATGACACGGAGCGACTAAGGCTTTATACCAAATTGGATAGCGCCTCAGATAATTCAGAATTAGAAGATTTTCAGCGTGAAATAGAAGACAGATTTGGGCCACTTCCCATTCCCATACAAGAGCTTATTAAAGCTGTTAAACTGAGATGGGTAGCTAAGAAATTAGGACTACAAAAGATAAAGTTAAAAGATGGAATGATGGGGTGCTATTTTAGTGCTCCGTCACAAAAGGGTGCTTTTGCTGAAATCTTGTCACGTATACTTGGCTATGTCCATAACAATCCTCATAGGTGCCAGTTAAAAGAACTTAAGAATCAACTCGTGTTGATTGTGGATCATGTACCTAGTGTGGAAGAAGCCCAACAAGTCTTAGAAGCTATAGCGTAAATTATGTAGCTGCGTTATATATATACTTCTTCCGAAACCGTCGCCTTGAGCCCCCTGGGTTCGTCAGTAAGTGCGAGTCAGGAACCTTTCCTGACAGTCCATTGATTTATTCCATGATCAATTCAGGATGGGTAAGTGACTCCCCGTTTTGCAATTTCCAAAGATTGGCATATACTCGATCCTGTATAATCAATTCTTCATGAGTTCCTTGTTCTACAATGGCCCCTTTTTTCAATACAAAAATTACATCTGCTTGTTTTACCATTGAAAGCCGATGCGCAATTAGGATCATCGTTCGCTCCTGTCCAATCTTAGATAAGGATTTTTGAATAGCTAATTCCGTAGCATTATCAACTGAAGAAGTAGCCTCATCCAGAATAAGTATAGCTGGATCTCTTATAATTGCTCTTGCAATTGCCAGCCGCTGTTTTTGTCCTCCCGATAGATTTTGCCCACGTTCACCAACCAACGTATCGTACCCTTCCGGAAGCTGCATGATAAAGTCATGAGCGGCAGCGTTTTTAGCTGCTTCTATAATCTGTTCAGGTGTAGCCTCCGAATAACCATAGCCAATATTTTCTGCTATCGTTCCTTCAAATAAATAAGGATCCTGACTCACAAAACCTAATTGCTCTCTTAGTGAAGAAAGAGAAATATCTCGTATTTCTTTGTCATCAAATAAAATTTGACCTGCTGTGGGGAAATAAAATCCTAATAAAAGATGAAGAAGCGTAGATTTTCCAGCACCTGTGGCTCCTACAAAAGCTACACGATGGCCTGGCTGTATAACAAATGAAAGGTTGCGCAGAATAGGAGACTGATTTTGGTATGAAAAGCTAACATCTGAGAAAGTGATTTTTCCTTGAAGTGTAACCATATTATCCGGAGACGCTTCAGTAGCCAAATTAAATATACTTAATAAACGCTGTGTAGAGGCCATAACCCGTTGGAAGTTAATCATGATATCAGCTACTTCTGTAAATGGCCAAAGCAATCGCTGCGTAAGAAATATCAGAATACTATAAACTCCTACATCTAGCTTTTGATCTATGGTAAGTTTACCTCCATAAATTAAGGTTACCAACATGCCAGACAAAATAACAAAACGTATAACTGGTACTAGCAGTGCTCCCCAACGAATCGCATTAAAATTTGCTTCCTTATAATCGTTACTAGCTTTTTCGAGCTTTTTCTTTTCAAGTTGTTCAGCTACTAGACTTTTAGTCGTTAGTAGACCTAGCAGACTGTTGGATAAGAAAGCACTTACAAACCCAGCTTTCTCTCTTACATTAAGGTAATAGGGGCTAATCTTTTTTTGGAATTTAAAAGTAGCATAGATAATAATTGGAATAGGTATGATCACAAATAAAGCTATTTGAGGCGCTAGGAAGAAAAAGATACTGCCTACAAATATAGTAGTACCAATTACCTCAATTATTTTATCTATACCTTCTTCTAGAAACCTTTCAAGCTGATTAATATCATCGTTGAGTATAGCAAGTAAGTTGCCTGTTTTTTGCTTTGAGAAAGAGGTAATCGTGCTTTTTTGTACGTGCTCAAAAGCTTGCATTCGAAAATTATGTTGAACTAACTGGGCAAGGCTCCACCATCTAATAGAAAATAGATATTCGAACAATGATTCTAACCCATAGGCAACCATGGTCATAAGTGCTAATAAGACAAGTTGTACTTTAAGATCATGAAATCCTAAATTAGCTAACCAAGATTCGTCTCTAGCTACTACCGTATTTACAGCAATCCCTAGAAGTATCTCTGGCATCAGATCAAACAATTTATTAAGGAAAGAATATAAAGTGGCCGAGATATAAATTCTACGAAAAGGGCGCATGTAAAATAACAGTTGTAAAAATGAACTGGCAAGCGGCTTTTTCATAGTTCTGATACTGATAAAGATTAAAGAAATTAAAATTGTTTATTTTTTTACTTGCTTACAATAACTTAAACTTGGACGAACAAAAATAAAAGGACCCTATAAATTTTTATGTACATTAAGGATAAAATATTCATAAGTTCTTACGAAAAAATAAATAGTGGCAAATTTATTATAACTTATTTATAATCTACTAAGTAATAACGTTTATTTATAAAATATTAAAAAGAATTGTCAATATCTCTTGTTTATCACCAGAGAATAAAAAGTAAATCATTCATAATAGACTTCTTTTGAAAGCAAGGATTGGGTTCTCTGGGCAGGAAGGAATTTGTGAGAAACCGGAGCTGTGGTGTCGGGAGTCACTCCCGACACTCCATTGGTGAGTCAAGGCTGGGGCCCTGACTCACACTTACTGACGAACTCAGGGGACTCAAGACGACGGTTTCAGAAGAAGTCTAATAAATGATGGATGGTTACCAAGCGTAAGGTGGAGGAACCTCCTGGCACTGTCATGAAATAAGATTAGATAAATTCGGCTAACAACAAGTGTGTGTCAAGTTAAAAATTGCGATTTTTAGGCTAAAGATATCCTGGAAATGAATTGAGTATTCAAGTAAAATATTTTTAAACCTAAGGAATTTAAAACTTTATAGAATAAATAAAGTGAGTGGATAACAATAAACTTAATTCAGTAAATGGTTACAGGTTCTTTTTGTAGTCTGAAATTGCATCCTTTTCTATCAAATCTATTATTTCTTGCTTAAGAGCATGCAACTCATTCTCATTAGCTACTTTTACAAGTATACCCAATAATTTAGTGTACTTTTCTAATAGGTTTGCATATTTCCCTTCTAGTCTCCACAAGTCTGCAGATCTATCTTCCCTACCTGGAGTAAAGACCCCGTTTTCTCCAATTAGATCGGGTTGTTTTTTCATTTCTGGAAAATCGAGCGTAAAGTCATAATGGATGACATTACCAACTTCCATAATGAAGCGATAACCAAGATTAGCGTTGTTAAATCTATTGTAAAGTGTATTGCGACTTACATCAAGTCTTTCAGCTAACTTGGTAAGTGAATATCCAGTTTTTCGTACTATTTTTTCGACTATTTGTCCTCTATGCATCATAGAACACAAAAACCATTATTAAATCGCTATCTAATAAAACGATTTATGGTTGTTTGTGTCTAATTTTCATATATCAAGGTTCATTTTTGATTTTAATAAAACATAATCGTTCAATTCGTTCTGTATGTTTTTGTTACAATTTGGGACTTTTAATCTATTCTTAATGGTTTTTGTCTTTGTCATACAATGTATTGTTTTATCTGTTCTTGTGCAAAGTTGTCTGTAATCCATTATGAAATCAGTACCTTACAGGGTATAGTAAATTATTTTTAGTTGAGAAAAACTTGCCGATTAAAGAGTAACTATCCTTATTTTATTTACCTACCTATTTATTTTGATGCTTAAAACTATTGCTAAATTGGTGCCAGTAGTATATTATTAGTGGTACGTTGTAGATATTTAAAATTTTTGGAAATAGTAAATGAATCTGACACGGCTTAAGCTAAAAATTGTTAGTACGTTTAAAAAGTATAAGTATAATAACTGAGTGAAATATATATGGTATAGGTATATTTTATATTTATAATGGCGTAGATTATTTGAGACAAATTAGAAATTATAAAACAAGAAATGAAAGTAGGCATCTGAAATAGAGACAGCCTTAATAAAAATTTTTAAAATTAAAGAGAATATGAAACTGTTAAAATACACACTTATTGGACTTGTAACCGTAATGGTAATTGTTGTGTTCATTGGCTTTTTGCTACCATCTAATCATCAAATAAGCGAGTCTATTGTTATTGATGCTCCAGTTGGTACAGTTTTTGGGGAAGTCAATAATTTTAAGCATTGGAATAATTGGTCCCCATGGCAAGGCAAAGATCCGAATGCAATTATTAGTTATGATGGACCAGAGTCTGGAGTTGGATCTAAAATGGTGTGGCATAGTGATAATCCTAAAGTGGGTAAGGGTTCTCAAGAAATTATGGTAAGCGAACCTAACAAGCATATTAAGACAATTTTAAAAATGGTAGGCTGGAATACGGTTAGTCATGGAGTTTGGAATTTTGAAGAACTAGACTCGAATAGAACAAAAGTAACTTGGGAATTCAATAGTCAAGTAGGTAATCATATATTTATGAAATATATGATGATACTATGTAAGTCAGCCTTAAGAAAAGATTATCGTACCGGACTTCAACAGCTTAAGTCTCATTTAGAGCATAAATAAACATAAGCAATAGAGTTTTTATATTATTGGGGAGCATTTACCGAGAATTAAATACAAAATTTTAGAGCCTAATGCTCCCATTTTATTTAAGTCTTATTGATTCGTAACTATTCAGACCTCTGATTGTGGTGTCAGGGCCCCAACTCTGACACACACATACCTAGCAAGTTGGATGTAGTAATTGCCAGATTTTATCCTTAAGTATATCTAACCCTTTCTCTGTTATTGCAGAGATAAAAATAGGTTCTAAATGGCTAGGTAATGATTGCTTTATTTTTAATTTTTCTTCCTCACTGATTAGGTCCGCTTTAGATATAACTAAAAAAGCAGGTTTATGCAGCATTTCATCACTATAAGCTTGCAGTTCTTTTTGGAGAATCAGGTAAGTGTGATATATATCAGGGGTGTCAGCGGCTATGACAAATCCTAAAATTAGATTTCGCTCTATATGTCTTAAAAAACGTATTCCCAGGCCTTTTCCCATAGCAGCTCCTTCTATGATTCCTGGAATATCTGCTAATACAAAAGAGTTGCCTGCTCGATACGGGACTACCCCCAACTGAGGAACTAAAGTAGTAAATGGATAACTATCTATTTTAGGCTTGGCTGCTGAAATGGACGCTAAAAGGGTAGATTTTCCGGCATTAGGTAATCCTACTAATCCCACTTCTGCAAGCAATTTTAGCTCTAATTTAATCCAGCCCTCATCCCCGGATTCTCCTGGTTGGGCATAACGAGGAGATTTTTGCGTAGAAGTTTTAAAATGTACATTTCCTTGTCCACCTCTTCCACCTCGCATGAGTATAGCCTGTTGGCCTTCTTGCGTTATATCTATAATTAAGCGATTTGTATCGGCTTCTTTAGCTACAGTGCCCAATGGAACTTCTAAGATTATGCTAAGTCCATCTGCTCCCGTACGACAACCTCCTTCTCCTGATTTACCATCTCCAGCCACGATATGTTTCTTATATTTAAGGTGGAGTAGGGTGGATAGTTGTGGGTTGCTTACTAAAATAATATCACCCCCTTTACCGCCATCACCACCATCTGGACCTCCTTTGGGTACAAATTTTTCCTTTCTAAAGTGCACAGAACCGGGTCCTCCATGTCCTGCCCGAGCATATATTTTTACTTCGTCGATAAAATCAGAAGAGGCCACTTTTTATTGTAGTTATTTTTAGATAAAAATTATTTACGGTAAAGAGGTTGTATAACTCTTAAAATTTGCTGAAATACATCTTCGATAGGGCCCACCCCTTTTACTCTGTAAAGTTTATTTTGCTTTTCGTAATACGCTATTACGGGTAAAGTTTCATCGTGATATATTTTTAGTCGGGTGGCTACTTTCTCTTCACTTTGGTCATCAATACGGCCTAATAATTTAGCCCTGTATCTGATTCTTTCTTTTACTATTTCATCAGGTACTTCTAGAAAAATAACCCCATCTAGCTGATGCCCATGTTTAGGAAGGAGCTCATCCAATGAAGTAGCTTGGGCTATTGCTCTAGGGAAGCCATCAAACAAAAATTTAAAGCCATGCTTTTTTGCTTTTACTTGTTCTTCTACTAACCCCATAACTACTTCATGAGGTGCTAACATACCCTCATTGATATAATTCGAAATTTTTTGCCCTATTGATGTATTTTGGCTAATATGCTCACGCATTAGATTGCCAGGTACAATAGGCATTAAGTTGTAATGACGAACTATCTTTTCAGTTTGTGTTCCTTTACCTGCGCCGGGAGGGCCTAATAATACTATATTGGCCATTTCTTTAATCTGTTTTAGTTAAGTTATGCATTAAAGTAATAAATTTCGAATTTTTATCTTAAATAAAGTACAAATTTTTAACTAATATAGTCAAAACCTGTATAGTTTCTGAGTATGGTTGGAATCTTAATTTTTCCTTCTACAAAATTTAGTTCTAATAAGGCAGCCATAATCCTAGGTAAAGCTATTGCACTGCCATTTAAAGTATGCAATAAATGCTTAAATCCTCCACTATTTTTATAGCGTAACTGCATACGATTAGCTTGGTAAGTTTCAAAGTTACTAATAGAGCTTACTTCTAACCAACGATTCTGCCCCACAGAAAAAACTTCTATATCATAGGTGAATGCAGATGTAAATCCTAAATCTCCTCCACATAATGCTACTACTCGGTAGGGGAGTTCGAGCTTTTGGACTAGGCTTTCTACATAGCTACGCATTCCTTCTAGAGTTTGATAAGAAATTTCTGGTAAGGTGATCTGTACAATTTCTACTTTATCAAACTGATGTAGGCGATTTAACCCTCTTACATGGCTGCCCCAAGAACCAGCCTCTCTTCTAAAGCAAGGAGTATAAGCTACATGTCTGATAGGTAGCTTATCTTCGCTAAGAATCTGTCCTCTATATAGATTGGTAACAGGAACTTCTGCAGTAGGAATCAAATAAAGGGGTTCGTTGACTAACTCATACATTTGTCCCTCTTTATCAGGCAACTGTCCAGTGCCATAAGCACTATCTTTGTTAACAAGTATAGGCGGTTGTATTTCCTCATAACCAGCTTTTATAGCCTCATCAAGGAAAAAATTAATCAATGCTCTTTGTAATCTAGCCCCTTTCCCTTTATATACAGGAAATCCAGCTCCTGTTAACTTGTTTCCTAAATCAAAATCAATAATATCAAATTTAGCAACTAATTCCCAATGAGGGAGTTTATCTTTTGTGTATAGAGGTATATTTTCGACTTGATAAACTATTTGATTTTCAGTAGCATCTTTTCCAATAGGTACCTTTTCATGTGGCAAATTAGGTAGTTCGTATAACAGATGTTGTAAAACATCTTTATATCTATTTAGTTGAGACTCTAGCTCTTTTATACCTGTTTTAAGCGCTCGGCTTTGGGCTTTAAGGGATTCTAATTTTTCTTTGTTTTTTGTTTCTAGTAACTGTTCTATTTGCTTAGTTATTTGATTAACCTGGCTCGAAGCGGTGTCAAGTGCCAACTGCGTTTCTTTTCTTTGTTGATTGATAGCTAAAATTTGTTCTATTTTATCAGCGGCATCGTGTAGATTTCTTTTTTCTAACCGCTTAATAACATGGGCTTTATTTTCCTCTATATAATTAATTTCAAGCATAATGGGGCTATCTATTTTTTTAACATGATACAAATTATTGTAAAACTTAACTACCCTATATATAATTAGAGCTCCTACATAATTGTCGCCTTGAGTCCTCTGGGTTTGTCAGTAAATGCGTGTCAGGGCTCGAGCCCTGACATCTCAATCCTCATGTGCTGCCAGGAATCTTTCCTGACAATCCATCGGAGTGTCGGGAGCGACTCCCGACACCACAACTCCGGTTTATCGCAAATTCCTTCCTGCCCAACGAACTCAATTCTTGGTTATGCAAGAACTCTATTGGAATGTTATTTATTACAAGTGCCTAAAATAAATTATTTTTAACCTAAAAGTTTAAATTTTCTCTTAAAATAATACTTAACTCTTGACAATACCCTAGTAATCATATATCATTGTAGTGCATGAGTGATGGAGTATAGTAAGGTTGTAGTATGTGCTTTATACTTATGCTATATAATATACCGTTCGTATTACCTCCTAAGTTTTTCAGGGTAATCAATTCGATAAAACCGTTACATTTCGGCAATTTTTAAGACTAAATATTTAATATACACTTGTTAGAATTAGCTCTTTTCTTTAAATACTTACATTAAATTTTAAATATGTACACTATAAATGAACTTGGTAGTCTACTGCTTTCCGAATTAAAAGAGATTGCAGAGGCTTTAGGAATTAAAAACTATAAAAAACTTGATAAACAGGATTTAATTTATAAAATATTAGATCGACAAGCGCTAATACCAGAATCAGAGCTTCCAAAAAAGAAAATATTGACAGATAAGAATACTAAGAATACGATAGAAGAAATTAATCCTCTTGAGAAGAGCTCCATCATCAATAGTACCCAGGATGGTGAGAATAATAGTAAGCAAATTAATATTAATACAGAGCCTAAAATTATTCCTTCTGCGCCAATTAAAATGTCCACTAACTCTGTGACTAACATTAACCATGGAGACCAGGAGATTACAAAAAATCACACCAATCATCATAGAAAAGCTAAAAATACTGGATCTAGTGCTGTTAACTTAGATATTGATATAGAAAGTGAAGGCGTACTAGAAATTATGCAGGATGGATATGGATTTTTGAGATCATCGGATTATAACTATTTAGCTAGCCCGGATGATATATATGTATCTCCTTCACAAATTAGGTTGTTTGGACTTAAGACAGGAGATACGGTTAAAGGAGCAGTTAGATCTCCTAAAGAAGGAGAAAAATATTTTGCGCTTCTTAAAGTGACTTCTGTAAATGGGAGGACTACTGATGAAATTAAAAATAGAGTTTCTTTTGAATATTTAACACCACTCTTCCCACAAGAGCGTCTGCGTCTAGATAATGGGCCAACGCAGTATTCAACTAGAATTTTGAATCTGTTTGCACCTATCGGAAAAGGACAGCGTGGTATGATTGTAGCTCCGCCCAAAACAGGTAAAACAGTCTTGCTTAAAGAGATAGCTAATGCGATTGCACTTAACCATCCTGAAGTATATCTGATTGTGTTACTTATCGGAGAACGGCCTGAAGAAGTAACGGATATGTCTAGGAGTGTTAATGCGGAAGTGATTGCTTCCACATTTGATGAGCAAGCTGAACGTCAGACCAAAGTAGCAAGTATGGTATTAGAAAAAGCCAAGCGAATGGTGGAGTGTGGGCACGATGTAGTTGTACTGTTAGATTCGATTACACGTCTAGCACGTGCTTATAATATAGTTATCCCTTCTTCTGGCAAAATTTTATCTGGGGGTGTAGATGCGAATGCATTGTATAACCCTAAAAGATTTTTTGGTGCTGCACGCAATGTAGAACAAGGTGGGTCCCTTACGATTTTAGCTACAGCACTTATTGATACCGGTTCAAAAATGGATGAAGTTATTTTTGAAGAATTTAAAGGTACAGGTAATATGGAGCTTCAACTAGACAGAAAATTAGCAAATAGACGTATCTATCCTGCGATGGATGTCCCTGCTTCTGGAACTCGTAGAGAAGATTTACTTATGGATAAGGAAGTTTTATCTAGGGTTTGGATTTTACGTAAATTTATGGCGGACATGACTTCTATTGAAGCGATGGAGTTTTTATTATCTAAAATGCGAGGAACTAGAAATAACGAGGAGTTTTTAGCTTCCATGAGTGATACCTAGGCGTAATTAAAATTCTAGCTTGTAATAGGCGTTTAAGTTTTTAAAAATTGTAACTATTCACGTCCCTAGATATGAATAAGGGTTGCTAACTGAGGATTATTAGACTTCTTCTGAAACTGTCGCCTTGAGTCCCCTGGCTTCGTCAGTAATTGGTTCTTCATATTTATTTACTGCAGTAAACTCCGGCTCCTCACAAATTCCTTCCTGCCCAGAGAATCCAATTCTTGATTCCGGAAGAAGTCTATTATTTACAAACAGGCTTGTAAATTGCTATCCCGCACTATACTCTTGTTCAAACTCGTAGGCATGTCTGTAATTTATCATCCCTGCTCCTGATCAAGTCAGGAGTAAACTCCAGCAGGGAAGGGATCCAGATTGAGGGGAGGAATCAGAAAGTTAGGGTTAAAAAAATCTCCAGTGAAAATTAAAAATTCCAAAGAGTATTACGTTTTACTGGATTCCTGCCCCAATATGCCGTTGCTTACATGAGCTGAATAGGGCAGGAATAACAAACTTGGACGGTGTTACCGGTTTGTGTGGTCTGAATGAATCTATTAGGGGGGCTGAATAGTTACAGCTTTTCTTCTTGTTCTATAAAATCTAAAATCTCTTTTTTAAGAGTGGTCAGGGTATTTTCATTAGCTAATTTAGCTAGCATTCCAAGTAGTTTCGTATACTTCTCTAATAGTACAATATATTTGCCTTCTGCTTTCCAAAGTTCTACTGTTTCCCTATCTATAGAGCGAATAGGAATATCTCCCATTAATTCAATTTCTTCCTTCATTTCTGGAAAATCTATTGTAAAATCATAATGAATGACATTACCTACTTCCATAATGAATCGGTACCCCAAATTGGAACTTTCAAACCTATTGTAAAGCGTGTTGCGACTAATACCTAATTTCTTGGCTAGTCTGGTAATAGAATAACCACTCCTTCGTATAATTTTTTCTACTATTTGTCCTCTATGATTCATAAGAAACAGAAAATTTTAAGATGTATACCCGAACTAGATATATCTAATAGCTATATCTAATTTTGTACACCAAACATTTATAAAATTTAAAAAACATTTATGTATTAAATTTTTACATAATCGAAAATATTTTCTTAAATTGCACCCAATAAGTATAACTCAAAATGTAGTTTACTATGATTATATAAATTTCTATGCACTTTATGAAAAAAATCTACTTGTTATAGCAACAATACGTAGTTATAAAAGTAAGCATTTACTTGCAAAAATTTGTTTTTTTTCAAAAAATTTTTGCAGATGCGGTGCCTTTTATGCTTTTTCTTTATTAAGTAGTATGCGTTCACGAATTATCCGGAAATAAAATCGCTCAACCATATTAGTGCCTATATAGCAACTATAAAATTCTCTTCCACGAGTTGCTTGGTAAGAAAATGTGCATTTGTTAGTTAACTTTAAAGAATGTAAGCCCATAAATGCTTATCATTTATAAGGGATTAGGAATACTATTAGATGTTTAGTCCCTTGGTAAAGGTATCAATATTTAAGTGGAAAAGTTGAGGGTTTTTTTGCCA
>MKUM01000081.1 GCA_001897825.1 Candidatus Amoebophilus sp. 36-38
TAAACTGGATAATACAATACAAGCTATCAGCCCGTAATTCAACTCATAATTTCTTTGCATAGGTGGTATGATTTTTTTTATTGTTGTCCTTATACTAGCTAATAGCTAAAATAGGTGCAAGTTTTTTGCTCAAAAATAATTAACAACCCTTTCAAGTTGCTTGGTGTTTTGTTTACAAGGGAACGCGTACAAGCTATGAAGTTCTAAAGCTTAAAAAGAGAATGTAATATTCGGATGTTGCTCTTTCAATAAGTGTTGCATTTCATAGCCTATTTGATTACTAAATAAATCAAGCGTATGGACCTGGGTGCTGGGTAATACCTTAGCCAGCTCTTGCACGCCTGATGCGCCTATTCGATTAATCTCTAAAGTAAGTGTATGGATCTGCGTGCTGGGTAATACTTTAGCCAGCGCTTGCACGCCTGAATCGCCTATTTGATTAAACCCTAAATTAAGCGTATAGATCTGCGTACTAGGTAATACCTTGGCCAGCTCTTGTACACCTGAATCGTCTATGTTATTACCTCCTAAATCAAGGGTATGGACCTGTGTGTTGGGTAATATCTTAGCCAGCTCTTGCACGCCTGATGCGCCTATTTGATTCTCACTTAAATAAAGCGTATGAGCCTGCGTGTTGGGTAATACCTTAGCCAGTGCTTGCACGCCTGATGCGTGTATGTAATTACCTGCTAAATTAAGCGTATGAACCTGTGTGCTGGGTAATATCTTAGCCAGCGCTTGCACGCCTGATGCGCCTATTTGATTATACCTTAAATTAAGCGTATGGACCTGGGTACTGGGTAATACCTTAGCCAGTGCTTGCACGCCTGAATCACCTATGTTATTAGCTTCTAAATCAAGTGTATGGACCTGGGTGCTGGGTAATACCTTAGCCAGTGCTTGCACGCCTGATGCGCGTATGTAATTACCTACTAAATTAAGCGTATGAACCTGTGTGCTGGGTAATACTTTAGCCAGCGCTTGCACACCTGAAGCGCCTATTTGATTATGCCTTAAATTAAGCGTATGGACCTGGGTACTGGGTATATAGGACCAAAAGGGTCGGGGTAAGCTCTTTACTTCTCTCATCAAGCAATAAAAAGGAAAGCTAGGAATCGTCTCAGGTGTACAAGATAATTCCCCAAAGTCTATACACTTATTGAGGTCACAGCTCGGTATTTGCATCTTAGCAGTGGGCTTATGGGCTACACCTATCAAACCAACTTGTGAATAGCCCGTAATTAACTCATAGAAGAAATGGTTAAGCTGTCTGCAGGCT
>MKUM01000082.1 GCA_001897825.1 Candidatus Amoebophilus sp. 36-38
CAAAAAAATGCATATTCTATTTACCTAAAGGTGAGTGGTCTCAGAAGGACTCGAACCTTCAACTTACTGCTTAGAAGGCATATATTATAAATAAAATATTGCAATTTTTATCAAAAAATAATATTTTTCACTCCTTAAAAATTTTTCAATAACGCCATGGGTGACCCCCTCATTAGGGTCCTCACTACTATAGCTTGAAGGGCCAATTAACCAATTAATAGAGAGCACCCAAAAGAGTAAATAATATTCCTATCTTGTTGTAAATTTGAACTCTAAAAACCGGAGATAAGTATGATTAACCAAACAATAGCAATATATGAATGATTATAAAATTGTACTAGGCTGGATTCACTTTTTATCTCCCTGATTTTCCTTTCCCTGAAGAGAGTTGGTCACTCCTAGCTATTTAGATTCTCTCAATTATCTGTTTGTACATCTGCTAACTATCAAAATATTTATGCTCCTTAATTAAGTTCAAATCTATATAGAGTATGGCTAAAAAGTATAATTTAGGATATAAACTGTTATTATTAATTTTATTTTTACAAAACTGCAACAACTTCTCTAATCCAGTTATACCTAGGGAAAAAGAAGCTAAAGATGCTATCCAAGCATCAACTAAGCAATGTGGTATCAAGCCACTGGCAGATCCGGAATTTACTGCAGCAGGAGGTCATGTAGTTACGTTTGTTGAACAAGAAGGCCAAGTACAAGCAAATGTAACCCTACATGGAACAGAAAAAGAAAAGAACCATATTGTCGATGGATTACCCAATTTCACTGAAAGAGATAAGTATATTATATCTCGTATTCGTCCTGGTCATACAGACAGTGGATTTTATTCAAAATATCAAAAAATCATCCGTCGCAAACCTCGAGAATTAAGTAGTTTCGCTGGCGAACGTGAGAGGCAGCTATTAAAGCAATTTAGTACCATGTTACTTTTCTTTATTTACAATAAAAGGAATATAAAATTGACTGAACTACAGACAATGCATGTACGATATAATCACAAGAGCTTCCTTTTTGTAGCTGGTAATGAAGCTGCCGAAACAACATCATTTAGAAGGCTCTTCGTTTCTTACACAGACTTGAAAGAGTCATTAACCAATGTTCTTGAGCTTGTGCCAGGCACAGATAAATATGCAAAAAAAGAAGGAAAAACAAGGATGAAAAGATACTCAAGTATTTTTAAAAACTTATTCGGTCCCAAAAAAGCTGTTGAGGTTAAGTATGCTTTAAAAAACGGGGAGGATAAAAAAGATATCAGCCATTATACAAAAATATTAAAATTACTTTGTAATAAGGAATGTAACATTGTACATCTTCCTTTAAGCTACAATAGCAGTGAAAGAAATATAAATGGGGACTTAGAATTAGCAGAGGATACTAAAAAAGTGGTTTTAGAGATAGTAAATGGAAAAGAAGGAAAAATAATTTTTATCGACACTAGCCAGTTAAGTACAGAAAACAATCTTAAATATCGGCATGCAGAAGAATTCTTAACGGATATAGCAGAAGTAATAAAATGTGAATATTTATTATCCTATACATGTATTGCTGGAACAAAACGACCTTGTCTTACCTGCTATAGTAGAATGAATTCCAGTGGAGCAATCGATATTTATGGAAAAAGGCCAGGATTATTGTACATCGAAAGACATGATGAACAAGCTATAAATAATCCAAGAGCAGCAATTAAAACTATGGAATTGAGTAGTTTAGAAGCTTGCTACATTACAACAGACGAGGATGACAATGAGATTTCCACATATGATTCAGGAACAGAAGATGAAGCTGAGGAAAATAATTTTACAGAAGAAGAGTTTGAAAGTCCATTAAGTATTAACTCAGAAGCAGGTTCGGAAAAAGAACAAGGTGATAAGAACTCAAAATACAATAAAGGAGAGAAAATGGAAGCTAGACTATAAAGCCGCACTAAAGAAGGTTGATAGGTAGCTTTGAAGAATATCAAGGTGGAGTATATCCTACCTTGATATTAAATTTTTCTATAAATTTGTCAACATAATCACAGAGAACTAAATAGGTAATATACATTTAGATATTTTCACTCTGTTGTCTTACATTTTATGAGGGATATTTAAAATTATATAGCGTATGCATCGAAACTATAATATAGACCATCGGTTGGTAGCTTGTATTTTACTATTGAGCTTATTTTTACAGAGCTGTAATAACTCCCCTATTCCTACTAGAGAAAGGTCTGCATATATAAAGCATAGGGAATTATTAGAAGAAGATAAGCAACGAAAAGAAATAGTGGCTGAACAAGAAAAAGCCTCAAAAGAATTGATTGGCTCTGTGACAGCAAAACAGCGGTTATGGGGAGTAGCATCACAAAGTCATCTATTAGCTATACCTTTGTTGGGTACATTCAAGCGAGATAGAGCCCTTACAAGAAGCTCAATAAGTCCGTTTTGTTTATCAGTTTCTTCAAGAAGTCCTATTTTTTTAGGGTGCAGGAGCTCTCTCATTCCTATACAACGCGCAAGCAGGTACTCTTTATTATCTAGGGTGAAGCCAACTGGGTTACTAGCAAGAAAATATAAAGAAAAAATAGCGGCATGTCATCCCCAAGAAGCCATTAGGCGGTATAGTCAGCTTTCAGAAAATTCACCCAAAAATTTATCAGCTATTAATCAGACACCTTATAATACCTATTCAAAAGCTATAAAAGCTTTATATAATAATGATCCTAAAACAAAAGATATAGATCTAAGTCAGGAACGACTAACCAAAAAACAGTTTGAAAGACTCGAAAAAGCTATTAGGAATAATTCTGTGTTAGGCTATATTCAGTGGGGACATGTGTCAGACAACTGTCAGAAATTAAGAGAACAGATCGAAAAGAAACTAGTACAAAATATCTGTGACTATACCTATCATCCCAATGATTATATACATGGCCTATTAGCTAGTCATGTGTATGAGGATCTCCAAGAAGGGAAAGAATATGAGGTAGATTTACATGCTTTAGCTCAAAAGCTAAGCCACAAACTACCAAGTAATACAAAGACAAGATGGAAAGTAATCCAAGTAAAAGATGATAGTAAGAAATCAGGTTTTTGTAGCGCTCTATATGTAAATGAAACTACCCACCAAGCAGTATTAGCTTTCCAAGGTACCAAATCTATCCTTAAAGATCTTGTTATTACAGATATGCAAAGTGTACTAGGGAATGCTATTACTGAGCCGGACGCTTTAGCCTATGAGGCAACAAAAAAAGCAGTTGAGTTTACTCAATCAAAAGGTTATAACTTATCTATTACAGGACATTCTTTAGGGGCCTATTTAGCAGAACTAGCTGTAGCATATTGTTACCGTGATTTTAATTGTAGACAGGTAAAGGGTATTGTGTTTGATAGCCCAGGATCTTATAGGAAGCTAAATAGTTCTAAACCAAACGTTAAAAACCCAGGGACTGAATTTGATATTGAAAAATTACCTATAACTACCTATCTATCTGCACCAAATCCAGTGAATAGTTGTAACGATCGTTCTGGGGAAGCATATAGACTGTATCCTAAGCTGAGGGCGAGCAGTTGGGGTCAGAAATTGCTAGAAAGGGCTGGCAGTATTTCAGTAGTGGGCCCAACTATTCAAACTACTAGTAAAGGAGTATTAGCGCTTACAGGCCATAGCTTAGCTACTATACTAGATTTGTTTGACTCTTCTACAGGCAAGCCTAGAGAATATGTAAGAGTAGGAGATTGGCCAATGTTGAAAACAGACAACCTATCCTATGTAGGTAAGCAGGGTGCTCTAGGAGCTGCGATAGGAAGAGCTGTGGGAAGTAATATAGGGCCTAGCTTAGTAGGAGGAGAGATAGGTTCTTTCATAGGGACACGTGTAGAGCCTCTCATAGAGGGAAGGTTACCTGCTCTCTTTAGCTTGATTACCGTTCTAGCAGATATTCCAAATCTAAGCCTACAACAGTTTTGGACTGCTTTAGAACCTCTGGACGGAGACTATAGAGCACCTAGTTTAAAGCCTAGAGAAGAGTTTAGGCATAAGTATGTAGGCCATTATCGAGAACACCCTATACCTGTTGGATATCATATTTTAAAAATAGATATAAACCGGCCTGAAAGTATAGACAATTACTTATATGCACTGTGGGAGGATAGAGAAGAAGTAGTGGGCCTAAAAACTAAAGATATAATCAGTGTTGTTTTAAATAATATTTTACGAGATTATACTATTGTAGCTATAGAAGGGCGGCTATGTCTGTTGTCAAAACAAGGCCCTGTTCACATACAAACCCCACATGATAAAATACGTAGAGCTATAGAAGTATTATCACCTGAGCGTATTAAAGAAGCACTCAAGAATAGTAAAAAACAAGCAATTGCCAATTATGTGACACAACAGACTAAAGCTCTTCCCCAGCTTCACAGCGATATGTTAGATGCTAATTTAGAAGATTTAGAAGATTATGTATCTATGAGGTGTACGAAAGATAGACTAGGAATAGGAGAAAAAATACTAGAAGGGAAAACACTAGAGGAAAAAATACATACGTACTTAAATCAAACAGGAATATGTGTCGTACATGCCCCTGGAGGAATGGGAAAGAGTACACTAGTAACCAAATATGGAAATGACCGAAAAGAACAACAAGCTGTACGTTGGATATCAGCAGAGACACCAGTTAAATTAATACAAGGTTATGAAAAGATAGCTCGAGAGATAGACATTAATGATGAGCAATTAACTCAACTAAAAAAAGATCCTGATAACTATCCTAGTACTTTAGTTCAAACAGTCTATAATGCTATAGAAAAATGCAAACAACCTACTCTACTCATTTTAGATAATTTAAGTTTTAATAATGTAGTAGATCCAACTTTAATAAAGGCTTGTTTATTGCATAGACCCTCTTTGGTACAGGTCATTGTCACTACCCGCGATAGATCAAATTCTATGAACTATAATAATATTGAATTGGATCCATTTACTGAAGAAGAAGGTAGAGAATACATTCAGAAAAGGTTGGAGAGATTAAGACCTAGTGAGCAAGATATAGAAGATTTGATGAAGGAAGTAGGACGAGTACCTCAAAAGTTAGATCTAGCTACGGCATATATTAGAGAGATAACCTTCATGACCATAAAGAAGTACATCCGTGAGCTAAAAGAACTTAAGGAAGAGGGCAAAAAGCAGAAAGGCAGATTAATATTGCCTGAGGTAAGGTTAGGCTTGGAAATATTAGATGCATCAGCTCAGCTAGTGATGCGATACGGTGCTTATTTAGATCCAGCTGGTATTCCTAAGCCTTTGCTAACCGCTTTATTGGGTACAAGTAGCGAGGAAGAGTTACACGATATCCTAGACCCATTAAAAAGGCTCTCTTTAATAAAAATAACGAATGAACCAACCAAGCAAGATATTAAGATACACCAAGAAATACAGGAAGCATGTAAGGAATATCAAGGTTGGAAAGGAAAAAAGAAATGGTGGTGGCCAACAGAAAGTAAGCTATCAGAACAAGAGGTACTAGAAACTCTCCTGCAAACACTGATTAGATACATGCCTGTAGTTACTGAGTCGCCTGATAGTCCATGGGATCAAGCAAGGCTTTATGCTAAAAGTGTAGAACATTACGCTAAAAGTGTAGAGCATTTTCATTCAAAGACAAAGAAACAATTAGTCGGCCAAGATTTACTAGCTGGACTGTTTGATAGGATGGGATATTATAATCATGAAGTAGAATGTGATTATAGGCAAGCATTAAAACATTATCAGAAAGCTCTTGACACAAAAAGAAGACTGTATGGTAGCAACCATAAGGATATAGCTGCTTCACTCAATGATATAGGTATCATATATAAAACTTTAGGGAAAAACCAAGAAGCATTAGAGCATTATGAACAAGCTCTTAAAATGTACAAAGATCTGCATGAAGATTTTGATACAGCTGCTTCACTTAATAATATAGCCATTATGTATAAAACTTTAGGACAGTATGACAAAGCCGATGAATCTGTTACAGAATCCCTTGAAATGTATAAAAAACTTTATAAAGGAATTCATCCTGATATAGCTATGACACTTAGTAACAGGGGATCTGTCCGTCTCAACTTAGCAAAATATAAAGAGGCTTTAGAGGACTATAAGGAGGCTCTTGAAATGCTTAATAAATTATTAAAAGAAGCTAAGGACGTGGAAGAAACTAAAAAAATCAATAAGCATATAGCTATGATAACCCATAATATAGGAAGCATTTATATATTAAGCCAACCTAGTAAAGCTGCTTCATTCGATAGAATATGGATTATTTATAAAGCTTTGGGAAAATCTTACGAACAAGTCCAATACTTTGAAGAACCAATCTTAATGGAATATACAACGTATACACCTGATATAAAATCTGTTGAAAAAGCTTTAGAAGAACTGAAGAAAATTTCTGAAAGTTCTCCAATGTATGGAAACAATAGTCGTGATAGAGCTATGACAATTAATAATATAGCAAGTATTTATCGCAATCTAAGCCAACATCAAGAAGCATTAAAGCATTATCAGCAAGCTCTAGCAATCATGCAAGCTTTGTATGGTAACCATCATCCGTATATGGCTACTTTACTTAATAATATAGGAGCTATTTATCATGATTTAGGAGGATATGGGGAAGCGCTAGAATATTATCAGCAATCCATTAAAATGTTTGAGCATTTTTACTCGGAAAATCATCCTGAGGTTCAACGTGTGAAAGATAATATATCAAAGCTAGGGTGAAAATCAAACTACGTAACAAAAATATACTAAGATCGCAAAAGGTAGGCGTTTAAGGCAAATATTCATCTAATTTGAACCCTTTTAAAGGCCTAAAACAAGCTGTTTTAATTAAATATGACGAAGTTACTGAATCATTTCCTTGCATATGTGCTAGCTATCAACTACTTTGGTTCTCATTAATATTTGGCACATATTATCATAATATATGAAACAAGACTATAAAAAAAAGATTGTAGCATCTTTTGTCCTCATAGGAGGGCTTTTATGTTGGTGGTATTTTAATAAAAAAGATTCCTCTAAATCCATGTCACATGAATCATCATTAGCTATATCCAACAATATCAAAGTCGTCATCTTTGCACCAGAAAAAAATGCAGACGATGTACGAAAAGCTATTGGGGCGGCAGGAGCAGGACGTATTGAACTCTATGATTATTGCAGTTTTTCGATCAAAGGCATAGGAGGATATAGACCATTAGAAGGATCACAACCAGCTATCGGGCAAAAATTGGAAATTGCCTCAACACCAGAGATAAGGATCGAAACAATATGTTCTAAAGAGCAAGTGCAGGAAATAATTGAAGCAGCAAGAAAAGTACATCCTTATGAAACAATGGGGTACGATCTATACCCTCTTCTTGAACTGAAAAACAATACGCCTCGAAATAGGGGAACCAATTAGCAGGGATACCAACAATTACCTATTCTACAATTTAAATATTTCTATATCTGTTGTTTCTATCTATTGAAAAAATAGTCTAATTTCCATTATTCAAGAGTTTGGGTAGCTCATTAGACTTCTTCCGAAACCTAGGAAAAGAGCATAAATGTAAATATACTAGTGG
>MKUM01000083.1 GCA_001897825.1 Candidatus Amoebophilus sp. 36-38
TAATGGAGTAATCCAGAATTTTC
This sequence comes from Candidatus Amoebophilus sp. 36-38, assembly GCA_001897825.1. GTDB lineage: Bacteria > Bacteroidota > Bacteroidia > Cytophagales > Amoebophilaceae > Amoebophilus. Next base: position 24 of record MKUM01000083.1, read on the forward strand.
AAGAAGCTGTAAAATGGTATCAAAAAGCAGCGGAACAAGGATTGTCCCTTGCACAGTTTGCCATTGGTAACATGTATATTTGTGACGGTGGAATAGTTAAGAATTACGACAAGGCTTTAAAATGGTTTCAAAAAGCAGCCGACCAAGGTGATGTTCATGCACAAGAGGCAATCATAGCCATGTATAACTGGAAAGAGACAGGAAGTATTCGTGCTGGAAGACGGAAAAGACTAATGATACTTGAGTTCACTGAACAATTTGCAATATAGACTACACTAACGAAGCAGAGGAGCATGTCTTAAAAGGTGGTATTTACAAAAATGTGTATAAGTTGGCGGCAAGCATTTTTATCTAGCCCTTTCGTGCTAGGAAAGGGCTATTTTAAAAGGTAGTGTTTAGAGAAAGTGTGTATTAGGGGACAAGTACTTCTAGTTTAGCCTTTTCCTATACAGAAACGGCCCATTTATCCAACAGGGAACAAACAATATGTAATCTAAAGTAGTTTTTCCTCCCCGTTGTTTGTAAACCTCCTAACAACTAACTAATATAAAGTTAACACTTTTAGCTTTCATAAAATATGCAACGAAATTACAAACTAAATCAGAAGCTGCTAGCTTCTATAGTACTTGTCAATTTCTTCTTACAGAGCTGTGGTAATTCTCCCAATCAGTTTAATTATCAAGAAAAAGAAGTTAAAAGGAATGAAATACACTCCCCTTCAACCAAGATTCGTAAGGGACTAGATTTAGCATTATCCTTCCAAACAACTTTACTACAACGGTTACCTTCAGGTTATGAGCTAGGGACAGCCTACGATAATGGGGATTGCTTCTTTGATGCTTTAGGCCAGTGGGTAGATAAGATTAAGAACACGGACGTAAATACAGTTAAGTATTTACGAAGTGTTTGTCATGACTTTTATTTAAAAAATAAAGAATTAGTGGATGATTGGAATCAGAGGGAGTATGGAGGGATTGATAAAGGACAGGAAGATTACTATATAATCCAATATACAGCAGAAGAATGTGAAAGAGATTTTAATGGAAGAGCTCCTATATGGGGCCGACCTTGGATAGAAGGAAGGATTTTATGCAAGGAGCTACAGCTTAAAGGCATATGTTTTATTGAAGTATTAGAAGATCCAGACACAGGCAATCCAGTTGTTAGTTACCATATGTTTCAAGAAGATTATAAATCATCTATTAGTGAAGAAGAAGGACAAGCCCTAGTCAAGGAAGGCAATATTCCAGTGCTAGTTAATGTACAAGATAAGTTACATTTCGTACCCTTATGGAAGAAGGATAAGTCTTTGTTAGAGAGTAAAGTTTTAGATAGAGCTTCAAAAGAAAGTAAAGGAAAAGAAACAGATGATAATAAAATAGAATTGGCCCAAAGTAAGAAGCCTAAACTTAGATCTCTCAGAGAGCTTGCATTTAATAAATCGCTAGAGCTCTTAGCTTCTAAATCCTCACAAGAACTAGATAGCATTTTTGATAAAACAAAGAGCGGAGATGGCGTGTTTAATTTCCCCAGTGAACTAGCAGATGAGCTTAAAAAAGCTATTAATCTACAACAAAAAGTAACCTCTGAAGAAGAATATAAAAACGCAGATGCAGGAAGGCATGTTAGTAAAAGTGAAAGTTACGCTTATCCAAACGGCACCGATTTGGAAAAAACTGCCATGTCTGAACAAACTCAGCATTCACTACCGCCAACATTACAGAAGCTTAAGCAAATCACCCAGCATATTGAAACCATTCAAAAACTGATTTTTCAACATCAAGGGTTAAATAACAATAATATTTTTCTTATTAGGGAAGAATTATATAGGATTTCATGGAGAGTAAGTGAGATACCTTCTTCTGATAAATTTGGTAAATCACCTATATCCAAAGCTGTTCCCGAAAGGACGTGGCTATTACTTGATTATTTGGCCAACACTCTAACTTTACTTGACCAAACAAATATAGAAGTTCCGATTTTATCGACTTTACTTCAAGGATTAGATAAATTAAAAAGTAGCTTTTTTCTAGCCATAGAGAATTCAAATAATAATACCTTAAAGAAGCAAGAAGATACAAACGAACATTTAGAATCCACTGTAGGTTATTTCTTTAATAAAAAACTTGTAAAGAAATCCTTAGATGTTATAGCTGTAGTTACTAGTTCTTTTGATAATGCTACAAATGAAGATGCGTTTTTACATAACTATCAAAATATACTTGGATTATTTAGGGTATTAGAAATTTTGGGTGAATGCTCAAAGAATATTACTGTTTTTACCCCAGCCACTTCTTACTTAATAACCGATAAGGAAGCAAATATTTTAAGAAGACTTCGTAGTGCATTAGAACATAATCAGAGAATGGCTCTAACCTTGGCTAAGAATGTAAAAGATTTTCCACAGAAAAAATCGCAGATAGTTAGAATACTTAGTGGTCTCAAATTTATTAGCCAAAAGCTTGAGTATTTAAGTTCTTCATTCGAACACTTTGAGACTCAGGTTGATTTTACAACGTGTAAGAATCTAATTCAAGGCTTTAAAGTATACTTAGATAGTCAAGATAGTAAACAGCAAACGCATACTGAAAACTTAGACAATATATTTCAACCTTTTGTTCAATTAACTAGCTACTTAAAACAAACAGGATCCCTTTCAAATGCTGAGAAAGATAAATTACTATCCTATGTTAAAGGGAATGATGAGTTGGAAAAAACATTACATGGAATTTTCAATAAACAATTAGATTTACCGGATACGCCTGAAAGTTTATGGGCTTTAGTATGTAATTGTAACAACATACTAGAAATTAATAATGAAGAACAAAATAAAATAAAACTTGAATTTTATAATGCCCATAGAACATTATTAGGAAAAATATTTATTTATGAAGAATATACAAAATATAAACAGTTACTTGAGAAAAATCGAGAAATCAGCTATAAAGACATCAAAGGACACTTGTATCAAGCATTAACTGTAGATATCAAAGAAGAAGCAAACAAATTAATCCACTTTCAAGCTCGAATACATTTAGAAAAACTGCCTTTGATCTGCAAGTATCGCAAAATCTTGGAGCTATTACTAAAAGCAAGCTCATGTCCTGAGGAGAAAAAAAATGAATTACTAAAAACTATTGATATAACTGATCTAGAACCCTACAGCAGCTATAATGATACCACACAATATTTAAAATATTTGGAAAAGAAATTTGTAGAGTATCAAGTACAGTATCAAAAAGAGCATCCTACTATGAATAGAGACGCTTTTAGAATTATTTTTTATAGTTGTGTAATTGAAAATAACAAAGAAGATAAAGAAAAATTCATTAAAAATTTATTAGACCAAATTTTTGAACAACTACCTGAAAAAAGCACACGCTATCTTGTGATAGATTTTTTAGAATTTTCAAAAGAGAAAGATCCAAAAAAATTATTTCTAGATGATATTAAAGAAAATTATAATCTCAATACCTTTATTCCTTTGCTAAAACAATACAAGGTTTCTTTAGAAGAAAGTAAGATATGTAAAATATGGGATGAACTATCCAAGGGGGCTTTACCTAAAGAAAGCATTAAGATAATAAAGGAGGCGATTGATACTACTGATTGTGAGATTAAAATGGATAAAGTATTAGCTGAAGTAATAAGTCAAGTAAATGGTATAAAGAAAAATTGGAAAAATGAAATATTAAGCATAATAAGAAATTTAAAAGAACCCAAAAAAGTTAATATACAACCTATTAAGAGATTTTTAGGAAATTATATCACACCTAAAACTTGTAAAGACAAAAGTATAGATGAAGAAATAAAACAATTATTACTTAACCCTACAGAAGAGGTAAAAACTAACTTCATAAAAATTATTCTTGAAAATGCTGATAAATGTAACCTTACAGGAGAGAAATTAAATAACAATTTAAATAAATTATTAAAAAATTCTCCAGTTTCATCCACTTCTTCCACCCGTGAACAGCATAACCTCCCATCTAGAATAAAAGCTTGCCCATTTTTTGATGAAAGTGATAGAAAAGACTGCCAAAGTTTAATAGAGAGCAGTAGTTGGAATGAATTAGAAATCCTAGTTAATAATCTATTTAATCTCAAGAAGCCTCATAAAGAATTAAAGAAATTAAAAAAATCATATAGCAATTCATCTGATGTACAAAAGCTCGAAGAAAGTATAAGACGACTCCCAGAAGATTGGATTAAAGAAAAATTAAAAACCCAAAGAGAACTGTCAAAAGGATCATGGAAGGAAGAAAAAAGTAAATCCTTGTTAAAAAAGCTACAAAAATATTCCCCTCACTCCAAGTTAAAAAATAGACTTATAAACTTATTATATTGTGCCTTTTTTGATATAAATAACTTTAATGAAGATGAGATTGAATTAAAATTAAATAAGCTTGATCTTAAAAAATTTTCTGGGAAACTAAAAGACTACAAAAAAAATGAGATCAAAGCTCTGGCCAAGGATATTGCAAATAAATTTTTTGCTAAATCTAATACTGGATCTTCGGGATATGATTATATACGTTTGTTGCAAAATTTGTCTTTCAAAATAAAAGAACTTAGTTTAATTTTTGAATCATTATTACATGAACCAGATAATAAAGTTTTAAATTTTGCAGCAGAGTATCTTATTGAGGATATTGGTCAAAATGAAGCAGATTTATTGTTCAAAAATAAAAATTTCCCCAATTATAAAAATACTTTTATCTCGAAAAGATATTTTTTTCTTCTTAATACCTACAGGAAGGTTTTAGCACATCATCCTATCGAGATTGATGAGGAACTATTACAGTATAATATTGAGCAACTTGTCTTAGATACGAACTATAGACTTAAACAACTAAATCAGGCGGTAGAAAATAACCTGCAGCAATTAGAAAATATTAGTTTTCAAGCTTCCAGAAATATTTCTTTTGATGAGCTTGATGAAAAGAAGAATGATATTTACATGTATGTAGAAAGTTTAGGATTCAAGAGTGATTTTAAACTCTTTAGCAACTCATTATGGTGTGATTTAGGAATACAAGGTGACTTAAATCTTATCGTAGAAAGTCGGCCTAATAATGGGCGAATACCTGAGTTTAAAAAACAAGTAGCTTTAATTGAACTGGAAATAACTTTAAGCAAAGAGCTTAATTGTAATGTCAAAGTATATGATAGTGAGAGCTTAGAAACAAGATTTGGCACTAAGATTTCTTCTGCACATTTCAAAAAATTGCTAGAGCTTATTAGGAATGGTTATACATTGGAGGATGTACTGAGAGGAAATGTATTTATGCAAGCCTATCGAGAAGATTCATGGTCAAGTGTTACACTAGAAAATGGCCTAACCATTTATAAAAGTAGATACAGGAACAGACAAATTTATGAACAAATTATAAAATTTATTGGAGGAGAAAGTACTGCTAATGATAGGAATTTACTTAGCAATCTTCTATCAAATACAAAACAATTGAAAAAGAGTATTCTAGTTAAATTTACTGAGTATAATAATAATCCTAAGAACTATAAACAGCAATTTATAGACTTTTTAGGAAATTGTGATATAGGTTGTAAACCTATAAAAGATATGGAGCTTGTCTATATACCTCTTGCAAGAGCCACCATTAATAATCTAGAGTATTATCCACTTAAACTATTCTATGAGCCAGCTAGTAAACTTTATCGAGGAATTGGCTCAATGGATACAAGACATATAAAAATTTCTGTTGAACAATATGATAAGCTCTCTGAGACTAAAAAAGGTTTGTATCGAAAATATGGTCCAGGAGAGACAGAGTATCAAAGATACGATACTTTTTTTCAAGAAGCACAGGCTATAGTTAAAGAAGGACAACAATTAAACCAGTTCATACTAAATTTACTAGTTCAGGAAATAATAAATTTTTGTACTTTATATACTAAGGAAATCTTGTATACTCTATCAGAAATCCCCAGTCTGGGTAAAGAAAAGTTTTTTAGAGCAGCTGAGATAGAATACACTTATGCTGATAAAACATTAAAGTCAGAAGCAGAAAAAACTGAGCTTTATATAAAGAAAAGGTTAGAACAAGATTTATTATTAAAAAGTATTATTAATCAGAAAGCAGTCCAGTATATAGACTCATTAATTGATTGCATAAAAAATTTATTGGCTTCTGAAGTAATTAAAAAATCACATTTAGACCTAATTAATTTGGAAAAATGTGCCGGAGAAATACTGTATAGTTTTTACCAAAAGAATCAGAGAAAATTGACATTCTTTTCTCATGCAATAGATAGTGATCAAAAGCAGCTCTTAAAAGAGGCAGGTATACCTAGTTTAGCCCAAATTAATTGTATAGATCAAAATAGTAAGGGAGAAGATATTAAAACTACTAAAGCTGTAATAACACCAATATATATTAATTCATGGTATTCTTTCTATAATGCTTTTCTTGTCAATAACGATTATAGAGAATATGTTATAGCACAGGCAGAAGAGAAAGATAAAGAAGATCTTAGAAAAGTATGCGACTTCCTGGAACAAGTTCCTAGTTTACCAATTCTAGGCAATTTAAGAATTATGTTTATGCCCATACGTAATTCTTTAACTATAACCAAATTAATTGAGTTAATCAGTACGCCTATAAATCAAATGACGTGCAAAGAACAAATTACAAAACTCATTGTAGATGATTTTTTTAAAAATTTTTATAATTCGGAGTTAGAAAATATTACACTATCTACAGCTAAAGATTGTTTTAATTTTATACCATTATCACAGGAAGTAGTAAATGAGTATAGTCTAATAAAATTAAAACAGCTAAAAACCATTTATTCAAAATATGGTTATTTACAGCAACTATCTCCTGAAAAAATTTGTTTAGAAAATATAGCCCATGATGAAAAAATATTAACATTTGAGCATACAGAGGTTGAACGTATATGTCAGCAGGTTTCCAATAAAAAGACCAATCGTATACCTGGGGTGTATATATCCAATTATAGTAACATAGAGAACCTACCTCGAATATGTACTTCAAATCTCGAAAATATTCTGAATATAAGTCCGGGTGGATGGAAAAAATACGCCAGAAAATTTAACGAAAAGACAAGAGATTTAGAAGATTTAATAATATCTGGTAACTGGAATTCTCAAGAAGAGATAAAGAAATTTATTCTACAATATAAAAATGATGGAGGATATGATAGAGATAACATATTAATTAAAGATTACTTTGAACACCGTAAATATTGTCTGGAGCTTAAAGCTTATAAGCACCAAGAAGATTATTATAAAGAAAAATTAAATAGCTTGAATGATAAACTAGCTGATCCCACCATAAAGCCTATCATACAAAATAAGTTGACAAGTGAAAAAGCATCTTTTAAACAGTCAATAAAAAATAACGTAGCATTACAAGAATGTTTACTAATTAGAATCAAAAGATCAAACTTTTTTAAGGGAAGAGTTGAAGAAAGACTTAGGAATGATCCTGACATTTTGCAAAAAATTGTAAATATAATAGATCCTATAAAAGAGAAATTAATGTCAGATGATATTGATAGGTTGGCAAATATATTCCGTAAGCAAATTGCTTTAAAGGCAGAACTTGAAATGTTAGAGGGTATGGAATTTAATGATGAAAAAAATGAATTAGGACTACGGTATGATGAAATAAGAGAAGAGCTAGAAAGTATAGAGAGTGCAAAAGATGATTATAGGCCTTTTTAAAGTTACCTAGCTAAAGTATAACAAATGTTCAGAATGTTAAATAAACTTACTGGATCAACGGTGGCATTCGTACCCAAACTTACAGTTGTATTTTCAGCAAAGGTTAGTAAGTTTAGTAGCTTACTATAAAAAAGGGTTAAAGGATGTTAAGCTTGATAGATATCTGGCCGAATGGTAGTAACTTTCTAACCTTTTCGTGCTAGGAAAGGGCTATTTTAAAAGGTAGTGTTTAGAGAAAGTGTGTATTAGGGGACAAGTACTTCTAGT
>MKUM01000084.1 GCA_001897825.1 Candidatus Amoebophilus sp. 36-38
CTACGCTTTAATCTGATTGCTGCTATTTATAACTCTGAACTATTATGTTAAGTTTCGGAAGAGCTCTATTGCTGATATATTATTTCTCCCAAGGCCTTTTGTGCATCTGGCTGTTCTTGGTTTGCAGCCTCTTGATACAATTGTACAGCCTTTCTTGGATCTTTCTCAACGCCTATACCAAGCTGATACATTTTCCCCAAAGTAAATTTTGCATCTGGATGTCCTTGATCTGCAGCCTCTTGATACCATTGTGCAGCCTTTCTTGGATCTTCCTCAACGCCTATACCAAGCTCATACATTTTTCCCAAGCCATATATTGCATCTAAGTGCCTTTGGCCTATAGCATATCGATACAATTGTACAGCTATTTTGGGATTTTTCTCAACGCCTATACCAAGCTCATACATTTTTCCTAAGGCATATGTTGCATCTGCGTGCCCTTGGCGTGCAGTATGGTGATACAATTGTGCAGCCATTGCTGGGTCTTTCTCAACGCCTATGCCAAGTTCATATATTTTCCCCAAAGTATACTTTGCATCTAGGTCTTTTTCTAATCGTAATTTTTCTATGAACTTTGATGGCTTTTTTTTACATATTTCCTTTCCTTTTACCAGTCTTAGATCTGGCTCAACATATAAACCAAGTTTATACATTTCTTCCAAGGCCTCTGATGCATTTGGCTGTTTATGGTCTGCAGCATCCTGATACAATTGTGCAGCCTTTCTTAGATCTTTCTTAACGTGTAACCCAAACTCATACATTTTTCCCAAAGTATATGTTGCATCTGGGTGTCCTTGATCTGCAGCCTCTTGGTACAATTGTGCAGTCGTTATTGGATTTTTCTCAACGCCCATGCCAAACATATACATTGTTGCTAAGGTGTATGTTGCATCTGGGTGTCCTTGATCTGCAGCCTCTTGGTACAATTGTATAGCCTTTTCTGGATCTTTCTTAACGTGCAACCCAAACTCATACATTTTTCCCAAGGCATATGTTGCATTTAAGTGCCCTTGGTGTGCAGCCTCTTGATACAATTGAGCAGCCATTAGTGGATCTTTCTCAACGCCTATACCAAGCTCATATATTTTTCCCAAAGTATACTTTGCATCTAGATCTTTTTCTAATCGTAATTTTTCTATGAACTTTGATGGCTTCTTTTTAGATATTTTTTCCTTCCCCTTCTCTTCTTCCACTTCTAGTACCTTTTCCTTTTCTTCTTCCACGTCTATAAGAATAGGTCGATTAGAAGAGTCTCCATAGCTTTTTGAAAATGAGTCTAACAAATCATATGTTACTTGTTCTTTTTCTCCCGATGGGTTGCTCATTAAACGCTGAGTAATATTTGAGGAGCTGTCTGTGTTAGGGATAGCTTGATTAGAAGAGTCTCCATGGCTTTTTGAAGTTAAGGCCAATTGTGAAAATGTGTTTAACAAAACATATGTTACTTGCTCTTTTTTTTCCGATTGATTGCTCGTTAGACGCTGAGTAATATTTGAGGATCTTTCTGTGCTAGGAGTAGGTTGATTCAAAGAGGCTTCGCAGCTTTGTAAAAATAAACTCGACAATAATATAATATATGCCAATAGTTGATGACTTAGCGTATAAGATGTTTTCATGATTTACTATTTTAAGAATAACACAAAATTAGTTAGTACCCAACTTACATACAAGTGAAGAAAATAATCAACGTAACAGTTGGATTACTTCTACCTTGAGCCATCGAATATAAAAAAACCGCCAAATTTCCTCTTTTCTGTATACCTTCTTTGCTAGAACAATCAATAAAGATCTTTCGAAACTAAAATATTGGTCGTTTTCTAAATAGGTTTTTGACAAATTTGATCAGTCTTGGGAAGATGTTTAATAGAAATCTTTTGAAACTGTTGAACTGTATTTGTTTAGGGTGGATCATCCATAGGAATAAGATTCTCAATATCGAAAAGCATGCTCATTTCTTAGGTTATGCCTGGAACTAGCTGAAGTTTATCTCTATTAAATTAAATCGGGAGTGGAGATAGTACTTCGATTTTTATTCTATTTATTTTTAGCTGGAAAGTGAGATATAAGTTTGGAAAGGGATCTAAATGTATGTATTTACAGATCGTTTAGGAATAAAGTTGTTGTTATCAGGAAAAGAATGTGGTCAACTCCTAACTCAACAATTCTGGCTTAAGTATCCACGTTTATATCAGAAAAAGTAAAGTTAGCACAAAGACAAGAGCCCTACATCAAGATAGACTGTGTAGAATAAAGATTTGTTACTATACAATCAAGCAAGAACATGCGTTATATAAATAATGCCTTGATTACTATTTTTTAAACTAAAATTTTAATTGGGTATATTGCAGTGATGAGCATCCCAATATTTATTTTGCGAATCTAAATTTTAAAATCAAATCATGAGAGCAATATTTTATCCCAAATTACTAGCTCTAAGTTTAGCCGGGATGACTGTTTTCCTCGTTATTTCACGGGCGAATGGGGCTTATACTAAGAAGCAACAGCAGCGAGAAAATAGGATATCAAGAAAAACTAAAGATCTTGATAAAAAAGATGGGTTTAATTTTGTAATCGATAACACATATTATAGCAATCAGGCGCTAACAAGTGTTCATAGATTAGGTAAAACCATATTAGACCAGGTAATAGTAAAAGGCTCTACGGAAGTCCAAGGGCATTTACAAGTAAAAGATTCGAAACTTAGTACCGTTCATGTACAAGGTAGAACCAATATTCGTGATAGTACCATTCAGGGAGCTGCTCTTATCCAGGGGAGAACAGAAATAAACAATACCCAATTTATTAGCGACCTCAGTATTCAGGGTAAATTTTTTATTAGCGGTAGTACTGTTAAAGGGGAATTGGATACGCAAGGCAAATTTGAGGCTCTTCATACTACTTTTGAGGATCGAGTTAGTATACAAGGCCTTTTTGAAGTTAAAGATGCGGTCTTTCAAAAAGAAGTGGATATACTAGGAAAAGTATATGTGAAGCGAACTTCCTTTGGAGATACAATCACTGCGGTAGCAGAAAAAGTATTCTTGCATGATGTTACTGCTCAAGATCTCTATATAGGTGAAATAGATCAAGATTGTTGTGAGAGATGCAAGAAAGATTCTAAAAAATGTTTAAACAAAAAGATTCAGGAAGTTACGCTATCAGGTAAAACTACACTAAAAGGTTCTATTATTTTTGAAGCAAAAAATGGGATTATACTACTTGGAAAAGAAGCAAAGATAGAAGGAGAAGTGATAGGTGGTACGATCAAAAGACTATAAAGGTGCTAGAAAGAGCTTCGTGGATATCATGAAATTATGAAATATCTAATTATTGGCTTAGGAAATATGGGCCCAGAGTATGATTTGACCCGACACAATATTGGATTTCAGGTAGTAGATCAATTAGCTGTGGACCATCAAGCAAAATTTGAAGTAGATCGATTAGCCTTGCTTGCATCTTTCAAGTACAAAGGTAGGTCGCTTTATCTTATCAAGCCTACCACCTATATGAACCAGAGCGGCAAGGCAGCTCAATATTGGCTAACTAAATTAAAAATACCCATCGAAAATAGTTTGACGATTGTAGATGATTTGGCATTGCCATTTGGTAAGTTGAGATTGCGGGCTCAAGGAAGTAGTGCTGGACATAATGGATTAAAAAGTATGGAAATGCATGTAGCAACCCAGGATTATCCACGACTAAGGTTTGGTATAGGCAATGATTTTTCAAAAGGACAGCAAGCTAATTATGTGCTAGCACCGTTTAGTTCTCAAGAGCAGGAGTTATTGGCAAGCCCAATTAACCAAGCATGTGAGATCATTCTTTCATTTTGCACGATCGGTATTAATAGGACGATGGAAAAGTATAATTCAGATTAGACTTCTTCCGAAACTTTCGTCTTGAGCCCCTGAGTTCGTCAGTAAGTGCGTGTCAGGGCCCCAGCCCTGACACTCCAACTCCGATTTCTCACAAATTCCTTCCTGCCCAGTGAATTCAATACTTGGTTTCAGAAGAAATCTATTAAATAACTCACTTTGTGCATCAAGAGGTTGGATGAGTAAATAAGTTTATCATTTGAAAGGACCCAGGTATTAAACTACCGAAAAGGGTTGAAAAAACGTAACGCCCGCCGCAGGCGAAACTTGATTCAAAGAAATAAGGTTCAACTAGAAAGGTTTTATTTTATGTTTTAACAAGTGGTAAATTTGCCTGGACTGTTCCTCAATTTCGTAACATGAGTAAATAAAAACAGCTACTTACTAAACCAAGCTTTTTTAACAGGTATCAACCAACGTGTTTCTAACTCTTTTTTCTGAGTAATTGTGTTATCAAAAGTAAGCATGTCAGGAGTTATGGTTTCTGCTTGTAATCTTTCTTTGGCTTCCCTGATTGAAAGAATTGAGTATTTATTGGGCTCTTTGATGATTATTTTCCCTCTATTTAAAAAGTCTACGCCGGTAGAAGTTTTAACTTGATGTAAAAACTGTATGGCACTATCCGTAGTGCAACAGGACAGTTCGAAGTCTGCTTTTTCTATTCCTAATATTAAGAAATAATCATGTTTTATTTGGACACTGGCTAATAGTGGCCGTCCATGAGAAGACCAAGATTCTAGAAATACTTTTGCCTGTTCTAAAATAGCCTTTGATTGAGTGGGCGAGAGCTGTTGGTCAGCTTGATAAATCCATATATTTGCTTGATCTGATAATTTCTCAAAGGAAGTATACATAATTTTGATTTTAGAAAGCTTGTCTAGGTTGCATATTTTTTTGAAATTGCTGCAATTTAATAAGTTGGGAAATTAAAACACAAAAATTGCATAAAGATTTTCCGATTAGTTGCAGTAAATCGGCTAATTATATAGATTTGTAACTTTGTTATGAAGGTGATGTAGCTCAGTTGGTAGAGCATCGGACTGAAAATCCGTGAGTCGGTGGTTCGAGTCCACTCATCACCACATTGTTTTATGAGGGGGATTTATATAAAAATCCTAAGCTATCCAGCTAAATAAGCAACTCTAAATAAAAATTTTCTCATAATTTAGAAGCAATAAGTTCCCTGTTTATTCTTAACTATTACATGCTGTAAGCTGGTTAATTGGTGTAACTATCCAGGGATAATAAAGGGTTGATTCCCATGATACCAGAAGCTAATTGGTGGTAGCACAATGATTTTCTTTTTTTAGCCTTAAAATCACATGCTGTTTTCAGTTGTTTTTGAGTAAAAAAGCTTAAATTAGGTATCAATTTTTCATAACCATATCCGTTTAGTTTTTATTAAAATTTTAAAGGCTTTTTCATGAACTTTACTGTAGAGGGTATTTTAATTGTAGGCTCTTTTCTACTTTTTATCAGTATATTAGCTAGCAAACTTTCTACTAACCTAGGCATCCCTACCTTGTTAATATTTTTAGCAATTGGTATGTTAGCTGGGGTTGATGGAATAGGGGGTATTCAATTTGAAAGCCCGTACATAGCCAAAGTGCTAGGTACTGTAACCCTTACATTAATCCTATTTTCTGGAGGGTTAGATACAAATTTTGAGCACATCAAGCCCATTATTTGGAATGGTATTTTGTTATCTACGGTGGGTGTGTTAATTACTGCACTAGGAATCGGATATTTTATTTATTGGGTAACAGATTTTACCCTCATAGAAAGTATGCTGGTGGGGGCTATTGTATCTTCTACAGATGCTGCTGCCGTGTTTTCTATTCTTCGGTCTAAAAATTTACAGCTTAAGGCTAATCTATCTCCTACTCTTGAATTAGAGTCTGGAAGTAATGATGCGATGGCTTATTTTTTAATGATATTTTTCACGAAATTACTTACTAGCAACCAAGATATTAGCGTATGGTCAGCGGTACCTCGATTCTTTCAAGAAATGTGTATAGGTGGCCTGATTGGTATTATTGTCGGAAAAGGTATGGTATTTGTGGTAAATAGAATTCAGTTGGCCTATGAATCATTATATCCAGGTATAACGTTGGCCATGATTTTATTTGCTTATTCTGCTACTAACTTCATACATGGTAATGGTTTTCTAGCTGTTTATATAGCTGGAATTATTTTAGGTAGCCAAAAATTTATCCATAAAAATAGCTTGATTAGGTTTTATGATGGTATAGCTTGGTTAATGCAAGTGGTTATGTTTATTAGCTTGGGATTGCTAGTTTACCCACATAAGCTGGTACCTATTGCCGGCATAGGATTACTGATATCAGCCGCCTTGATATTTTTAGCCAGGCCAATTAGTGTATTTGTTGCACTCGCATTTACTAAAGTTACTTTCAACCAAAAATTATTTATTTCTTGGGTAGGACTTCGAGGGGCAGTGCCTATTGTATTTGCTACGCATCCTTTATTAGAATGCGTAAGCAAATCAGATAAGATTTTTCATATCGTATTCTTTATTGTACTTACTTCTGTGATCTTACAAGGAACTACCTTATCTCCCATTGCTAAGTGGTTAGGTTTAGAAGAATCATCCTCTCAAAAAAATGTTAGAGCTATTGACTTAGCAGATGAGCTTAATACAGAACTCTTTGAACTAATAATTCCTGCAAACTCTTTGGTCGATGGTAGAAAGATTGTTGAAATAGACTTTCCGAAGCATGCCCTCATTGTGCTTATCAATAGAGACAAGGGCTATTTAACACCACGAGGTGATACAGAGCTTAGATCAGGTGATAAGTTGATGATTATGGCCGAAGACAAAAATCTTATTAAAGAAGTAAAAGATTGCTTGGAAATAGCCTAATAGATTGTTTTAAAGTTATTGTGTTATCAACATACTGGTTATCAATATCTCGGCCAAAGTATCTGCTGATAATGTTAGAGTACTTTCCAAATCAGTACCCGTTCCCTTAGCTTTGTAAAGTAAAATTTAAGAATAAAAAAGATATAAATATTATAATTGTTGTAATTAAAAGTTATCTATATCTGGGTAGCTTTAGGTAGTGGGGAGGATAAGATGCGATAGCATTTGGTTAAAGATTTACTGCTGTTAAATTACGATATGTTGGCCATTTAACCTTAGGCTGCTGTGAGATGCGAGGATAATGCCTATTAGGTCGTAACTTTGTTAACCCTCCAGTTTTTATAACTTATAGATCTTAAGATATCACACTATTTCTTCTTAACCGAATGCCATTGGGGTAAGATATGGATAACTTTTATAAAGTATCACTAACAGCACAAGGGGCACTTTATTACCCGTTCTAGGCTAAAAACCTATGCCGTGACTTAATCCCCTTGCGCTAGTTAGAGTTAGCAACTCAAATAGAAGTTTAGGCCTCTAAGCCTATTATTAGGGAAATGAGTATCACTCTAACTGGTTAGTGTTTGTTTAAGCTTATAACTCCAAACTTATATGCAATAGAGCTCTTCCGAAACTTAACATAATAGTTCAGAGTTATAAATAGCAGCAATCAGATTAAAGCGTAGGCCAAACCTCTTTCTCCTGTTCCTATATCGTTCTGAGAGTATTCTAAAACGTTTAAGCATACCTATCACATTTTCTATAACCACCCTTTTATTTGATATTTCCTGATTGTCCTTCCTTTCCTGTTTGCTTAAAGGCTGGTTTTTCCTTCGCTTTTTAGGTATACTTGTTTTGATATGTAGCTTATTTAATCCCTGGTAGCCTGTATCTACTATAACTTCTACTTGTTCACTTATATTTACTTTTGATTCTTTAAACAACC
>MKUM01000085.1 GCA_001897825.1 Candidatus Amoebophilus sp. 36-38
CGCAATGAACTGTGTTCAAAAGCAAGATTTTATTAAATAATTTTCATTGTACATTGTTTGTTTTGTTGCGATAGCAAAAGCTTGTTTGAGTAGCTTATTAGCTACTGCTATCAATGCCACCTTTTTACCTTTTCCCTTTGCAAGCAGACGTCCGTAAAGTTGATGACATGCCTTGTTGTAACGTTTTGCGCTCCATGAACAGAGATATAACATAGCTCTGATTCGCGACATGCCCATCTTACATATCCTTGCTTTGCCTTTTAGGCTTGTCCCAGATTCAAATATCCTCGGGCATAATCCTATATAGGAACTTAATTTTCTATAATTACTAAAGCGGCTAAAACCTCCACTAAGTACAATTAACATGATAGCTGTCTTTCTCCCTAAGCCTGGTATGCTTTCTAAATCAGCCAACATAGAAGCATAATGCTTTTGGGCTAGCTCTTCCATCTGATGAGTAAGCTTATCAATGAGCTCTTGTTTATGTTCTAACTCTTTTGTAATGAGTTGTTCAAGCCCTTGATTTAGCATACCACTGCTCCTAAAGCTTTCAAGTTGGTTACTCACTGTTGTGTATTCTTTACGAACATTGTGCAGTAAAGTTTCCATCTGCTGTAGGGCAATAACATGCTCCTGTGGTGGTTGCCATAGAGCTGGCTTTTCTATGTGGCCATATTCTGCAATCATCATTGAATCTTTCTTATCTGTCTTTACCCTAGCAAGACGCATCTGGCAGAAACGACGAATGACCAAAGGATTAACCACACTTACTCCTATTGCTTGCTTTGTTAGATAATTTGCTAGCCTCAGATAATAAGGTCCTGATGCTTCCATTACTACTACACCCTCTGCAGGTACCACTTTTAATAAAGCTTCAAATCCCTCGGGATTATTATCAAACTTATAATAAGCATATGTCTGACCATTCTTTATTGCTACATCAAAGAAAGATTTAGAAATATCAACACCTATATAATTTATTGAACTTTGCATAGTTTTAACATTTTATTTAGCTTTACTATCAACCCCCAATAAGGTAGAAGAAACTGCTTAAGCCTTATCAATCCTACATACAGGCTCTTAGGCCTAATGAACTGTCCAAGGTCTTTGCAGTTGGGTAAAGGGATTAGCATTGCGAACAGCCTTTATGGCTAATGACCAAACTTAATCTTTTCTCTTTACCCTTTTCTTCTGCAATAAAGTTACTCCCTAATTAGATTTATAACAATCTCCTACAAACATAGG
>MKUM01000086.1 GCA_001897825.1 Candidatus Amoebophilus sp. 36-38
ATGAGTTTATTAAGAAGTTTGTCAATAATTATAATAACACCAGGTTGAGGTGCTTAAATTATAATACACCTGTCATTATGTTATATGGCAATCATGCGGAATATAACACCTACGCAGGGGTGACATTCGCAGTGTTGGGGTGTTTTCGCAGGTCTGGCCGCTAAACTGTGGAGGGTGAAAATTTTAGCCTTTTTATGCACAGCGGAGACTTTTTTGGTTACTTTTTTCATGGTTGGAAAAAAGTAACGCCCGCCGCAGGCGAAACCTGATTCAAAGAAATAAGGTTCAACTAGAAAGATTTTATTTCACGACTTAACAAGTGATAAATTTGCCTGGGCTCTAACTCAATTGCGTAACATGAGTGAATAAAGATAAAATGTTTTTGTGGAGGAAACTCGGACCTAGCTAATCTAAAATTACCAAGCCCCTAACTTTCGACACTTGTGGGGTTGCCTTCTGCTACTAAAAACAATTAAAACGCATTAAATACGAGAATTTTAACAACTAGCAACTTGATTTATATATGCAAGGATAGCTTCTAAATCATTTGGATGAAACCACTGTATATCTGTTTGTTTTCTAAACCAAGTAAGCTGTCTTTTAGCATATCTCCTTGTATTTCTCTTAATTAAGCTAATCGCTTCCTCCAAGCTATATTGGTTGTCTAGATAACCGAATAACTCTTGGTAACCGACGGTTTGTAGTGCATGAACTGTCTTGTAAGGATAGAGTGCTGTCACTTCTTCTAAGAGACCTTGTTCTACCATCTGGTCTACTCGCTCGTCAATACGCTCATAAAGCAGCTTTCGATCCAGGTCTAGGCCTATTTTTATAATTTTAAAAGGCCTAACATTACTTGGATTGTTTCGCAACCTATATGCAGAATAAGTTTTGCCAGTAGCTAGGCAAATTTCTAAGGCTCGTACAATTCTTTGTGGATTATTTAAATCTACTACCTGATAATATGCAGGGTCATATCTAGCCAACTCTTGTCTAAGAACCTCTATTCCCTCTTGTTGCAGACGTTGGTTCAAGCATGCTCTTAGCGCTATAGGTATATCTGGCATTGCGTCAAGGCCTTCACATACGGCCTGAACATATAAACTAGAACCTCCTGTAAGTATCAGGCTCTGATGCTTATTAAATAAATGATTGATCAACTCCAATGCTTCTTGCCCAAACTTACCGGCACTATAAAAAGTATCGATCGGAAAACAATCAATAAAATGGTGTACCACTTGATGACGTTGCTCCATAGTAGGCTGCGCTGTACCTATGCGCATTCCCTGATAATATTGTCGTGAATCTGCAGAGACAATTTCAGTTTGGAAATATTTGGCTATTTGTATACAAAGGTCTGTTTTGCCTACCGCTGTGGGCCCCACTACTACAATAAGACATCTATTAGGTAATTGTTTTATTTTCATATTTGTAAATTTATGTATATTTGCTAAATATTAGTTTTATTGCTTCCCAAGCTTTTGATTATAAAGGCATCAAGCATAAGGATTGATATCGGTTCTACAAACTAGATATAAAACAAATTAAGGGCCTATAGCTCAGCTGGTTAGAGCACCTGACTCATAATCAGGTGGTCCCAGGTTCAAGTCCTGGTGGGCCCACATTAGACTTCTTCTGAAACCAAGGATTGGGTTTTCTGAGCAGGAAGAAATTTGTGAGAAACCGGAGTTTACTTTTAGTAAATAAATATGAAGAACCAATTACTGACGAACTCAGGGGATTCAAGACGATGGTTTTCAGAACAAGTCTATTGTTATCCAAACTTATCTTTTCATAGAGTTGCCAGACAAATAATATGGAGCCACGTAAAGCAATACTAATTAATAATTCTACTCAGCCTACAAATAAAAAAACCTATTTAGTTTGGGTTTCTTTTGTAGTTGGCATGTGTGCCATGGGTATCGAAATGGCTACTGCTAGATTATTGACTCCTTATTTTGGCAACTCTTTATATACTTGGACTAGCCTTATCGGTACCATTATGCTATGCCTAACGATGGGGTATTATCTAGGTGGTTATATGGCTGACAAATATCAAAGCAGAAAATTACTATATAGCCTACTCTTAGGGGCAGGTATATACTTTAGTTTAATGCCCTTTTGGGCAGCTTATTTTCTTAAACCCATGCTCTCTTGGGTTGCCACACACTCTTTAAGTCTTTTCTTTATTTCCTTGATTGCCACATTGCTATTATTAGGGATGCCTTTTATCCTTGTAGGCATGATAACACCTTATATAATCCGATTAAATTCCTATCAACAAGAAAAATTAGGCCGAGTTACAGGTAAAATAGCTGCTTACTCCACTTTAGGGAGTATTCTAGGAACTTTTATTCCCATTTTTTTAGCTATTCCCTTTTATGGAACAACAAGAACTATTTTGTATTTCGGGCTTTTACTAATAGCTACCGCTATCATCGGATTAGGTAATCGTATACTAAAAAAAATCAAATGACTAGTATCAAATTTTAACACATTCATTTAAACCATATCTAATACCTATTATTAAACATCTAGCCATGATTTCTACTAAACGTATACAAAACCCTTTGTTACTGACTGCTTTTGTAGGCGGTATGAGCATTATGTCTATTGAAATGGCTATATCTAGGTTATTGGCTCCATATTTTGGGACTTCCTTGTTAGTCTGGACAAATATTTTAGGAGTAATTATGATAGCCTTAAGCATTGGATATTATGTAGGTGGCCGTATAGCTGACAAATACCCTAGCGAAAATGCTTTTTATAAACTAGTGCTCACTACAGCTATCTATATAGCTTCCATTCCGTTTGGAATTATACCACTTACCAGACTAGCTTTCCGGAGTATTGAGCAAGCTTTCAATACCTATTCAATTGGTTTGATCATATTAGCTTTAGGCCTGATGGTCGTTTTTCTAGCTCTACCATTTGTAGCATTAGGAATGTTTACTCCCTATGTGGTTAAGCTCAAATCACAACAATCTAATGCAGTAGGCAATTTGGCTGGTCAAGTTTTTACTTGGTCCAATATAGGCAGCATTTTAGGAACTTTTTTACCCACACTTTTGACAATCCCCCTGATAGGGACTTCAAGAAGTATACTCTTATTCGCAACTTTATTAATGCTAGTGGGTATCCTAGGACTTAAAAAGTGGTTTTTACTTCTATTACCTTTGGGAACAATTTTATTGACTACTTTCCCATTTAGAATTAAACCTGAAAAAGGATTGGTGTATGACACTGAATCTGTGTATAACTATATCCAAGTACTCAAAGAAAAGGGCCTAACTATTTTAAGACTTAATGAGGGCCATGCGGAGCATTCTGTATATAAGCCAGACAGCTATATTTTTAATGGAGAATGGGATTATTGCCTTCTGTTAGGGCTCTTGAATCAAGGCAAAAGCATATTGAGTATTGGGCTAGCAGGCGGTACTACTGTCAGACAATATACCCATTTTATACCTGGTTCTCAAGCTGATGGAGTTGAAATAGACCCTGCTATTATAGAAGTAGGTAAAGCGTATTTTGGGTTAGGAGATATACCTGATTTAAAAACTATTGCTCAAGACGGTAGATTGTATTTAACAACCACCTCTAAGTCGTATGACAACATCTTTATAGATGCCTATAAACAGCCTTACATTCCTTTTCATTTCACTACACAAGAGTTTTTTAAAGAAGTGAAACGCCATCTGAACCATCGCGGCATGGTTGGTATTAATGTAGGAAGTACACAACCCAATTCACCCGTATTATTGATGATTCAAAATACGATGAAATCAGTTTTTAAATACGTATACAGAGTTAAAGTACGAGGAAGTTTAAATTATTTAGTTTGGGCAACTGACTATGATTTTAACCTTGATACAATAGAATTGGATGCAAATCAAGAAGGATTAAATCCCTTAATTAAGTATATCCAAATGTATTATCAGCACATCAAATACGATCCTCATTGTCTTGTATTGACTGACGATATAGCGCCTATAGAATTGTATACTGAAAAGATGATTATAGATTTTGCCAATAAATTAGTTAAATAACCCAAGTTGCTAGTTAAAACGCACATGAGAAAGAAACTTCCCACTAGCAATCATGAAAATTTCTCATTTACACATCTAACAACTACTCAGCACCTTGAAAAAGTTTGATAGTTTTAACTCATATTCTTAGCCTAATTTAAAAAAATTTTATTGTTTAGCGATCACTAGTTAAGCTCCCAAATTAATTTAATAAAGTTTCTAACGTGATCGCATTTAACCTAGCATGGCCAACTATTAAAATAGTTGATATCATTGATATCTTACTCGTTAGTCTACTACTTTACCAACTATATAAGCTGGTCAAAGGGAGTGCTGCCATTAAAATTATTCTAGGAGCTTTGATACTCTATTTAATTGCTTGGATAGCGCATCGATCCAATATGCAGTTGCTTAGTTATTTATTAGGCCAACTGAGTGGAGTAACTGTATTGGCAACGATTATTCTTTTCCAATATGAGATCAGAAAGTTTCTCTCTACCCTAGGTGGAATATTCTTTTGGGGTAACAAGCAACTATCTATACGAATTCCTGGATGGAAAAAAAAGACTGATTTAGCTTTCAATATTACTGCCATTGTGGAAGCTTCTAAAATGCTAGGAGGTAGTAATACAGGGGGACTTATTGTTCTTTCTAATAATGAAGATCTAAAATTTTATATTGAATCTGGAGATTTACTACATGCATATGTCTCTAAAAGGTTATTATTAGCGATACTTCATCGAGAGAGCCCGTTACACGATGGAGCCGTCATCATTTACCAATCTAAAATCGTAGCAGCTCGTTGTATTTTACCGGTCACTGAAAAACAGAATTTGCCTGCACAATTTGGACTTAGACATCGGGCAGCTATTGGGATGTCCGAGGTAACTGATACGTTGGTGGTAGTTATTTCAGAAGAAACAGGTCAGATTTCAGTAGCACAGAATGGCATATTACAGCACAACTTATCCGTACAAGAGCTACGTATCGCAATCAATGAATATTTGCGGGGTGAATAAAGTTTGTCTGGTTTTATGAACTAAGGTACTCAGATTCACACAGGTATTATTATATTTGTTAATTAAATAATTAAATCTGTTTTACCCCTTTAGTACATGAGAAAAATATCATTTAGACAAGCCCTACAAGAGGCTATGTCGGAAGAAATGCGTAGAGATAATCAGGTCTTCTTGATGGGCGAAGAAGTGGCCGCATACAATGGGGCTTATAAAGTGAGCCAAGGGATGTTGGCAGAGTTTGGTGCTCAAAGGATTATAGATACGCCCATCTCAGAATTAGGATTTGCTGGACTGGGAGTCGGTGCAGCAATGAATGGATTACGGCCTATTATAGAATTTATGACCTTTAATTTCTCTTTAGTAGCCATAGACCAAGTTATCAACTCAGCCGCCAAGATGATGTCGATGTCAGGCGGACAATTTCCAGTACCCATCGTATTTAGAGGCCCTACCGGCAATGCAGGTATGCTTAGCTCTCAACATTCTCAAAATTTTGAGAATTGGTATGCAAATTGCCCTGGATTAAAAGTTCTTGTCCCCTCTAACCCATATGATGCTAAAGGTTTGCTTAAATCATCTATCCGAGATGATGATCCCGTCATATTTATGGAATCAGAGTTGATGTATGGGGACCAAGGTGAAGTTCCTGAGCAAGAATATTTGCTTCCTATTGGGAAAGCTACCATCGTTAAAGCAGGCAAAGATGTTACGCTAGTATCATTTGGAAAGATGATGAAAATAGCTTCCGAAGCTGCCCAAAAGTTACAAACTCAAGGCATCGACATTGAGCTTATTGATATGAGGACCGTGCGACCGCTTGATATAGCATGCATCATCAAGTCTGTTCAGAAAACAAATCGGCTAGTAATTGTAGAAGAAGCTTGGCCATTAGGTTCTATTGCTTCTGAGATAACTTATCAAGTCCAAAAGCATGCTTTTGACTACTTAGATGCACCCATCATCAAAGTAAATAGTGCGGATGTACCTTTAGCCTATGCATCCACTTTGATTCAGGAAATATTGCCTAGTGTTGACAAAACAATTCAGGCGTTGAATAGTGTATTATATCGATAAGATCTAAATCCTAATTATGACAACAGCAGGTTGATAGTTAAGATTTATAACAACGTATACTTACAAACTCTTCAGTAATGAAATTTTCTTTACTACTATTTCTCCTTCTACTCCCAGAGTAAAATTAGCTCGAAACTTTGGTGCTTTACCTTTAGATTAGGTTCTAAGATTACCAAAATTTTAAATAGTTCTATTTATTCTTTTCTTGATCCACTTATACTTATTTTTTTCTTTAACTTATTTTTCGCTTCCCTATCTTTCATTTCTGCCATCTCTTTCTGCATCATTTCTATCATTTCTTCTCCTATTATTTCTATCATTTCTCTATTATTTATCATTTCGATATCCACCATCCCTCTATTTATTATTTCTTCTATTTCTTTCTCTATCATTTCTTTCAGTTCTTCCTCCATTGTTTCTCTATCTATAACCTCTTTCTCCATCATTTCTATCATCTCTTCTTCTATCATCTCTATCATTTCTTTATCTATCATTTCTCTATCTATCATCCCTTGCTTTATCATTTCTTCTACTTCTTTCTCTACCATTTCTTTCATTTCTTTCTCTATCATTACTTTCATCCCATTTTCTATTATTTCTATCAACTCTTTCTTCATCATTTCTTCCATTCCTTTATTTTTTTTCATTTTTTCCATTTTTTATATTCTAAACTTATCAGTTTACTTTATAGTAAATAGTAATTACTCAGGTATCCAAAAATAAGTCGCAAATGAGTAAAAAACCAATATGTTTCTTAACATATTGGTTTCCTAATGTTTAGTGTCTTAAACAATCTTAATTCTTGTCTTTCTTCTTTCCTGTACTTATAGACACTTTACTAAACACTAACATTTCTGATAAACATCTGATTTACAAGCTTTTGACAAAGAACTGAGAAATACTAGATTGAACTCATTGATATGAAGATAGTGGGACCGCTTAATCTAGCATGCATGATTAAGTCAGTTCAAAAAAGCCGTCTAGTTATTGTAGAAGAAGCGTGGTCGTTAGGTTCTATTTGTTATTTTTTGCTTGCATTGCCCCCTGCGCCACTTGCCCCGCCTATTGCCCAATAACGTACCAAGTCCAAAAGCACGCATTCGATTACTTAGTTAACCCTTAACAATTCAAGTATGATTTAAAGGTTGGTTGATAAGAGGG
>MKUM01000087.1 GCA_001897825.1 Candidatus Amoebophilus sp. 36-38
AAGTTCTTTTCTTCCACTTAGCTATTGTTTTACGATTAACTCCATATTGTCTAGCTAGCGTAGCTATACTTTTTTTTGATAACTGAATTTGTCTACGAGTTTTCTCCGTTGTAGTGGCGCATTTATGTAATAGTTGTCCCATAGTTTTTTTACTTCTTTTTTATCTATAATAATCTTTCTACTAATATAACCATAATTATTGGGGACTAAACATCTAATTATGAAAATTGAATTTAGCCGTGATCCATGTAAGTTTTAACTAGCAACTTGGGTTAATTACTTATTAAAATTATGAGCTTGTAAAATTTTTGTATCGTTTTTAATAAAATGTATTATTTAATGTGTGCTGTAAAAACTGTTGTGTTAAAAACACGAAACACTTATATTTTTATTTTGGATAATATTGCTAATATATAGCATGCTATTTGTTAAGTTGAGGCAGCAAAAAATATAAGATTAGTATTTCAAGATTTGCTTTTAGTAAAAATTATTACTAAAATATTCTCCAGAGCATCAATCTATATGCTAGGTAACAAGATGCGGTTTGTATGTTTAACCTTTAAAATTGAAAACTATGGCAAACAAATTAAACACTCAGCATACAGTAATGTTTGAAATCGATTCCTACAATGACTCTTGGCCTTTTTGTGGATAGATAAACAAACATTGTTGCAAGATAGCTGTAAAGGGGAAGAATGATGAATTCTTCCCCTTTATATATTTAAGATTTTCTATTTACGATGGGGTTGATTCCTGAATAGCATAAGCTGATTTTTTATTCAAGCCTTTGGCCTTAACAAGAAAGGGTACTATAGAGATTAGGGATAAAAGGGATGTTAAAAGCCATAGATTCTGTAAAGTTATTAGGTTTGTTGTATACAGTTCTCCTGTCAAGGTACCTAAGACAACAAAGGTATAGTATACAGGTATATTAAACGTATAGAATACATGTACTTCATCACCCTCCAAATATATTTGTAACAAGGTAAAGAAACATATGGTTTCTAAAATTTCTGGTAGTCCTAATACCACCATCATAGCGAGAGCCAGCTTAAAATATGGCACCCAACTTAATATTAAAAAGACAATACTACGTAATAGGCCTAAGTATAGAAAAGCTTGAAGTAAAGAGATTCTCTTTTTTATCCAATGGAGAAATTTAGTTCCTAATATACTTCCCAAAATGGTTCCTAATCCATGGGCAGTTAATAGTAAAGTCCATTTTGCTTCATGGTTGTGAAATATCTCTTTATTAGTCCAAAATAGAAATAAGTTACGTGTACCACTTAAAATAGCATAACCTAAGCAAGGGATGTAAATAGCCCAGAGAATAGGTTTTTTGTGGAATAACTTTAAAAAAGATAAATAGCCAATGGTTGTTGTATGTCTACTAGTTGCTTTTTTAAAAGGTATCTGAGACAATTCTAGGATTATAGTAGCTAGTAAGAGTAATGTTGAAATGCCGTAAAAACTTTGCTTAAGGGATAGTTTCCATAACATAACTGCGGTTAAAGCGGGTCCTATTATTCTTGCAATAGATTCAACCATTGAAAATGAAGCATTCCCAGCAATATGCTTTCCACTTGGTATTACTTGAGAACGTAAGACGAGTATACAAGATGTGACAACTGTATCAATGATTCCTGTTACTAAAATAAAGCCTTGAAATATGATGGGATGGTTCGTATAGATTAATCCGAGCTGCATGATCGCGAGCAATAACATACCTAAGATGGTTAGTTTCTTGAAACCTATTTTAGATAGGATGTTAGCTAATAGCGGTGCGCAGATAATGGTTGGTAAAAGTTTTAAACTTAATGATAAAACTAGTGTGTCTCTGTCATTAAATTTTTGAGCAACGAGTAAAGGTAAATTGCTCAATGAAATCCATTTAGCTAAACTATAAGTTGCATGAACCACCAGACAACTTCGGAAGTTACTATCAGTAAGAAGCTTACGGATTGTATGCATAACCGATTTAAATGCTTAATAGATTAAATTTTTTGACAATTTAAAACTTTCTTGTAAAATATATTTAGAAAATAATTCATTACCTCAATCACATAGTCCCTCAACCCAATCATAGTTGCGAGGTCAATGAGAATAAAAAAGTTATTATAAGTATGGACGAGAGGATCAAGATTCTATTGTCTGCCATATAGGTTTACCTTTTAAATAATAGATAAACATATTTTAGTTCATGATTAACTTGTTTGTTTAGATGTAAAAAAAATTAGCAATCTACCGTTATCTTTGTAGCAGAGTTCTAAGTAATTCAAAATTCAAAAAAGATCAAAGTAATTAATTCATGTACCCAATATCATTCCGATTTAAAAAACATTTACCTGTTAGATTTGCCCAGCTAATTTTCTTTTTAACTCTCTTTAATATCGTTTCTTGTGACTGCGGAAACGGAAGTAAAAAGATAAAGACTGACAAAGGAATACCTTTTCAAGATGAAGCAACCTTAAATACAGGTCGTAGGGAAGAAGAAGGCAAGATTTCTATGTCAATAAAGCAGCCTACTTTGTTGATAGGTGATCAAAAGACTACAGAAGTTGTTTTTAGTTTAGTAGATAAGAATAAGCCGGCTGCATTAGAGAATTTTACGCTACAAGCATCTTATAAATATACAGAGGGTAGAGGGCGAGTAGGTTATACGGTTTATGAAGATGGAAAAAAAACTACTAAAACGGATGATTCTGTTCGAGAGAAATTGGTGAAGTTTAGTGCTTCTAAGAAGTTAGAATTAGATAATGAACCTCTCAAAATAGAAATTTTTCTGGAACCTACTGAGGGATCTGGTCGAGTAACGCTTGAGTTGAAGCTTTTGGATAAATGGGGCATACCTATTAGTACGGAGGAAGTAAAATGGAGAAAAGAAGCTGATGCTGTAAACCTAAAATTAGTTTCTAAAGGTTCTACTTCTATCAAGGGAAAGGAACCAATTTTACTCCAAATAATTAACAAAGTAGACGAAGTAGTAGACATAGGAAAAGCCAAGTTACAGGTAAAGAGAGTAAAAGGGGCACATGCTCGTATTGGAGAAGCCACATATTTAAATGACGATACCCAAGAGATAGACGACTTAGGGAAAATATATCCCAGACAAGAAATAGATAAAACCTTAAGTGTAGAGCCAAATGGAGATACAAAAGCTACATTTAGTTTTCAGTTGCTTTATGAAGGCGAGGAGATGGGAGAAGCCATAGAGATAGATTGGGAAAAAGAAGAGCCTGTACGCCTGAAAGACGTGAACTATGATCCTATTACCCGACATATTACATGCAAGGTAGAAAATACCACCTACCAATCTCTAAATGAAGTAAAGATTGTTTATAAGAGTGAAAAATCTGGTATAAAGTTAGGAGGTAAAGATTTGTTGTATAGTGAGGAAAACACAGTAGATGTAGGATATATATCTTATGTGGGAGCTACAAAGGACTTAGGAGAGCTAGATTTTGGCAGCAATCGTATGGTGGAGTTTAAGTTTAAGTTACAATATGAAGGAGGAGAAACGAGCTTTGTGTCTTATACCTTTACTGCTGCAGACATTAAGGTTGGTTTAAAAGTAGACTATGATCTAGCACAAGGTCAGGTAAGCTATACGCTTACTAATACAGGTAAAGAAGCGGCTACAAATGTAAAGCTGATTTATAAAAATATGAGTGCTAAGGAAGGGGAGACAGCCGTATTATTAGATGGCAAAAAGGAAGGAGAAACTACCTCTATAACGCTAGCTGCTAGAAGAGGTGAATCAAAAGGCACACTTCCTATTCGCTTCAATACACAAGAGAAGGCTACTTTTGAGTTTATGGTTGCTGCTGAAGGTATCATCCTAACCCATTTAACCCAGGAAAAAGATTTTAAAGCCCCTAAAGTAGATTTAGAGCTTGTCCCTATTAATGGAAATAATATTACAAAATCTTTTGATCTAAAAGGAAATAATAAAGAAGCTAAGTTTAAGATAGTTCGACAAAAAGGGAGTGGCGAAGTGGATTTAAAAAATCTGAAAGTGGTTATAAAGCAGGAGGAAGGAAATAAAGGATTTCTTTCTACTAAGCCGAATGGAGTTAGTGAGGTAAAAGAATTAACAGGAGATCAGTTGGGAAACATAGACGATGAGATAAAATTATACGTCATTCCTAATGAAGAAAAGAAATTACGATTTGAGATAACCCTATTTTACAAAAAACAACAAATGGATCGTTTTCCGCTAACTATAAAGTGGGAAAAGGGTGAAGCCAACTTAAAACTTAGCTTTGTTGATCCTAGCGTGTCAGCTTCTACTACTTTTATTAAACTTGAAGAACTTCCAAAATCTATAAAAGTTAAAATAGAGCCGCAGCCAGGAAGTAGTAGTATAGATGATAATCAGTTAAAATTAGTTGTAACAGAAATTACAGTTGGTAGGAGCTTTCTTACAAAGGCTGGCTCGAATACTAAAATAACACAGTTAGTAGGAGCTGAATTAGGAAATTTAGGAGAAGAGCTTACTCTAGATATCCATCCAGAGGGAGATGAGAAACTAGAATTTAAGTTGGAACTTTTTTATAAAGATCAACCAATCTCTAATCCAAGATTTGTAAGCTGGAAAGCTAAAGAAGTTAAACTACGTTTAAGGTTGATTGATCCTATACCAGATCCAGCAAATTCGTCTTTTGTTGGTTTAGAGGAGTCTGTGAAGGCTATAAAACTGAAAATAGAGCCAGAGGTGGGAAGTGGTACGGTAGATATGAAACAACTAAGGCTAGATATGAGTAGGACTTTAGGTCATACTGGGTTTCTTTCGAAGTCGAAAGGGGGCACCCAAGTGGATAAATTAATAGGAGACCAGCTAGGTAAGATAGGTGATGAGATTACTTTATATGTCAACCCACAAGGAGACGAAGAATTAGAATTTAAGTTACAGCTATATTATAAGGAAAAGCTCAATTATATACCACTTAGACTGAATAGGAATAAAGATAAAATAGAGATAATTAATCTGACCCCATTTGCAGGTGATGAAGCGGCTACTTTTAGGTTAAAAAATAACTCTGATCATAGTATTTCTTGGGAAGGACTTGGCCAAATTCAGATAGAGGTAATTAGTAATAATAAAAGTGAATTTACATTGCTAGATAAGGATGGAATGCCTGTTGATAAAATAGCGACCTTAAAAGATGTATATAATGCTGCTAATGAGTCTGTTAGATTTAAGTTGCTAGCAGACTATGGGGAAAATAATGCTATTGTTACTATTAAGTTGACTAAAAAAGGGGCATCATCGCCCATAGATAGTCAACAAACAGTGTGGAGAAAGGAGAAATGTAAACTAGGGGCATTTTTATCGGATATTGATGAAGGAGGATATTTAACAAAAGGTTCTACTGTCATTACATTAGGAAATGAAGTTGATAACACTGATATAGATATAAGAGATATAAAGTTGACACTTGTAAACGCCAAGGGACTAACGATTCAATTTAATGGTAAAGTGTATCAGGGAAATGTATCCAGTACTTTACAAGATATTACTGGACAAGATAAAATTGGCCCAAACGATATGATTGATGTCCCTTTACAGGTCGTGAGTCATCCACAGGATGTGACTAGTGCAGAGCTCCTATTAGAGTTACAAGACGAAAACGATGAAATCTTTTACAAGACCAAGCTAATATGGATTGATGACTCAGCTGTTAAAGGTTGGTATCAAGCTTTAGTGAGAAGAGCAGCAGCTATTAAATACCAGGATTTAGACAGAGCTATTGAGAATTTTAGTAAGGCAAAAGATAATTCTTTTCTTTCAGAATTTATCAAATTAGATAGAATTGTTGTTATACAAAAGAAAAGCCAGCAGATTAGACAAGAGGCGGAAAGTTTATCCAATACGCTTCAAGATCCATTATTAACAGAAAGATACAAGCTTGGTATTCGAAAGAATATTCTTGTGCCTACGGAAGATGTAATTGAAAAGGCTAATGAATTTTTAAAAGATTATATGCAGTCTGCTGAGGATAAGGTGAAGAAATTGCTGGAAAAAGATCAATTAGGAGAAGCAAATAAAGTCTTTGCCAAGGCTAAAGAAATTTATACGGATGTTCTTAATACAGAAGAAAGTAAACAGCGGGTTATAGCTATTTCTAATGCAATTGTTCAAAAATTAGATGGACAGGCACAAGAGTATGCTGCTAATATTAATAAGGATAGTTCGAAAGGAGCTATGGAAGTTGCCACCATGGCTGTGGAGATGAGTAAGGACAAAGATGGATTTACCCAAGCAGGTCAACTTGAAGAAATTGCTAAAGAAGCTTATAAAGCTGCGTTAGATATTCTTTTCTCCCTATTGTGTGAAAACGTTGCGAGCACTGTTCCTACTACTTCTGATGCTGACCGTATGCTTAGAGAGGCTGTAAAATTAGCGGAAGTTGCTAAGAATTATGAGTTGGAGCTTACTAAGGTTGAAAAGGTTAACAGAGCCGCTTATATGGCTGCTGTGCAAGCCCAGTTGGAAATGGCTGATTACTATAAAAATGAAATTAGTAATGCTGTCAATCCTTCAATTTATGGCAAAGAAGCAGAGGCTGCTTTTGCTGTAGCTAAGAATGCAGCTATAGTAGCTAAAGGAGCTCAATCAAATGGATTTGGAAGCGAAGATATTAATCAAGTTGTTAAAGCAGCTTATATAGCTGTTGCGAAAGCCCGGTTGGCAATGGCTGATTACTATAAAAATGAAATTAGTAATGCTGTCAATCCTTCAATTTATGGCAAAGAAGCAGAGTCTGCTTTTGCTGTAGCTAAGCATACAGCTATAGTAGCTAAAGAAGCTCAATTAAGTGGATTTGGGAGCGAAGATATTAATGAAGTTGTTAAAGCAGCTTATATATCTGCCTCCAGGACTTGGTTAGCAATGGCTGATTACTATAAAAATAAAATTAGTAATGCTGCCAATCCTTCAATTTATGGCAAAGAAGCAGAGGCTGCTTTTACTGTAGCTAAGAATACAGCTACGGTAGGTAAAGAAGCTCAATTAAGTGGATTTGGAAGCGAAGATATTAATCAAGTTGTTAAAGCAGCTTATATAGCTGTTGTGCAAGCCCGGTTAGCAATGACTGATTACTATAAAAATAAAATTAGTAATGCTGCCAATCCTTCAATTTATGTCAAAGAAGCGAAAGAAGCTTTTACTGTAGCTAAGAATGCAGCTATAGTAGCTAAAGAAGCCCAATCAAGTGGATTTGGAAGCG
>MKUM01000088.1 GCA_001897825.1 Candidatus Amoebophilus sp. 36-38
ACCTAATTTGCGTAATATTAACGAGGCAGTTACAGTACCTTGCTTAATGGATGTAACCGGAGCCACGTCAGAAAAGGGAAATTAAAGCACGTTAAGGAATGTCAGGATGGATTATACTTCAAGCTTACATGTACTGCTTTAAGACAAATCTGACTTTGCATATTACCTAATTATATCTTATTTTATAGTAATATTCTCTCCTTCATAGCAATATCATGCAGATAAAACCAGATTTTAAAAAGTGGTTTATAGATCATATAACTCATGTAGGAGTTATACTTATTCTTCTATTAGCCCTACCCTTTGAGAGTTGTTTTGAGAACAGTAGCTTGCCTTTCAGTAAGTCGTCGGCGGTAGGACCCTCTACTAAACACGTAGATAAGTTACCCACTATAGCAAGAGAAGAATCTGGGGATAACGTTGAAAAAGATACCCTTGTAGCAAGTCCTACCAAAGAGCCACTATCAGCAATAGGCCATAGAAGTCCATCTATTGAGAACATACCTACTACCTCTGTAGTTACTAAGCCTGATGACATATCAAATAAAAAAGATAGTAATAGAGAGAAAAAGGAGCCTTCTAGAATACTAACTAAAAGAGATATAGAATCTCGGCAAAGCCTTTCTAGGGAGGAGCATGAAAAAAAGATACAGAAACAATTAGAAGAAAGAATTTTCAGGACAAGAGAAGGAGGGTATACTATTAGTTTATATAAGGGAAGAGAGACATGGAGAGCAAGAGTTACAAATTATACAGGTAAAGAGATGGATTTACTTGCTTTTTTAGGAGAAGAGGATATAAGTCGCTTAGTAAGTGTTATACCTGCTACAACAAGTTCTCTACAGGTTGTATTACCTACTAATAATAAAGAAGGGTATGTTTACATGGGGGGACTAGTTGGAGGAGGTAAAGATAAAAAAGATAAGAAAGCTAAAAGAGAAAAGGATCTTAAAGAAGAAAGTAAATCAAAAGGAGATAAAAAAGCAGGTCAACAATCTACACAGAAAAAGGAAGGCGTTAGCAAAAATAGAAAAAAAGCTACTACAACGACTACTAGTTCTGAGGGATCAGCACAAGAGCCACTGAAGAAAAAAGCTAAAAAAGCTACTACACCTATACCTGTAGATGAAAAAAAGAAAAATAAATCTACTAAGGCTGATAAAAGAGCCGGTATAAAAAGAAGAAGAGAAGCCACTCCTCCAACCACTACAAATGACAGTTCTAGTTCAGAAGAAAAAAAAGCAGAAAAGAAGAAATCTAAAAAAACTACAAAATCATCCAGTATAGGAAAACCATCAACTACTACACTTGCTACAGATTCTTCCGATACTAGTACCGCTCCTTTAGAGAAGGAAAAGAAGAAAAGAGAGAAAAAGAAAAAAAAGAATCCAGCTAAGAAAAAAGCTAAAAAATTCGAAGAATCAGCACGCCCACCAAGACGCTCAAAAAGAGGCAGTAAGGCATTTACTCGCTATAAACCAGGAGACAAGGGAGAAAAAGAAATAAAAAAACTTCATCCAAGTGACAAAGAAAGAGAAGAAATTGAAGCTGCTAAAAAGAGGGATAGAGAATCATGGGAGGCTGCTGAAGAAGCTCTTCCAAAGGGTAACCATGGAGGGGGATCAGGTATTTTTGTTAGTCATGATGCAGCAGCTGTAAGAAAATATCAAGTTATGTCTGTTAAAGAATTTTTAGACGGAAAGCATTATAAAGCCATCTTTGATGACAGTATAGAATATAGGAAGAAAAGAAAAGAATTTGGCCCAAAAAGTTCCGATGTTGCAGTATTTAAAGAAGCAAGTTTAGAGAATTGTGTTAGAATAAAGATAGTAGCCGATGATAAAAGAATGGTAGCTTTAGTCCCAGGAAATGACATTGGGGGTATATTAATTAACTCTGCAGGGCGTAGAAAAGTTGATCCCTATGATATATTAACTAGAGAATTATCTGATTTAACTAATAAGACTAGTAAGAAAAAAAAAGAACAGCAAAAGCAGAAAAGAGAGATTGTTTCCATGACCCTTCAAGCCCTTGATGAAGGAGATATACAAGAAGAGTACAATACATTGGGAGACGAGTTAAAAGATTTTTTCTTGTCGTTTTTTATAGCTACTCTAACCGAGGTGTGTAGGGAGCTGCAGGGTGGAGGAAATGGGGATCTTGTAAAAAATACATTAATGGATTTTGAAAAAAATGGAACTTCTTTTAAGAAGCTATATAAAAATACTGATTATATGCAACGAAGGGGGTCAAAAATTTACAAAAACCAGTCCAAGGATACTTCAAAAGAAGGTACTACTACTACTACTACTACTACTACTACTACTACTACTACCACAACGACTACTACAGATACCAAAACCCCATCTCCTCAATCATCTGATGATACCCAAAGCGATTAAAGGAAATAATAAAAAGAATTTAGTTAACCAACTAGAATAACTATGGGTTTTTAAACAACTAGTTTTATAGATTCTTTCTCTGCCCAAGATAAAAAAGCTTTTTTACTCTCTTTTGGAATACGATTGCCATCTAAAACCAAGTCTCTTAAGCTAGGTAGATATGTGTTCATAAAAGCTTCGACTCCTATAATCCCAATTTTATTCCACCTCAACCCTAAATAAGCTAAGTTAGGGAAATAAGCAGTAGCTAAAGCCTTAGCCCCTTCATCTCCTATGCTATTGCTTCCTAAATCTAAGTGTACCAGCCTGTGAAAATTGCTATGGGCAAGGGTATAAGCTTCTGTAACATTTAGACTATTTTGTCTCAAAATTAGAGACGTCAAAAAAGAAAGATTGCCACCAAGAAGGGTCTTTATTTCTACATGGGTTATATTGTTACGGCTCAAATCCAAGTGAGTTAGACTAGAAAGATTACCCTTAGCAAGAACAGCAATTCCTGCAAGCCCTAGGCTATTATATTCCAAACTGAGAGAAGTTAAGGCAGAAAGATTGCCCTTTGCTAATGCCTGGATACCAATATCTCCAATTTTATTTCTTGTTAAATTTAAAGAAGTCAAATTAACAAGATTGCCGGTAGAAAGAAACTCGGCTCCTGCATCTTCTATAGAGTTAGAATCCAGATTGAGGGAAGTTAAAGTAAAAAGATTGCCGTTAGCAAGAATTTTGACCGCTGCAGCTTTAATGCCGCTATAACTTAAATCTAGATAAGTGAGAGTAGGAAACTTTTTTTCCGATAGAAGTTGAGCTTCTACAACCCCTATGCTACTGTGGCCTAAAATCAAATGTGTGAGAGAAGTAAGACTATTGCTAGCAAGGGTTTTACTCTTCGAAGCTTTGAGATAGTTACTAGATAAGTCTAGGTAAGATAAATTAACAAGGTTGCCGGTAGAAAAAAAATCGGTCCCTATAGTACCTATACGATTATGCTTTAAATTTAAATGAGTTAAAGAAGAAAGATTACCGTTAACAATTGAGTGGTATCCTAGTTCTTTTATTTTGTTTTCTGTTATTTTCAGGGTCTTTAGTGCAGAAAGGTTTCCATTAGCCAATGCCTGAGCTCCTGCATTTTTAATTTTATTTCTTAGTAACTCTAGAGAGGTCAGACTGCTAAGATTGCCATTCGCTAGTGCCTGAGCTCCTGCGCCTTCAATAGGGTCATAGCTCAAACTTAGTGCAGTTAGAGAAGTAAGATTACCATTAGCAATGGCCCGAATTCCTGAAGTTCCAATTCCACAGGTATACAACTTAAGAGTGGTCAGCTTAGAAAGGCTAGCAAGAGCTTCAGCTCCTAAGACTCCAATTGTAGTATTGCGTAATTCTAAATATTTGATTCTGCTAAGCTGAGAAAGGTTTCTGGCTGATTGGCTTTCTAGTTCGCAACTTCTAAGGGTGAGCGAAGAAAAAAGTCCTCTTGATAAATATAGACAACTTTGATCATTTAGTTTCTTATATGATATATCTAAAGCTTTTTGCTCTCCTAATATATAAGTGGCCCCTCTCCAAGAATGACAGACTATAGAAGATTTTATAAAGCTTCTCTGATCTAAAAATCCCAGAATATAAGCTTGCAGCTCTAAAGGGAGTGTCATAAATCCTATCTCTTCTTGTTCGCCGTCTGAGACAATTTCATAGCGAGGCTTTTTTAGATGGGGTTGCAAACTGAGAGAAGTGGATTCTTTATTACAACTCTGAAGTAGAAATAGACTTAGTAGAAGGAAGATTTTAATATATATATAAGTTATATAAGTTAATTTTGGCTTATCCATACTCAGTTATTCAGATTTGTTTATTCTAAATTACACTTATTCCTTTAAGACATAGATAAATAAGAAATAAAATTAGGGTTTGCAACAAATCATTAGGTAATACGATAGATTTTTATTTGGGGAACTAAGCATATGTTGCAGAAAGGGCACGGCTTTTGTACGAAATTTTTTCTAATAGGGTAAATAAAAAACAATAGATTTGGGGTTGTAAGCAGAACAATGGCATTCGGTTAAGGATTTACTGCTGTTAAATTACGATAGACCATTTAACCCTAGCCTGATGTGAGATGCGAGCATAATGCCTATTGGGTCGTAACTTTGTTAACCCTCCAGTTTTTACAACTTATAAACCTTAATATATCACACCATTTCTTCTTAACCGAATGCCATTGGAGGTGGTACACCCCCAAACTGGCGCAGAAGTTCTTCTTCCGTGCCAGGACTACTTTTGTCTAGCCTCGCCATTTTACTTGCAATAATCCGCGTGCAGTTATTTTATCAGAAAGAGGAAAGCTCTCACCCGAATAAGGGAAAATAACATACAAATGATCCAGCTTTAATGTTTCTAAAGCAATTCGCATGGAAGGAGTAACCTTTGGAAGGTCAGTATGTTTAAACTCAAATCCTAATTTTTTTCCATCTTTTATGATCAGCAGATCAAGCTCCGCACCTGTTTGAGTAGACCAAAAGTAACATTCTTCAAAAGCAGCATGATATTCTTTAATGATTTCTTCTAAAGCAAAGCCTTCCCAGTCTGATCCAAGTTTTGGATATAATTCCAATTGTTCCTCGTCTTGAATACCCAAAAGTGCATGTAATAAACCGCTATCACGTAAGTATATTTTGGGTGATTTTACCTGACGTTTACTTATATTCTCAAACCAGGGTGTAAGAAGACGAACCATAAATGTACCAGCAAGTATGTCTAGATACTTTTTAACAGTATGATGGGATATACTTAAAGATTTTCCTATTTCTGATGCATTGAGGATTTGTCCATGATAATGAGCTAACATCATCCATAATCGTCTCATTAACACAGGAGGAATATTAAATCCTAGGTTAGGTATGTCTCTTTCTAAAAAGGTTAGGATATAGGATTGGCGCCATGCATAGCTCTCTTCATCGGAAGAGGCTAAATATGAAAGAGGAAGTCCGCCTCGTAACCATAATTTTTTCTCTTCCTTAACTTCTGTTATAGAAAAAGGAGGAAGTTCTATATATCCAATACGTCCAGCTAAGGTTTCAGAAGATTGTTGTAATAAGTCACGTGAAGCACTGCCTAAAATCAGGAACTTTCTTGGCCTCTGATCAACTAAAACCCTTAACATGGGGAATAATTCTGGTCGTCTTTGAATTTCATCTATAACAATTAAGTCACTTTGCAAATCCATTAGGGCCAACATTGGATTTTCTAAACGTGCAAGATCTAGCGGGTTTTCTAAATCAAAAAAATGAACTTTGGCATACTTTTGAGCATACTCCTTAGCTAAAGTAGTTTTTCCAACCTGACGTGGACCCAACAATCCACATACAGAATGAATTTTGAATTGGAAATCAATTTGATTATAGAAAAAGTGTCGATCCATAATTACTCAGAAATTTGGAATTATTAATTCCAATTTACAGGGTAATTTTATTAAAAAAAAGAATTTTATCTAAATTTATGAGATATATAACGCTATTAGCTATAGGCGCCAGAGGCAAAGTATAACTAGGAAAGAAGACGGAACTAAGTTCCGCGCTAGAGAAGGGTATTTATAAATTCTAATTTTATAAATTGCCCTATACAAATTAGAATATAATACCAATTATTATATTTATATAGTCAATTGACTATTGTATATGGTCAATATAATATTATACTATAACCGATACTTTTAATAACCATGGATACTAAAATTGCCATCAGCCAATTTAAAGCACATTGCCTTGAAATAATTGAAAAGTTACAAACTGATCATCAGCCAATTATTATAACAAAGAGGGATAAACCAATAGCTAAAGTAGTACCATTCGATAATCAAAAAGCTTCTCTCTTTGGCTTATTAAAGCATAAAGCTGAAATAAAAGGGGATATTATTGCTCCAATTGATGAAAAATGGAATGCTCAATCATGAATAACTCTTTAATAGTTGATACACATGTCTTGGTTTGATTGCTCTTACAACCAGAAGCGTTATCTGAAAACATTAAAAGTCATATTGCTCTGGCCCAAGAAAATAACCAATTATTAATAAGTTCAATTTCTCTATGGGAGATTGCCATGTTTAATTTTAAAAAGCGTATCAATGTCTATGAGCCTATTAAAGATTTTTTAGAATCTATCGTCAATATTAAAGGAATATTGGTTAAAGATTTAACTCCTGACATTGCCGCTGAAAGTATTTTACTGCCTGATAATTTTCATGGGGATCCGGCTGATAGAATCATTGTAGCAACTACAAAAGTTTATAGTGCTACCCTAACTAGAGATTATGAAATTTTAACTTGGGCTAATTTAGGGCATATAAAATTTTTACAAGGATGATTTAGTATATAAAGGCAATTTTTAAAAAAAATTTCTCCTAAACTGGCGCAAGCGCCTTCGCGCTTGTGCCTATAGGTAGATTTAAAAACCTCTACCTAATAAGTATAATAAACGTAAATATAGAAAGGGAAAAAATTATTATAGAAGCACAAGCCTGGAGGCTTGCGCTATTGTAGGGTGATAGGGGGCAGAAAGGTTTTAACCTCTACTATTTAACCAAGCTACCTTTATCTTATCCTTGAATTGTTAAGGGTTAACTAATTAATTCAGCCTCACTATAATTAACTCAAGTTGCTAGTTACATGTCAGGATTTTTACCTGGATTGCCACGCCCCTTA
>MKUM01000089.1 GCA_001897825.1 Candidatus Amoebophilus sp. 36-38
CTTCTATGGTAAAAGCAAATAAAGTAGAGATTTTATTTCTGGTTGTTCATTAATTTGGTTGGTATCTTACATACAATCTTTGTGCCTTTACACAAGCATATACTCTTTGTAAAATCTTATTGCGGATCGCATTAATTATACTCATCTTATTTTTCCCCTCTTTCACCTTACGATCAAAATAGTTTTTTAACTCTCCTCCTTGACGGATGGCACTTAAAGCGCACATATGCAAGGATGTTTTTAAGGTTTTGTTCGCCATGGAGTGTACCTGCGTTCTTCCTCGTATGCTGTTCCCTGATTGATAAGCAAATGGCGCTATTCCAGCATAACAAGCTAATTTCTTTCCACTATCAAAGCGCTCGAAGCCATGGGTATAAACTAGTAGCTGTAAGGCTGTTATAGGACCTACATGTTCTACAGAACGAATATAGTGATAGCTTGCTTGTAACTCTCCTTCTTGTTGGACTAAATTCTCTAAATCTATGTTTATAGCTTTAATCTCCTTATCTAAGGCTGCCAAGGTCTGTTTACATGCTTTTCTTGACATCTTTTCTTCCTCTTTGAGTCCCATCTCTTTTAGCTCTTCAATAGGAGCTAAGAGCATCTTGCGAACTTTGATGAGCCTTTCCCGGGCAGCTAATAGATGAGATACTTTTTGTATAGACTGATCTTTAGCACTATAAGCTTTAGCCTTATCTTGGTTGCGGAATGCATAAAGACATATCTTTTGGGCATCCATCTTGTCTGTTTTACCTCTGGCTAGTCCCAAGCTCCATTTAATGGTAACTGGATTTTCTACCCAAGCAAAGACTTTTTCCTTTTGTAAAAAGTCAACCAAAGACCGATGATAGATACCTGTATTTTCCATACACACCAATAAATTGTCAAAGGCTATTCCCTGTTTTTTAAGCCAAATCAACATCTTTTTATACCCCCCTAAGCTATTAGCAAATTGGTGGTTTACCATAGGGGCATTGGCTTTATTTTGGCTTAAAGCAACATCTATTTTGTTCTTTGCTATATCTACTCCTAAAAGCTGTGTAAATTGCATGTGAGTTAAAGTTTAAATGGTTCAACAATGACTAACATGTTACAGGTTATATTCAATCCCGTCATAATAGGTCTTTAACCTGAACTTCTATTTGAAACTACC
>MKUM01000090.1 GCA_001897825.1 Candidatus Amoebophilus sp. 36-38
TCCTTGGTAACCACTATCTGCTAGCTTAATAGGGTTTATAGGTAAGGGTTTTTCTGCTTTGCGTATCTTGAAATCGTGAATTCTTCCTTTGTGTGACTTAGATACGCTTACTATTTTCCCGCTATCTTCCATTACTATCTCTGTTTTTATCGTATGCCTCTTTTTCTTGCCAGAATAACTCTTTTTTTGCTCCTTAGTAGGTCGTTGGGTAGGTGTTTCTGTTACATCTGCTAATAACTTAAGCACTTTTTCTGCTGTTAAGCTTCTATCTTTTTTAATACTTACCTGCTTAGCTAACATAGGTTCTATTTTCTTTATTAAACGACATATATTAGAGTTATGTAAGTTAAAGAGATAACCCATAAAAGTATGTGTAATATAGGTTCTATAATAGAGTAGCACACATAATAGCTTATCAGCATTAGTAGCTAAGCGGCTAGTACGTCCAGGCAGTAGCTTTTGTGCTGCTAATTGTTCAAAGCATGGTTCTAGGCGCTTGATAAGTTGATTAAAGGTATCTACACTTACTCCTGTTAATTTCAAAAATACTCGCGGTTGTTAACTTAGTTTATCGTAGGTTAATTGCATAGCGCTCTTATATTATTGCATGTTGACCCTATTGTATAGGTTTTCCTCCTTTTATCCAATACTTTTGCAGAAGATTTAATCTATATAGCATATTTGCAGTTTTTACTGGATAGTTGCAATGCCTCATCGGCTTGCTATACTATGTGGTTATGACGATCAATCGAGAAGTCATCCAGTTTCAAATTGAATAAGCATGGCCACTATGAAAATTTATCGTAATAAGCCTCAACCTCTTATTCCGGTAATAAACCTTCTGCTGTGTTCTTATACCCATCAACTTCTTTAGCCAACTCTTTGGCTTCTGTGGTACCAATTTCAGTAGCAAATCTATCAGCAACTTTATCCCAATTTCTTACTATTTCTATAGACTTTTGAGCTTCTGCTTGATTATTCTCAGCCAATTGTTTAGCATGCTCCAAAGCTCCAAGAGCCCTTTTCCTAACTAACTCAAATTTTTCTAAAATTTTACTATCAATTTGTTGAACCAGATAGTTGTCGGCAAGATTAATTCGATAGTTACACGTTACTTTCAAAAAAGCTGGTAAATTAGGTTCTTCTTGATCTAGTAATTTTTTATATAAAATTTTAACGTTTTTAAACTCGCTAACACTAGCATCTGCACGGCTACGAAGTTTAAACATATTTGTTGTTCGCTCAATCCATTCTTCATTATCCTCTTTTTCATCAACTGAATTCAATCGCTCAAATTCATTTTCTATTTGGTTATGGTTACTTGCAACATTGTTAATTTTTGCATCAAAATCAGCAATTTTAACTCCATTTATCCATTCCTCCTTTTTCTCGTCTAAGCTATCTCCGTCCTTATCTTGAAGTTTTAAACTAAGATCAGCTCCATATTTATTTATGTTTTTAGGATCATCCACAGGTTGTATTTCAAATGATACAAATTGACCAGCTTGGATTACAGAATTAGTGCCCAAAATTTTAGTTAAGGAGGTATCGATATTAGTTCCACTCACATTTCCCAATTTAAAGTTGATACCTTGTGGATTAGTAAAAATAACTCGTATATCATCTGTATTTACCGAAGATTTTCCTATATTCCTCACCTTAAAGGCTTTAAATCCGGTTATTGGCTCCTCGGATTCAAGCTTTACATCCACCCCATCAGCCTCCCAAACAATTTTTTCACTAACTGCTACCTCTTGAGTACCTTTTTTCAATTTTACTATCACTCCCACTTTAGCTTGGCCATTGGGGTTATTAATTTTAAATTTCAACTTTCCAAAACTTTTCTCTTTTTTTAGGATCGGGTTAATAAGAATCTTTTCAAGCTTTATCTTAGAACTTCCTATTGGTTTTCCTTCTGCTATAAATTCAAAAGTAGCAGTATTATCACTTACTAACTCTAAACTAAAGTCACTGGCCTGCATGTCATCTCCACTATTATTAAATAATCCAAACTCAACTACGTGATCCCCCACAAACCTTTTAGGTAAATCTTGGATATCTATTGTACCTTGTTTGCAAGTTACAGTTACTTCGTCTTTTTGTTCTTCTTCATTGTATATCAACTTTAATTTAAATACTGCTTCAACGTCAGTACCAAGATTTACGACCATCTTTTTAGTAAAATATCCCCTACCCGCACCTACTTTGTCTGGAAAATTTAGAGAGTACGTACCACCTTTTTGCTCTACAGCATCATCAATCGTTGCCGTATTCCCTTTATCTCTAATTATTCTTAGCTTAAGTTGATTGGCTTTTGTTTCCTCAGTACCTCTATTTGTTATTTTAACCTCAAATTCCTTTTTACCGCCTTGAAGAACCTCATTACCTATTCTTTCTAACTTCAAGTCAACCGGTTTATCACTGCTATGCCAAACCGAAGTTCCATCTTTTACAAGCTTACCGGTTTCATCCAAAAGTTCAAATTTTATAGTCGCTTCAGTAACACCTGGCAGTGTTTTTAAATCAAAAGATATTTCAAAAGGAGCATTCTCTGTTGTCAGTTCAGAGTCCACACCAAAGTAACTCAGCTCTTGTTTAAGAGGCTTATCTGGAACTACCGTTAACTGAGCTTTAGCATCCTTTTCATAAATGAGCTCAGCTTTTCCAGTTCCTTGGGTGGCAAGAAAAATTTTTAGCTGATACTTCTCTAAGCTAACCATTGTAACATCCCTGGCCAGTTCCAAACTGACTTGTATTTTCTGTTGGTCTCCTAATAGGCCAGTAAGTGGGGTTATTTTCATGATTAAGGCTTGCTCAGGTTTTATTTTAGGGTTACACGTACAGGAAAGTGGGCCTAACCCAAGAATTAATATAACCAAGCAAGCTTTTAAATAGCTTTTTTTAAGATTTCTAAACAAGATCTTGATTATTCGTGTGTTCATAATTATACGTATTAAAAGATAGTTTTTTATTGCTAGCTCACTTTACGCAACTCTCAAGTTCAAATAGGCTTTAATAGATCTGGACTAATACCAAGGTAAATTAGATGTAGTTGCGTTGAGGTGAGTGCTTAACTAATTTAAAAAATTATATTGTTTAAAGCAATTGTTTCTCTACCTAAGGTAAGGACTTTTCTTTCACACTGTTTAAGGAAAATAGAGTTCTTATCTACGTAATTTAGGTAATAATGCTTTCTGTTGATCTAAGTCTATATCAATATATTTTTCTGCACCAAAATGAAGGCTAGACCAGCAGTAGTTTTTAACCCAACCTTGTTGTAAACTAACATGCGATGAATGTAATATGTAAATCACAGGTACATTTTCTGCTGCTATTTGGTTGAGTTGTTCATAAATCTTTATTTTTTCTTGTGAATCCGACATAACAATAGCTTTTGCATACAAAGCATTAAATGTAGAATCATTAAAGTTTGTACCAATACCTCCGCTAGTTAATTGATAAGGTCCATAGAGCACTTGTAAGAAGTTTTCTGCATCAGGAAAAACGCCGCTCCAACCAACAACATGCATCATCGTAGCTTTCTGATCTATCTTTTTTTGTAACTCAGGGAAAATATTCGTTACTATTTTTACATGAATCCCTATTTTAGACATGCATTGCTGGATAAATTCTCCTTTGTGTCTAGCATCCGTAGTACACATGACATCTAAAGTAATTTCAGGCAACCCTTTTCCATCTGGGTAACCAGCCTCCCTCAGGTATTGTTTTGCTTTTTCAAGGTTATATAAACAGTAAGGATTTACATAGTCCGCTCGATAACCTCCCAAATTTGGAGGTATGATTGATTGAGCCGCTACAGCCATATTTTTGTAGAACAATGTATTATAACCTTCTGCATTAAATGCTAGAGACATGGCTTGGCGTAATTTAAGATTATCTTTAAATACAGGATGGGCATTATTGAATACAATATAGCTAGTA
The DNA here is from genome assembly GCA_001897825.1 of Candidatus Amoebophilus sp. 36-38. Lineage (GTDB taxonomy): Bacteria > Bacteroidota > Bacteroidia > Cytophagales > Amoebophilaceae > Amoebophilus. Next base: position 3,943 of record MKUM01000090.1, read on the forward strand.
CTTAACCCTGGTACTTGGAATAATTGAATCCCTTGCTCTTTAAGTGAGCTGATTAAATCATTATTATTTATAACATTTAAGGCAATTCTATCTTTTGAAATATCAATCATATCTAGCTCTCCTTTTTTGAACTTAAGCCATTTAGTTTGCTCCTCTGGCAAAATATAGGTAATGATTTCATCAACAAAAGGTAATTTTTTACCCGCATAAGCAAGCATATGTTTATAGGGGTCTGCAGCTTCAGATGGAAAGTACTGATCTTTAAAATTAGGATTTTTATGATAAACTATTTTGGGATCTTTGGGATTGAAGGATGTCAACATAAACGGACCCGTACCGACTGGATGATTTAAAAATTCTACTCCATAATATTGTACAGCTTCATGAGGTACTACGTAACAGGGTGAAATAGCCAAACAATATAGAAACTGAGGAAAAGGTTTGGTCAAAGTAAATTGCAACGTATAACGATCTATAGCCTGGAGACCTTCTATTTCTTCCATATAATCAATGGCTGCAGTATCGAGATACTTCTCCCTCCATGCATTGAGTCCCTTGATCTTACCATCTATTAACCAAAAACCTCTTGCCTGCAGCTTCGGATCTGCTAATCTTTTAAGAGAATATACAAAATCATGGGCGGTCAATTCTCTGCCTTTGCCATTTGGAAAACAAGGATTATCATGAAACATGATACCTGGCTTAATTTTAAATGTATATACCAACTTATCCGGTGATATCGTGGGCATTGCTTCAGCCAGATTAGGTATTAATTCAAAAGGCCTTTTTAAATAATGATATTCGAGCAACCCTTCATATATTTTAGATACCTCATGATTGGAATATATATTCTCAACTTGTATTGGGTCTAATCCATTTATTTGTGATTCATTGACTGTTATCAATACTTTCTTTTGGTTCTTTTCTCGCTCTTGTTCAGGTTTTAGATAAAACCACATGCCTACAACAAGTAATAACACCAAGATAGACCCAATAAACTTTTTCATAAATTTTTTATTCTTATAGATAGTTGGATACAAGTACTAAAATTTAGACTAGTTCTGAGAATTAACAAAAAAAATTACACCTAGTGTGGCCATTTTTGTTGCCATCCAACAGGCAAATTGTCTTCGAGTGTACTAGTATATTTCCTGATGTCTCCTATTATGTATAAATAGGCGCACATTCGTTCCAAACAAATATAAATAGCAATTCTTATGGTAATCTATTTCTATTATCTACTCGGCTTTTCTAATTTTTCTATATACTCCTTAGATTCTACTTTTCCTTGAGCTTCAGCTTGTTTGAACCATTTGAGTGCTTCTAGATAATCTTGCTTTACCCCTTCTGCATGTTGATACATCAAGCCTAAGCCGTTCTATGCATCTGATAGGCCTTGCACTGCAGCCTTCTGTATCCATCTGAAAGCTGCTACATAATCTTGATTTGTACCTTCACCTTGTTTATACATATGGCCTAGGTTATATTGTGCTATTGCATCTCCCTCGGCAACAGCTTGGCTAAACCACTGAAAAACTTGTATATGGTCTTGACAAATGCCTTCTCCATAGTAATACATAATCCCTAGCTCTCTTTGTGCAACTGCATCTCCATGAACTGCAGCTTCTCTAAGTTGACTAAATGAGCTTTTTGAGAAACTCTCTAATGGTTCTTGCGTAACCCCTTTTTGAGAATAGCGTGAGGCATTGTCTTCTTTAAAATATATGGAACAATTTAATAAGGTTGACAGTACCATATGAGGATGCTGTGAGCTAGCAATCATACTGGAATTATAATTAGCCCCCCAGATAAACATACCAAGCAAAAATTGGCTGATAAGTCGCTTGTAAGTTTGCTGTTTCTTGATAAACATAGGATGTAACAATTCGAACGTATAAGGAAAAGAAATAAACATGATAACATCTATAGTAGATGAAATCAAGATGATAGCTAAGCCTATCGTGATCTTTATATTCCACAATAACAAATATCGTCAATTCCAGTTAATATTGCATGTAGAATAGTCTAAGCTAATAGAAATATGCTTCTCCTAAACTTGGAAAAACAACTAGGATGGGTCATAATTTGTGATACAAAATATTAGACTTCTTCTGAAACCGTCGCCTTGAGTCCTCTGAGTTCCCTTTTGCTGGCGCACGCGCCTCACGTGTGTCAGCCTTATCACAACTTTATCATAAAAAAGTTATCTATACAAGATTACTACATCCAGTAGCGTAATCATTAGCGCTTGAATATTTTCAATACTCTGCCAAAATTAACAAAACCAGCCAATCCCCCTTGCCCTAATATAGCTTTACGCTTCTTATTTTTGTTCATCTTTGTCGGTTCTTTTGTGTAAACCTATTTCCGGACAAGACAGTACCATATCTTTAACCATTGTTGACACCTTATCTTGCTGCGTTGCTATAATAGTCCCCATGCATTTGTCATCCCTGCAACGTACGTTTGTTCAAACTTGTGAGCATGTTCAGCAGGGACCCAGTGTAATGAGGCAAAATAAGGTGAATTTATTCTTGTATATATCATGTATGCAAGCGAACTATTCACAACAATTAACATTAGTTTTATATCCAATCTTCATACAAATCTTTCCAATTAGGATTCGGTTTTTCTATTAGCTGCAATTTCCACGCTCGTTTCCACTGCTTAATACTTTTCTCTCTAAGAATCGCCTCGTTTATATCATTAAATTCTTCAGCATATACTAGCTGGGTAACATTATATCTTTTGGTGAATCCATCAACTAATTTATGTTTATACTCATAAACACGACGCAGTAAATCATTTGTTACCCCAGTATAAAGGGTCCCATTGTGTTTGGATGAGAGTATGTAAACCAAGTATATTTTCATATAACATGTTACTTTCTACTGGATCCCTGCTGGAGTTGCCTACAACTCAATCAGGCTAATCGGTGCAGGGAAGACAACTAAAAAGTACTAATTAAATGGTA
>MKUM01000091.1 GCA_001897825.1 Candidatus Amoebophilus sp. 36-38
GGATAACTACCTAATTTGCGTAATATTAACGAGGCAGTTACAGTACCTTGCTTAATGGATGTAACCAGGCGCAAGATTTCATCCCAATGACTATGGATATGTTTAACGTTGATTGTTCCACCAACCATAGCATGAATGGTAGAATAATCCTTTTTACTATCCTGGACAAATAGCCGTTTATCGGCTAAGTCCCGAATACGTGGTGCAAAACGAAATCCAAGCAAATGCATCAGTGCAAAGACATGGTCTGTAAAACCGGATGTATCAGTATAATGTTCCTCGATTTTAAGATCCGATTCATGATATAATAAGCCATCTAGTACATAGGTTGCATCGCGCACGCCAACGTTAATAACCTTGGTATGAAAAGGTGCATATTGATCTGAGATATGGGTATAAAATTGCATACCTGGATCACTTCCATATTTAGGATTAATATTGCCTTTTTCTGCTGCATAGCTGGCGGCCTTAAAACGTTGGCCATCAGATGAAGAGGTCTTTCCTTCACCCCAATTAGAAGCAAAGGGGTGGTAAAATTGTGCATTGGTAAGTTCAGCTAATGCTTTGACATACGTTTCGTCTCTAATATACCAGGCTTGCAGCCAGGAAAGCCTCGCATACGTTGTTCCTGGAGAAGATATTGCCATTTTTGTCAATCCAAGATTGATAGCATCAGAGAGTATAGCTGTTAATAGAAGATGTGTATCACTTGCTGAGCCACCATTTTTAATATGAGTAAAATGTTTAGTAAATCCGGTCCACGCATCTACCTCCATTAATAGTTCGGTGATTTTGATAGTTGGAAGCAACCTATATGCTCGGTCAATCAATGATTGTGCTTCTTGTGGTACTGTATTGGTAAGAGGTTTGATTTTCAATCCAGAACTTGTCAGCATAGCGTCAGGCAGCTTATCCCCTTGAGCTAAACGATCTACAATCATTAACTGTTCATCAAGAATATTTAATCTATCTTGCAAATATTGCTGACAATCCATGCTGACTTCTAAAGGTATTTTTCCATTTTCTTTCAAGGAATTAAATGTATTGACAGGTATCAAGTATTCTTCAAAATCCTTGAACTCGCGAGAACCTTGTACCCAAATATCACCAGAACGGAGCGCATTTTTTACCTCAGATAAAGCACATAATTCATAAAAGCACCGGTCTATGCCTCCATCGGAGAATATCAATTTTTCCCATCGTTTCCGTATAAATTCTTTAGGAACATCATCAGGTACTTTTCGTGTATGTTTTGCATACATGCTCTTGATTGTTTCTACTGCCTGGATAATATTCCTGGCTGCAGGTGCTGATTTTAACTGAAGAATATCCAAAAAAGCAGGGGAATAGCGGCGAATCTGTCTATATCCATTCTTAATATGTTGTAAGTAATCAAAATCTTCAGATTGAGCAAGTTTTTGTGTATCTGCCAAGCTTTGTTTAAATTCCTCCCATGGAATAATTTTTTCAATGGCGACAAAAGGGTCTATGCCTTTTTCTTTGGCCTCAATAAGTGCATGGCCTAGTTGATAGTAGAGTCTTAACTTCTGGTTTATTAATTTGCCTGATTGTTGGAACTGTTCTTGATGAATATGCTTTGCACGGTTAAATAGATTACCAATCATTCGATCATGTGATTGGATAATTTCATCAATAATTGTAGCCTGCGTTTCTAGAATTAATGCAACAAGGGTGGCATACCTGCGATTTGGCTCAAATTTATTTAAGTCGTGCACGCTCATCTGACGACCTTCTCGTGCTAGTTTTAATAAACGGTTCTGATGAACTACTTTATCCAATCCTGGTGGCAAATTTAAACTTTTGATCATTTTTAAACGCTCGATGTGTTCCAGTATATGACGAGGCTTTGCTGGCCCAGGAGGCTCTCTTAACCAAGCTAATGTTGTAAATTTAGTATCCATCCTAAGCACCATTAATGAATTTAAATTCTCTATATGTTGCTTTGACAAAGGAGCAGTTAATGTTATATAAATACATCGAGATGCCTTAGTAACAGCCTCAGCACATATGCGTTCAATTACATGGATAGACGGCAGGAGAACCAATTGATTGCGCAATGATTGCATAAGACTAGCAGCTAATACTATTCCTTTATCTGTTTGCCAAGCAAGACCTTCAAGGCTATCTAAAGCTGATTTGTAGTGTGCCGTTGTAAACGTTTGAAACCCAAATATAGTTTGTAATTCAATCAAGTGCTCTCGCCTTGTTTGTTCTCGTTGACCGTATTCATCCCAGACAGTAGTTGGTATTTTTAACTGTTGGGCAACTAAATTTAATAGAGGAAAAAAAGGTGTTTCATTGATGCCTAAAATAATACCTGGATAACGCATATAACAAAGTTGAATAGCAAAGCCAATGCGATTGGCAGTTCCCCGGTGCTGTCTAATGATAGAAAGGTCGTGCTCGCTGAATGTATATTGTTTAATAAGTTCTTCCTCTTCAATAGGGGGTTGTAAGCGTAAACCCTCAATTTTTCCGAAGGATTCTTTTTTATCTAATTAACCCAAGTTGCTAGTAAGAAATAAGGATTAAAGTGCTTGCTTTTACCATAGAAATCTAAAAATTCCACTTAATATGCGGATATTGTTTCTGCAATAATTGCTTTGTAGCAGAGCCTATTTTGTTCCTCTCTAAAACAAGCGTATGCACCCTGGCTCCTTTTAAATGCTGGGCTAACTGGCTGGCTCCTGCATCGCCTACTAAGTTTTCGCTTAAATCAAGCGTATGTACACTGGTACCTTGTAAATGCTGGGCTAACTGACTGGCTCCTGCATCGCCTATTTTGTTCCTCTTTAAAACAAGCGTATGCACCCTGGATTCTTTTAAATGCTGGGCTAACTGGCTGGCTCCTGCAGCGCCTATTTGGTTATACCCTAAATCAAGCGTATGGACCCTGGATCCTGGTAAATGCTGGGCTAGCTGGATGGCTCCTTCAGCGTCTATTTGGTTACTTCCTAAATCAAGCGTATGGACACTGGATCCTGGTAAATGCTGGGCTAGCTGGCTGGCTCCTTCAGCGCCTATTTGGTTACTTCCTAAATCAAGCGTATGGACCCTGGATCCCTGTAAATGCTGGGCTAACTGGCTGGCTCCTTCATCGCCTATATTATTTCCACATAAATAAAGCGTATGGACACTAGATCCTTGTAAATGCTGGGCTAACTGGCTGGCTCCTTCAGCGCCTATATTATTTCCACATAAATCAAGCGTATGGACACTGGATCCTTTTAAATGCTGGGCTAACTGGCTGGCTCCTTCAGCGCCTATTTCGTTATACCGTAACTTAAGCGTATGCACACGAGATCCTTGTAAATGCTGGGCTAACTGGCTGGCTCCTTCAGCGCCTATTTTGTTCCAGCTTAAATAAAGCGTATGGACCCTGGATCCTTGTAAATGCTGGGCTAGCTGGCTGGCTCCTTCAGCGCCTATTTTGTTTCTGCTTAAATAAAGCGTATGCACCTGAGTACTGGGTAAGGCTTTAGCTAATTCACTAGCTCCTGCAGCGCCTATTCGGATGTTTTTGCTTAAAACAAGCGTATGCACACGAGATCCTTGTAAATGCTGGGCTAGTTGGATCGCTCCTGCATCGCCTATTCGGTTATCACTTAAAACAAGCGTATGCACACGAGATCCTTGTAAATGCTGGGCTAGTTGGATCGCTCCTGCAGCGCCTATTTGGTTCCTTTTTAAATCAAGCGTATGGACCCTGGAACCTTGTAAATGCTGTGCTAACTGGCTGGCTCCTTCATCGCGTAAGTAGTTATTGCTTAAAACAAGTGTATGGACACTTGTGCTTCGTAAATAGGGCCAAAATGCTTTTGGTAAATTCTTTACTTGACCCATTAGCTGATAAAAAGGAAAACTAGGAATCGTTTCAGGTGTGCAAGTTAAGTTTATAAAATTTACTTCTTTATTCATTACCCAGCAATCTGTATGAATGATAGGGTAGGTCCTATTTTCTACGCCAACCAGACCTATTTGTTTTGAGCCTGTGATCAGCTCATGAAAACTAGTGTTAACTGCTCTTGCTGCCAGTATACCTTCAAAATCTAGATAAGAGAAAATATGCTGCCATAGTTCTGGCATTAGTACAGGCAAATCATTCAAATTTTCTTTTTCCTCTCCTTCTTGATGACCTGTTTCTAACACTACTATTGCTTGGTTATCTTCTGGTTGTCCAAACCTAGCTCCTTGTCTTAGTCTTTGTTGGCCTTCTATTTCTTGTTCTTTTTCTTGAAGAACTAACTGATTAGAAGAACCATTACAGCTTTGTAAGCATAAACTAAAGAGTAAAGCAGCAGCTACTAGCTTATGTCCTATTTTATAATTTCGATGCATACTTGATATAACATGTAATTGAGGAACTTATATTAGTTGATTGCTAGTAAATAAGCAAATGGTTGGTAAAAAATCAACGGGGTGAAAAAAAACATATATTTAAAAAAGGAGATTCATCAATAAAAGGGCTATTGCTAAACTAATAGGTAGCTACCTCGCTTCTCTGTCATGACAATATACTTACTTCTAGGATTAACTACTTTGCCAATAAGTCGACTGTCATCATTTCCCATCAATATGGCTAAGGTGCTAGCGGGTGAGAAAATTTCTATTTCATCCCAATCAGAATGGGTTACATCTAACTTTTTAATATACGCTGCTATATCCTCTATAAGTTCTTGTAAAAGTAAGCACCTGCCATCTTGGTCATAGGTATAAGTCACGCAATCATATTTTTTTTCCATAGCTTGTTAAATTTTAAAGTGAAACAAAAAAAACTGGGTGCTTTAACAAGCTGATGAAGCCTTTTTAGCAAGGCTTAGGGGTAGGAATAAAAAAATACGACCTGAAAAATGTCACTCCTGCGTAGGCAGGAGATCGTGAGGGTGGAGATTTTTTATAGGTGGAAAGGTATGGCCTTGCTAATCAGGCTAAGGTAAGGAGCGTAACGATTGAACTGGTCAGCAGCTTAACTTGCGGCTAGTTTTTGAAGTTTTATAGGTGGGTATTGTGAGAATAATTTTAAAAACATAATATTACTGTTTGTTTTAATAGGGGGTGTAACCGAGAACCTCAGAAATTTCCGAAGTTGGGTGAGTAGACTGAGGTGTTTCAACCTCAGCCCCTCTTAAAACGGTGCGTGAACCTCTCAGTTCACACCGCTTCCACCATTTCAGCCTCTGGAAGTACTCCAAGTTTCCAATGCATGAATAGGTCTCGATTTTGTCTTGCTAGACGACTTAGATAGCCTCTGGCTCGTATGTCGCTCCTCGCTAATTTTTTATACTTTCTCCTGACCCATTGTACTAGATACCAATTTATCTATTCCCATATCTTCCTCATTTCCGATGGATAGAATTTACCATACTAGCCATACCACCCTCTTATCTCTGCATTATACTCTTTGGCAAGTTCTCCTAAGGTTTTGGCATTCTTTAACTGTATGTGCCATCTCTTTATTTCTTTCACGATTGCTTGCTTGGATACTTGGCTGATTGCTGGTAGAAAGCCGGTACGTACTCTTCCTTGTTTGTTAACACTTCTCCTGGGCCTGAACGTGTATCCTAAGAAATCGAAACTTACTCGCTCATATTTCCCTTTTCCTCCATGGCTCTTACAGTTTATAATTCCCGACTTCTCTCTGTTTATTGTAAGTCCACATGCTTCGAATCGCTTTCCTATTGCTTCTAATACATATTCCGCTTGCTTCTGTGTCTGACAGTGTAATATTCCGTCATCCGCATATCGGCAGAACTCCACATTCGGCATCTTTTTTCTTATCCACTTATCAAATACATAGTGTAAGATTAAATTTGCTAGTATGGGACTCACTACTCCTCCTTGAGGTGTACCCTGCTCTCTTGCTATTATATTCCCATTTCTATCTTCCATAGGTGCTTTTAACCACCTCTCTACATAGAGCAATACCCATTTACATTTACAATGCTTTTGCAATGCTTTCATCAATAACTTATGATCAATGTTATCAAAGAGCCCTTTAATATCGAACTCTACTACATAATCATACTTCCAGCACCTTTCTCTAGTGATTGCTATCGCATCATGGGCCGACTTCTGGGGGCGATATCCGTAAGAATCTTTGTCAAATACAGGCTCTAATATTGGTTCAAGGTACATCTTTACCACCGTTTGCGCTATCCTGTCTGTAATGGTTGGTATTCCAAGTATACGCTCTCCATTACCTGACTTCTTTGGTATTGATACTGCTTTTACCGCTCTAGGAAAATAACTCCCAGAACTCATTCGATTCCATATTTTATACAAATTATTCTTCAAATCTCCCTCAAACTCTTCCATTGTTTGCTCATCTATCCCTCCTGCTCCTTTGTTATTCTTTACACTTTGGTATGCTAGCCACACTTGTTCCTTGGTTATTTCAAATGGCTTTACTGTTTTCATATGTTCCTCCTAAATCTTTTAATTTAGTTGTCATTATTACTTCAGCTTGAAATGGTCAAGCCCTTTCGCTCCATTGCCATTACAGCAACTTCTTCACTAATATGGGCTTGTCCGTTCCTGCAGGGTGCATCGGTATTGTCAGCCTCATGGTTCATTCCACTTGTACCTTTCCCTTTTCATCACCTTACAGGTTCCCGTGTTCAGCTTGAAAGCCCGGATTAAACTCACGCCACCTCTATGCCCTTACTACTACCCACAAGTATAGAAATAGCAGGACAAGGCTTGTTTTGCTTGTAAAAGAGGGATAAATTAAGGCTAGGAT
>MKUM01000092.1 GCA_001897825.1 Candidatus Amoebophilus sp. 36-38
CAAGAATGGCAAAAAAACCCTCAACTTTTTCACTTAAATATTGCTACCTTTACCAAGGGACTAAACATCTAATATTCACTTCCGTAGTCTATGGCCCACAGACCACCTATAAGAAGAGAAAAACCTGACAATAATTGGTATACTTAATCGGAGAATGCTACTTAACCTTTGGTCCTTAAATTTCCTGTAATTTCCATAGCTTTCTATATAAACTTTCAGGCTGATGAATGAGCTCTTGATGCGTGCCTTGTTCAACAATGGTCCCTTTATCTAAAACAATGATGCGATCCATATGTTTTAAAGTCGATAGTCTATGAGCAATAGCTATAACGGTCTGCTTTTTAGTTGTCATCAGTGAATTAAGACTCTTTTGGATTAATTTTTCAGTTTCACTGTCTAATGCAGAAGTTGCTTCATCTAATAAAAGTATGGGGGAATTTTTTAAAATAGCTCTTGCAATCGCAATTCGCTGCCTTTGCCCTCCTGATAATTTAATTCCTCTTTCACCCGCATACGTTTGATATTGTTTGGGCAAACTCATGATAAAATCATGGATATATGCTTTCTTACATGCTTCAATAATCTCTGTTTCCGTAGCTTTAGGGTTTCCATATCGTAAATTATCCATCAATGTTCGATGGAAAAGCATCGTATCTTGAGGTATAACCGCAATTTGTTGCCTGAGTGTTTCTTGCGTTACCTGATTGATATTTTGTCCATCAATTAGAATTTCTCCACTATCGCAAGTAAAATAGCGCATAAGTAGGTTGATAAGTGAAGATTTTCCAGCACCTGAATGTCCTACTAGGCCCAATTTTTCGCCTGCAGTAATTGTTAAATTAAGCTCCCTAAATACTACTTCCTCATCCGCATACTTAAAGTTTACATGTTTAAACTCTATTTGAGGTGAAGTAATATGTAAAGGCTGTGCATGAGGTAAATCTAGGTTCTCTTGAGGTATATAGATAATAGAAAATGCACTTCTAAGATCTCCTATTTCTCGTAGAAAATCCTGGAAAGACATAATCGCACGCCACATATCATCTGATAGTGTTAATGCAAGACCTAATACAAATGCGAAATCTCCTACAGAAATAAGGCCTTTTGTTTTCAGATGGATGGTATAAAACAATAGAAAAGTAAATTTGATACAGTAGAGTATCGCTCCAATAACCTGCATCTTGAAATCATATTTATATAACTTAATTTGTTTAGGGATAAAGTCGTGCGATATATGTTTATCTAACAGATTAAGTTCTCGCTTGTGGGCTGCAAACGAGAAGATAGAAATAATATTCATGATTTTGTCAGATATTTGACCAATCATGGCATGTCGACTTTCTGACTCCGCAAATGCTAGGGTATCTAACTTCTTAGAAAGTTGATACATGATTGTAACAAAGCAAATACTCCAAGTAAGAAGAAATAAGCCAAGTCTGGTGTTAACCATCATCAGAAAAGCTAGATTAACTAAAATTTTTAAAGATATTAATCCTAGCCCATGATGAATTTCGGACCAAAGTTTATCATAACCACTTAAAACCTCTTTTACTTTGCTGGTAAGGGCACCTGTAAAATTGTTTTGAAAATATTGATAAGAGTGATGTTGTACGTAGTTATAGGTATCTAGCAAAATAGATCTTCGTACATAGGGTAGAGATTTCCAGGCTGCCACATGGCTAATACGCCAAATAAGTTCTAAAGTAATATTAGCTCCCAAAAAAAGTACAATAGGTACCATCATCTGCTGATAGCCAATTATTCCCTGCTTTGTTGTTAGTAGGTCAAGCAACAATTTGATAGAATAGTTGTATGCAAATGGATAGAAACTGCTAAAGATAAGCGGAGTGAGCATGACCACATAAAACCATTTGTAAGGTTTTACATGTTGCCAAAAAAATGAAAAAATATTTTTTATTTTCATGATGATACTTGCCTACCTATGATGAGGCCCTTCTGCCGCGTTGTGTTGTTGAGTAGAAAGGTCAAAACTACAAATCTAATTAATTTATACAAATAAACACATTTGCATAGGTAGTTTTTTTTGTAAGGAATGATAGATAGAGGAATTAATAGCTAAGTAGACTTCTTCTGAAACTGTCGTCTTGAGTCCCCTGGATTCGTCAGTAAGTGCGTGTCAGGGCCCCAGCCCTGACACACCAATGGAGTGTCGGGAGTGGCTCCCGACACCACAACTCCGGTTTCTCACAAATTCCTTCCTGCCCAGAGAACCCAATCCTTGGTTTCAGAAGAAGTCTATTGTAAAAATTAAGTTTAAATAAAAATAAACAGATCAGCTGATATGTGACTTAATAGCTTGGGCTAAAGCAGTGAATGCTTCTTCGGTGTATGCTAAAGGTTTTTTCTTAAAGTCGATATCATAAGCAGAGTTGAGTGGAATTAAATGCAAATGAGCATGGGGTACTTCTAGTCCTACGATTGCCATACCTATGCGTAAACATGGAACTACTTGTTGAATCCCTTTTGCTACGTGCTTGGCAAATAGTAGCATTTTGCTAAGTAATGTCTCTTCTAAATCAAATACATAGTCTATTTCTACTTTGGGTACTACCAACGTATGTCCTTTTGCAAGAGGACGTATATCTAGAAAAGCAATAAAATTTTCATCTTCCGCTACTATATAAGCTGGAATTTGTCTATTGATGATTTGTGTAAATATGGTTGCCATATTACCTACTGTTGGGTGTTGATCTCAATATAGTAAATTTGAGCTTGGCGATAAAACATGCGATGCTTTTATCCCATGTATTAGAGCTTTTGCATAACCAAGAATAGAGTTCGGTGGGTAGGAAGGAATTTGTGAGCAACCGGAGTTGGAGTGTCAGGAAAGGTTTCTGACAGTACATGAGGAGTGTGTGTCAGGGCTCCAGCCCTGACTCGCACTTAAAAACCTATTTCCAGTACTTCAAACTCTATCTTACCAGCAGGAGCTTCCACTACAGCAATCTCACCTGTTTTTCTGCCTAGTAGACCTTTGCCAAGCGGGGATTCCACAGAAATTTTGCCGATTTTAAGGTCCGCTTCTTCTTCAGAAACCATGGTATAAGTATGTACTTTTCCTGTTTTTTTATTTTTTATTTTTACTTTTGCTAAGATAGAAACAGCAGAAGTGTTGATATCTTGCTTATTAATAACTCGAGCACTGATCATCAGCTCTTCCAATTTGGCTATCCTACGTTCTAATACTTCCTGGGCTTCTTTGGCAGCATCATATTCAGCATTTTCACTTAAATCACCTTTGTCTCGTGCCTCCGATAGTTGTTCTGCTACCTTGGTTCTTCCTTCGGTTTTCAAGTTTGTTAGTTCATCTTTAAGGCGTTGTAGTCCTTCTTCTGTGTAATAGGAAATTTTTTCCATAATCGTAATAAATTATTTGTACATTAAAAACTTTATATTATGCTTATATCTCATCAATAAGCTAAGAGATACACGAGCATCATTAGGTTGAGGGGCAAACTATTAAATGCAACGTGTAATATTAGAATTCTTGCATAACCGTCGCTTTGAGTCCTCTGGGTTCGTCAATAATTTGCTCCAAATCCTCATGTGCTGTCAGGAGGAAGCTCCTGACAGTCCATTGGAGTGTCGGGAAAATTCCCGACACCACAGCTCCGGTTTCTCACAAATTCCTTCCTACCCACCGAACTCTATTCTTGATTATGTAAGAACTCTATTAGATCTTAACATCTTTTGTATCTAAAAATTTAAGTGCTATTGACCTTGTAGTAGTCATACGTTAGGTCAAGGACTGAAAAATAAACTAAAATTATCGGTTAGCAATAAGTAATAGTATACAACTGCTCACAACAAACCAAAATATGTAATTATTTAAACTAGGTATAATAATAAACTGAAGCTGCATACCTATTGTCAATACCATAATAATTATGGCAACAATTCGTAACTTTAACCTTGTTTTTTGACTCATTATTTTTTTAGTATTGGTAGAAACCATCAACCTTATTTTTGCCACACCTGGCAGCTAACAATTTTTAGAAGTTGACAATTTAGTAAATATATTTAAAATATAAAATGGCAAACATAGGTACAGATATTTTATTAGCCAAACAGTTACTCGAAAGGGGGGGAGTGATTGGTATTCCTACCGAAACCGTCTACGGGTTAGCTGCTAATGCCTATGATGAAGTAGCTGTTTCAAAAATATTCGACATCAAACAAAGACCTAAATCTAATCCACTCATTCTGCATATTCATCGCATAGAACAAATGACTGATCTAGTCAAAGAATTTCCTATGCAAGCAGAAAAATTAGCCAAGCATTGTTGGCCTGGACCACTTACCTTGTTACTTCCTAAAAAATTGATCATCCCTGATGTAGTTACTGCAGCTAGTGAAAAAGTCGCTATTCGCATTCCGAATCACCCCATTACCTTGCAATTGTTACAAGCCCTATCTTTCCCGCTGGCAGCACCTAGTGCAAATCCTTTTGGTTATATTAGTCCGACTACGCCAGAACATGTTCAGGAGCAGTTGGGAGAGCAGATACCCTATATTTTAGCAGGGGGGGCTTGTGAAGTAGGGGTGGAATCTACTATTGTAGGTTTTGAAAATGAACAACCCGTTATATATCGTTTAGGAGGCTTGCGGGTAGAGTTGATTGAAGAAATAGTGGGGCCCGCTGTTTTTGCAACTAAAAATATTGCTTTGGGGGCTTTTATAGAGAAGCCAGCGGCACCTGGAAATTTTTTGCAGCATTATTCTCCTAAAAAACCGCTTAAATTAGGGGTTATGTCCGAGCTACTTGAAAGGTATAGACACAAAAAAGTAGGTATACTGGTATTTGACAAATATTATGAAGAGATAGATAAAGAACAACAGATTTTATTGACACCTAGTAGTAACTTAGAAGAGGCAGCACATAACCTATTTGCTGCTTTAAGAAAGCTAGATCAGTTGCCCGTTGAAATCATCTTATCTACGTATGTTCCTAATATTGGATTGGGTAGGACAATCAATGATCGATTGGTACGTGCCAGTGCTAGGTAATAAAATATTTTGTACAGTAAAACATGTTAATAAAAAATATCCTTGCTCTTATGAGATATATTCAAGATTATAATTTTAAAGATAAAAAAGCCTTAATCCGAGTAGACTTCAATGTTCCACTAAATGCCAATCTTGCAATCACAGATAGTACGCGAATTGATAAGACTCTTCCTACCATTCTTCAAGTTTTGAAAGACGGTGGTTCAGCCATTCTGATCTCGCATTTAGGTAGGCCTAAAAAGGGATATACGGATAGCCTATCACTCAAACATCTTATCCCATATCTAAGCAATAAATTAAATACTCAGGTAAGTTTTGCTTCGGATTGTATAGGGATAGAGGCTATAACAAAAGCCCAGAATTTAAAACCTGGAGAAGTGCTACTATTAGAAAATCTCCGATTTCAGGAAGCAGAAGAGCAAGGGGAAGCCGCATTTGCACAACAACTGGCCGCATTAGGTGATGTATATATCAATGATGCTTTTGGTGCAGCCCATCGAGAACATGCTTCTACTTATCAGATTACTCATTATATAAAAGATAGGCTAGCAGGCTATCTTTTACAGGAAGAAATAAATAATGCCAACAAACTGTTGAAGCATATAAAAAGGCCTTTTACTGTGATTATAGGAGGAACCAAAATAGGAGATAAACTACAAGCTGTGGAAGCTTTATTAGGTAAGTTAGATAATTTACTGATTGGCGGAGGAGTAGCTAATACCTTTCAGCAAGCGCTTGGTGGAAAGGTAGGTAAGTCAATTACAGAGCCTGATCAGCATGGGGTAGCCTTAAATATACTATATCAAGCAATTGAGAAGGGGATTAATCTTGTTTTACCTACTGATGTGGTTATAGCTGATCAGTGGAGCGATCGTGCTCGTATAGACACGGTACTCAGTGATGCAGTTCCAGAAAATTGGATGGCTTTAGATATTGGTCCTCATGCGCAAGAGCTATTTCAGGACATCATTCAGAAGTCTAAGACCATTTTATGGACTGGCCCCATAGGTGCTTTTGAATTCCCTTCTTTTAGTCAGGGGACACAAGCTACAATAGCTGCAGTAGCCAAAGCTACCCAGAAGGGCGCTTTTTCCTTGATAGGAGGGGGAGATTCAGCTACCGCTGTTGCTCAGTTTGGTTACACGAATCGAGTTTCTTATATATCTACAGGAGGGGGTGCTTTATTGGCTTATTTGGCAAATCCTAATTTGCCTGTTATTAAGGTATTAGGTAATTAGCGTGCTTCTAAACATGAATCGTTAGTTCTTTAAAATTGTCTAAAAGTCTATGCTTTATTTATGGACCATCTGTTAAAAGTATATTTTATTAGTTGCGGGTAGATAAGTAGGATTTGAAGAAAAGAATAAGATGAATGTTATCCATGCTATACGCAATGAAATACTATGTAAGGTATATGCTTTTGTACTAGAGATAATAAAATATTATGAATATAAAAAGGTAGCTTAACTGAATGAATGCTAAAAGTAAAGTAGTAGAAACAAATCTTTAAACTCCTTGCTTTCGTCATAGAAATCATGGGGTAGGATAAGCTATTTGGTTGATTGCTTCACGATACGATTGTTTGTATAATATCTTTTGGAGCTCCTTTACCTTTTTTATACATACGTTGCAATTCGTATTATACTTCTAGATGTCCTTGGTCTGCGGCATGTTCATACAATAGACTTCTTCCGAAACCTAGGAAAAGAGCATAAATGTAAATATACTAGTGGTAGTTAAAGAGAAAGAAG
>MKUM01000093.1 GCA_001897825.1 Candidatus Amoebophilus sp. 36-38
CACGCGCGCTTGTGCATGGAAGAAAAGAACTTAATGATATTGTAAAAGCAATTCACCTACAAAAAAGTGGCTATCTGAGTGGATATATGTCCGATTTAGTTATGTCAGGCTTTTTTAAGCGCGATTATGTTTGGAATATTACTGGCAAAACCAAGCCAAGATTGAGTTATTATAGACTGAGCGACAATTATTTAAGATTTTATCTTGAATACATAGAGCCGAGCAAAAAAGAAATAGAAAACGGCAATTTCAATAACAAGGCATTATCTACCATGCCGGCCTTTGACTCAATAATGGGCTTACAGTTTGAAAATTTGGTGCTAGCTAACAAAAAAGTCATTATAAAGAAATTAAACATAAGCATGGAAGATGTGGCAAGTGACCATCCATATTTTCAGAGACCACAGTTAAGGTCTAAGGGCTGTCAGATAGATTACTTGATCAAGTTGAAATCCAATATACTATATGCATGTGAAATTAAGTTTTCAAGGAACGAGGTTGGTATTGGTGTGATGAGCGAAATGCAAGAGAAAATAAGGCGTCTTCTTAGGCCTAAGGGCTACAGCGTAATTCCGGTACTCATACATATAAACGGTGTAAATGATAGTGTAATAAATAGTAACTATTTTCGTATAGTAGATTTTAGTGAAATAATGAGCGGGGTATAAGGGCATCATGGAGTTGTGGTGTTTTTAAACTCATATTTATACTTGCAAGGACGTTATTTTATTTGTTACTAAGTTTATTTTTTTCTACTAGCAAAATAACGCTTTGTTGGCTAAGTCCTGTTAGTTCTTCTACTTCTTTTGAAGAATAGCCTTTATCTAACATTTGCTTAGCAATTTGTTCTATTCCTTTTTTTATGCCCTTTTCTTCACCTTTTTTCAAACTATCCTTAATTTTTTTCTTACTCTCTTGCTCTACCCTTTTAATTTCTTCTTCCATTTCCTCGTGATGCTGTTTTTCTAAGTCATAAGGTACAACGTATTTATTACTATTTTCTAGCATTTCAAGCAGACCTGATGACTTAAAGCTATAGTAGCTACGCTCAGTAATGATTAGATGGTCTAATACAGGCGTCTTCATGATTTTACCAACTTGAATCAATCGATCGGTTATATCTTTGTCATTTTCAGAAGGAATTAAGCTTCCGGAGGGATGATTGTGAATGAGAATAATACCAAAAGCTTTTTTTGCAGTGGTAAGCTAAATACTTCCGTAGGTTCTACTACAGTAGCGGTACTGCTACCCATACTGACTAGTTCTATGGCCAGAATCTTCTGCGCGATGTTTAGACTAATGGTCCAAAAGTGTTCCTTGGTACGGTCTATTTTATGCTCGCGCTTGATGATCTGTTGCATAATAGTATATATGTCTTCTGCCTCCTTGATAGTAATAGCATGTGCATTTTTAACTTGTATATGCATGATTTTGTGGTTATACTCTATTAATTTTGAATCGAATATAATTAATTATTATTAAAAATAATCAAATATTTTTAATAATACCATTTAGAAGCTGATTTTTCATAATTAAGCCTATAATTTTAATTTTCTTTTTCTTCCAGCCCTATTTTTGCTCTTTTCAGTTTCCGGTCTACTTTCTACAGGGTTTCTTTCTAAGAATTCTTGAATTGCATGTAATATAAGATTGTTTTGTGTATCCTTGGTTCTTGCATATACATGATCTCTTACTTTCTCTGCTATTTCAAAAGGAACATCAACATGCAGCCTTATAGTTTTTACAGGACTAATTACTTTTATAGGTTGAGCCAACTCTTGCTCTTTCAGCTCTGGTAAAGGTATAAAGTCAAAATTTTTCTCCATAAAGAATTTCTTTAGTTAGGTTATAATAATCTTGTGCTCCATTTGATTTTTTATCATAATCAAAAATAGTAAGCTTCTTTGCTTGTGCTTCAGAAAGCGCTATATTATCTCGAATGTAGGTTTGCAAAAATCGATTTCCTAGCTGTTCTTTTACAGCTTGAATGAGGTTCCTGCTAAAATTCTTTCTGCTATGTGGATTAAACCTTGTAGCAAAGACTCCACCTAGCTTAATATTTGGATTGATAGAACTTATTTTACCAGTATAACTTATAAAATCTCTAAGCCCTTCATAACTAAAATATTCTGCTTGCAAGGGTACATAATATCGAGAGCAGGCCGTAAGCGCTATAGTAGTTAAGGTTCCTACGCCAGGAGGACAATCTACTATCACAAAATCATAACTAGTTTTATATTTTTCTAAAGCATGAAGTAAGTTAAAAGGGAAATTATTAGTTTTTTTTATCTCTTCTTTATTTTGTACTAACTCCATGGAAGTAGGTAGGATATCCAAGTTGCTATTATTGTATGTAATGATCGCATCTTTTAAATCACATTTTCCTAGTAAAAAAGTTCCAGCATGCATCTTATGAGGCTCTAAATAAATACCAAAGCTCTTACTTAGACTTGCTTGAGGATCTAAGTCAATAAGCAAAGTTTTCTTGTTGGCAAAAGTAGCTATGGCAGCCCCTATATTTTGAGTAGAAGTGGTCTTTCCTACTCCTCCTTTATTATTAGCAATAGCTATTACATGCATAATTCTTAGTTAGAAGCCAAATATAATAAATTATTGATTATCTTGAATAATAATCAATAATAATAAAAAATAATTAATTATTTTTTATTAAACTCTGATATCTTTTTATATGGGAAGGCCATTTCCTTTTTCCATTACCCTCACTCAAGAATTTTCTCTACCTCTTGGTGAATCCGCTTCCAATTTTCCTCGATCAACCCATTAAGTTTAGAGCGTTCTATACGTAGTGGGATAGATTTTGCAGCTAAATCAGAGGATCTTAGTTGCGTAGAAAAGAATTGAGGCTTCTTCCCAGCTACCTTAACGATAAAATGGCCAGGAGGCTGCGTAGCCACTTGATGCGCGGTGAGATAAGGCTCTTTGCCTAAGGAGGCTGTATCTGATTTGCTTTCCGATGAATCTGTATAAGACCACCTGACCCCCATATAATCTCCTGCCATTTTAGCTACGTATTCACCCGTAGAAAGGTTGCCACTCATCCCAAAGAACTGATTGCCTAAGGTATTTCTCATAACTTCTGCTAGCCTTGAGCCATATAAGTTTGATAGCTGCGCAAAGTCCTGTACACATAACATGGTAGAAACATTGTTTGACCTAGCAGTCGCAGGAAGATGCTCGAGCCCTGGAATGAATAACGTAGGCGCTTCATCCAAGATAAACACGGATTTATGTTTACCCTGCTGATTCATGTGTTGCATGCAAACCGTAGCGAGCAAAGCAATGATAGGAGTAAAACTAGCACCTAAATGGGGATCATTTCCTACAGACAAGAACGTAGGACGCATAGGATCACTGACATCTAAATGTACATGTCCATCATCCCCTGGGTGGCTCGAGAGCAACCAAAAAAGCTCTTTGGTGTAAAGCTTATTGAGCGGGAGCTGCAACGAAGAAAAGACACTAGCCAACTGTTTGTTAGCTTGTTGTTGCTGCACCACGCTGATAGGACCTATCATGCGCTTCACTTCTTCATCTTGCTCAAGCAGGCTTAAGCTCTTTTCGGGGGGTTCGAGGGCTAGCAGCATAGCATGAGGCAAAGAACAGAACAAAGGGTAATGTACCCTCAAATACCAGATGATCGCTGATAAATAGGCAATGGCATTCTCTGCCCAAAAATCCAGTTTGGTAGCCCATTCTCGGTTGAGATTTTTGAGGATAACACTAGCATATTCTTGAGCATGAAGTTTAGAAGGCAGATAGTCCGGGTCTAAAGGATTACAACGATGTGAGATGGTTGGGTTAGCAAGATTGATGTGAGCAAAGTGTATCCCAGGCTTATATTTTAAAATTGCTCCATAGAGGGTACTAGAAAGCGTAGGAGGATTACCTTTAAAGTCATATAAAAATCCTGCAAAGTCTTGTTCAACCACTTGGTAGATAAAAGGTTCTACAACAGACTGTGATTTACCAGCCCCTGCACCACCTTCTACATAGATACCCTGATAAGGAGAGCTTACCACAATAGATTTGTACCAATCAGGGGTATCAGCAACATATCTGCGAAAAGGTACGCTTTCGAAACCGAAGAATTACAAACTCTCTATTTGACTGGCAAAATGAACTTTTTTCATACACTTGTTTTTTTAATTCGACCCTCAAACAATGGTATCTTATCAGATAAAAGTAGCTAAATTTCAACAGAATAAGGAAAAAAATCAAGACCGTATCTAATCGCAAGAATGTTGCTGATACCCCTACTATAAATAGTTCCTGTTTGCCTGGTTCGGCTATAATTTGTATTTGCTTTTTATTTGTCATGGCTTTTTGTCGTTTTTGTTATTTTGTAATTCAATTAATATACTATCTAATTTGTCGAACCTTGTCTCCCACATTTTTCTAAAAGGTTCTAACCAGTCTGCTATTTCCTTCAGTTTGTTTGGTTGAATCTGACAGTACCGTTCCCTACCTTGTTGATTAATAATGACAATACCACATTCTGTGAGAATCTTTATATGCTGAGAAATAGTAGGTCTACTCATTTTAAAATTCGCAGCTATGGAATTTAAATTGAGCTTTTTGTCGATAATGAGACAGATAATGTCTCGCCTGGTTGGATCTGCTATGGCTTGAAATATATCTCTTCTCATATTCTTTATTAATTGTATGTAAGTAACTGCTTACGCAAATAAAATTTAATTTTTTTACAAAAATTAGTAAAATGGATTCATAAGGGGGGTAGAAGCAGGGTAGCGGTGGGTCAGTTTTCGCAGAAGGTCTATTACTTAAAATCCCTTTTTATGGTCTTGCGAATTTCAGCAAAGGATCAATATTTCCATTGTCGGCGGCTTTAATGGCTGTTAGGTATACTGCATGGCTATTGCCTTATTGGGATGACGCTGGGAAACGGAAAATATCCTACGGTTTAGTTGTTAGTTCTTAGCTGATTAGTCTTTAGTTCATTCAAAGCAGTTTAGAGAGTCCATTGCCAGTTTGGTCCAAATATGCGCCATAACCCTATAAAGCACGTTAAGGGTCTAAAATAGTTTGTGGTAGCCTAAAATTTCCTTTGCGTTACCCAATATAAAATTTGTTTAAAGTGTCAAGAAATAATCTATGAGCTTATTGTTTCCATCATATTTATATGTAAATTCGTATACGTAGTACGAAAATACATGGTGTTTTGATAAGAGAAAAATATATATTAGAAATAGAGAAGCAGCTCCGAGTGCAACCTGTCTGTGCTTTAGTAGGTCCTAGGCAATCTGGTAAGACCACCTTAGCTGAACAGTTTATAGCTGCTAGTAAATTTCCCGCTATCCACTGGTACGATTTAGAAGATCCACAAGATTTAGCAAGGTTAGAGGAACCTAAGCTTTCCCTAGAGAAGTTAGAAGGTCTTATTGTTATAGATGAGATTCAAAGAAGACCAGAGCTATTTCCACTTTTAAGGGTTCTAGTAGATAAAACTAAAGGAAAGCAGCTTTATTTGATTTTAGGAAGTGCTTCTGATCAGTTACTTCAGCAATCTTCGGAAACACTTGCTGGGAGAATTGGTTATATAGAATTACCACCTTTTTCTATAACGGAAGTCCATGATAGTCATAAATTATGGATAAGAGGAGGCTTTCCTAGATCTTATCTGTCTCAGAGCGAAGAAGAGAGTTTTATTTGGAGAAGCAATTATATAAAAACATTTTTAGAGCGTGATATACCTAGTTTAGGTTTTAGAATACCTGCTGGACAACTATATAGATTCTGGATGATGCTAACAGGTTATCATGGGCAATTATTAAATGCTAGCGAGATAGGAAGGTCACTAGGTATAACCGACCACACAGTTAAGAAATATATAGATATCTTAGAAGGGACATTTATGATTCGAACTTTGCAACCTTGGGTTGCCAATATTAATAAAAGGCAAGTTAAAGCTCCAAAGATATATTTTAAGGATAGCGGAATCTTACACACATTATTAAACTTACAGTCTTATAAAGATATAGAACGCCATTCAAAGCTAGGCTCTCTCTGGGAAGGATTTGCCATGGAAGAGATAATTAAAAATTCAGACCTTGATAGCACTAGATTCTTTTTTTGGCGCACAAGTAACGGAGCTGAAATAGATCTGTTTTACAGAACTAGAAATAATTTAATAGGTATAGAATTTAAATATGCTGATGCTCCTAGAATAACCCCCTCTATGAAAACAGCTATCGAAGATTTAAAATTAGATAGGTTGTTTATTATTTATCCAGGTAATAAGGATTACCCTTTATCAGATAAAATACACGTTTATGAACTTGCCAGTTATCTTAAGAATTATAAAGATTTAATTAACTAAGTTAATAGGAGTATCAGCAACATACCAGTGGTGGTAAATGTGCTTTAAAAAAGTCCTCAATAGCCTGTTGGCTGCTTAATGTAACTCTGGATTAGGACCAGTGGGGGCATTCGTACAGAAATTTATGCGGTTTGCGCTTACAACTTCATTCGGAAAAAATAGAGGTTTACGCTTAGAACCCCTTTACCTAAAAATTATGCCTACTACATTAGGTTTTTGTACATTTATCATTTGAATAAAATTACCAATCTCAAACAATGCTTATAAACCAATCCGTTATATCAGATATTAAGTCTATCATTACCCAATCAAAAGACAATGCCATTCGTGCCGTTGACCATCAGCGTACTTTGATGTATTGGCATATTGGGAAGCGGATTTTTGAAGCGGAACAAGAAGGAAAAGAGCGGGCAGATTATGGAACTTATCTTATCAAATACCTTTCAGAGCAGCTACAACCAGAATTTGGAAGTGGTTTTTCTTCCAGGCAAATGTATCTATCTAGACAACTTTACTGCACATTTCCAATTGTGAATACACTGTATTCACAATTGAGTTGGAGCCAGTACAAGGTGTTATTAAGAATTGATAATCAGGATAAAATAGAGTTTTATATCGCAGAAACGATCAAGAATAATTGGACGGTACGTCAACTAGAACGACAAATTTATAGTCATCTGTATGAACGTCTTTTGATGAGCAGTGACAAAGAAAGTGTATTAGGGGTATCAGCAACATGTCTGCGAAAAGGTACGGTTTGGAATCAAAGTGCTGTAAACTTTCTTCTTTTAAGCCATAGATATAAAGTGGAAGGAGAATATTCAATTAATTTAGCAATAGCTCTTTTGTTAATCCTCTTTTGTAAATAAATATGGTGGTT
Source organism: Candidatus Amoebophilus sp. 36-38 (assembly GCA_001897825.1). Classification (GTDB taxonomy): domain Bacteria; phylum Bacteroidota; class Bacteroidia; order Cytophagales; family Amoebophilaceae; genus Amoebophilus. The sequence continues at coordinate 7,239 of MKUM01000093.1, forward strand.
GCAAACACAGATCTCCGCGGATAAACCAGAGTTAACTCACTTGCAGGTTTTTAAATTTTTACTGAGCGAATGAAAAAATTCTTAGATTGTCCTATAAAGAAATAATAGTAGTTTAACGGTTGATATGTTTATAATAAAGAAACAATAATAAAATAATACTAATATGTCTAAATATAGAGGAAGTTATATCAATACACATAAGAGAATAATCGTCGAACTGTTATTAAGTATACTTCTATTCACCAACTGCGACCGGTTGGCTCCTACCACTAATTCTGTTGATTATCAGCCAGCACAAGGAGAGATTCAGCGTGAAACGATGACTCTGGATCAGCAAGAGAATACAGAATTAGTGCGGCAAACACAGACAGGGTTTTCTAGTCTTCCCATAGAGCTTCAAGCGTATATTTTGTCTTTTTTGGATCAGAAAAACTTTCATAGAGCTTCTTTGGTTTGCCATGCTTGGAGAGCTGCTGCTTTTATGGCAGAAGACGAGAAAACACTAGACTTATCAAGAAAGGATTTAGACAAAAAAGATTGTCAGGTACTGCTACAAGTTCCTTTCACCTCGCTGATTCTTAGAGAATGTCAATTGAAAGATCAAGAGATGCTTATTCTCTCTCAATCTACGAGAATTAAGCATTTGAATTTGGAATCCAACAGGATTAGAGATGCCGGAGCGCAGGCCCTTGCGAGTGGCAATCTGGCTGCCCTCACTTCCCTGGTTTTGGGATACAACAGCATAGGAGCTGCCGGAGCGCAGGCCCTTGCGAGTGGCAATCTGGCTGCCCTCACTTCCCTAGTTTTGGGATACAACAGCATTGGAGATGCCGGAGCGCAGGCCCTTGCTAGTGGTAATCTCTCTGCCCTCACTTCCCTGGTTTTGGGATTCAACAGTATTGGAGCTGCCGGAGCGCACGCCCTTGCTAGTGGTAATCTCTCTGCCCTCACTTCCCTGGTTTTGTATAACAACAGCATAGGAGCTGCCGGAGCACAGGTTCTTGCTAGTGGTAATCTCTCTGCCCTCACTTCCCTGG
>MKUM01000094.1 GCA_001897825.1 Candidatus Amoebophilus sp. 36-38
TTTTAAGCTTGTTTTACCTAAGTTAGTTTAGCTTCGCTTCAATTGTTAGCACCCAAGATTATTTGTGGGTAATAGTAAGCTCTATGCCGGATGCCATCTAGCCAGTAAACAGGTTCCCGCCAGATTTATCCCAAAATACTGGTCAAACTTTGGTTTTGACATCATCTTCCCCTTTCGACACTTGAACGGTGGTTCACTTGTATTCGTCTTTTTAATCCATACCTGACGCTTATTAGCGCCTTTTCTGTACGAATGCCCCCGCTGGTCCAACTTCGGAAATTTCTGAGGTTCTCGGTTACACCCCCAATAGGTAGAGCTAACAAACTTTGCTTTTCAGCATTAGATAGAATCGATCGCCTAGGCATAGTTACTCGCCAAGATACTGATACAGTGTTTGGCGACTGATACCAAAGGTTCTTGCAAGTTTTGCTTTTTTATCGCCGTTTTTGATTTGCTGGCGTAATGTTAAAATTTGATCCTCGGATAAAGAGCGCTTACGACCTCGGTAAACTCCCCTTTGTTTAGCAAGGGCAATACCCTCCCGTTGGCGTTCTCGAATTAAGGATCGTTCAAATTCAGCAAATGCTCCCATAACAGAGAGCATCAAAATAGCCATGGGAGAATCTTCCCCGGAAAAAGTAAGATTTTCTTTTATGAATTCAATACGTACACTTCGTTGAGTCAAATTCTGTACAATAGATCGGAGATCATCTAGGTTGCACGCTAAGCGGTCCATGCTATGAACAACCAGTGTATCTCCAGTTCGAATAAAACTCATTAATGCTTCGAACTGTGGGCGTTTGATATCTTTACCAGAAGCCTTGTCAATAAAGGTTCTAACAACTTGAGCATTTTCTAATTGTCTATCTGAATTCTGGTCGAATGTACTTACACGTATGTATCCAATGCGTTGTCCAATCATAAAATGTATTTAAAGTGTCAAGAAATAATCTGTGACCCTGTAGAAAATATGTCAACAAATTAAAAATACAACTCTAATTTGACAAATTTATAGAAAGAACTTGACATCAGGATAGGGTATACCTCATATTGACATGCCTCAAATAACAACATACACTTCCTTAAAGTGCTCCATATACCCAATTGTCTTATCTTATAAGACCTATATTTATCATTTTCCTTAATAAGGAATACCGTTGGCTAAAATATATTCTATGGAAGCTTCTCTATTCTTTTCAAATCCTAAAATACCATATTTAAGGCCTTGTGCTTTTAAATAATAGGCCCAGCGGTTTCCTTTATATACTTGCTCCTCAATCCAGTTTTTTAACTGTTTAGGATTTTGTGTATAAGCAAGATCTCTTACACTGAGAGGGCCTTGGCCAAGGAAGCCCTCTATTTTGCGTTTAATAGCTCTCTGGTTACCTTCTTCAACCAAAGAATCATTCAATGCAACAGCAGCTTGAGGGTTCTTTTCATAGCCATAATTACCCGTAGCAAGTCCCCTTATTTTTTGCTCAACAGCTTTTTGGCTGCCTTGCCCAATTAAAATCTCCTTAAGCGCCATAGCAGCTGCTAGGTCTTCTTTATATCCGTAACAACCGGACTCAAATCCTGCTATTTTCCGCCAAATAGCTTTCCTACTACCTTTTTCAATCAAAAAGTCATTAAAATCAACAGCAGCTTGAGGGTTATACTCATAGCCGTACTCACCCTCAGAGAGACCGTCTAATTTTCGTTCAATAGCTTTTTCATTGCCTTTTTCAGCCAAAGAATCATTCAATGCAATAGCAGCCTTTAAGTCTTTTTCGTAGCCATATTTGCCATCAGTAAGTCCTTTTATTTTTCGATGTATAGCATCTACCTCACCTTGTTCCATTAAGGACTCATTTAAGGTAGTAGCAACTTTTATATCTCTTTCATCACCATAGTTCCCACATCCAATTCCCTCTACTTTTCGATGTATAGCTATTTTATTACCTTTTTTGATTAAACAATCATTCAATGCAATAGAAGCTTTTAAGTCCCTTTTATAGCCACAAGCACCATGAATAAGTGATATCAATTTCCGCTCAATAGCTATCTCATTGCCTTGTTCAACCCAATAATCTCGGAGAGCAATAGCAGCTTTTCGATCCCTTTTATAGCCATAGTCACCACTAAGGAGTCCACTTATTTTTTGCTCAATAGCTTCTTCATTACCTTGTTCAGCTAAAGAATCATTTAATGCAGCAGCAGCAGCTAAGTTTTTTTTATAGCCGTATTTGCCATCAGTAAGTCCTTCTAATTTATGTTTAATAGCTGTCTGGTTACCTTGTGCCACATACACATCTATCATTTCTGATTTTGGATGATAAACTTCAATGAGTAATTTCTGATATATGCTAAATGGATGCTGTTCATTAAGTTCATACTTATGTATTAAATGACTGATCGTAGAACAATCGGTGAGGGTATTTATATGCACTCGCAATATATGTCTTTTAGCTTGCTCTTTATCTGCTTCATTAGCTAGATAGTCTCCTTGAATACATAAGCGTACTGCTTTCCATAAAGCAGGCTCTTCACTTAATGCTTTCCAATGGTGACATACCTCGCTTACTTGTGCAATATTTTTAACCGGAAGCTCACTAAAAATTTGGAGCATGATTTCATCAGGTAAATTGATAACAGAAAGCGCGCTATCATCATTGTCTGCCGCTACAGGTTTAGTATGGCAACCTGGCAGTAAAATGATCACAAAAAGAAATATAAATGTGCGTTGAAACATATAGTGTTATTTAAAGTAGTTAATGAGTACTGAAATATACCCTTGTATTTTACTAAATCTATGCAACCCTTGAGAAATCAGCAAGGAAATATCCTATATTTACATTTCTCACTACCAGGCTCTATATTCCCAATTCTCTCTCGACCCCAATTACTTAGGAGCTGCAGAAGCTATTGAACTCGCTAAAGCCTTACCAGGAACACAGGTGCAGACCCTTTATTTAAACAATAATCAAATAGGAGTTGCTACGCAGCAATTATTGAAGGAAGAATATCCGCATATTAAGTGGAAGTTTTAGTAATGTCAGTATAAGGTATAGGCAAATCCGACGTTATGCCCCTGTCTTATTGGATATCCTTCCAATCAAAGCGGCACCTGCAGCCAGAGAGATCACCAAGGCAGTAGAAATCATCCAAACGATGTATGCGAAACATATGCGAAAGGTGCCTAACGACGCTCCAACAGGATTTATACGAAAAAGATGGGAGAAATTAATCTTCGCACAGGAAGGAATAGATCGTTGCTTTTACGAGTTATGTACCTTGTCTGAAGTTAAAAATGCTTTGCGTTCTGGAGATATTTAGGTACAGGGATCAAACCAATTTAAGGATTTTGAAGAATACCTTTTGCCCATTGATCAATTTACTTCCCTGAAAGAAACTGGCGCACTACCTCTAGCAATCTCTATGGACTGTGAGCAATATTTCCGGGATAAATCAAATTTGCTTCACCAACAATTAGATATAGTAGAGCATTTAGCCCAAATAAATGGTTTGCCTGAGACTGTAATGACTACAACTGGTTTAAAGATAAAACCTCTTACCCCCACAGTTCCTCCAGAGGCAGAAGCATTAATAGGCCAAGCATATGGTTTATTGCCCAGTGTCAAGATTACTGAACTATTAATGGAAGTAGATGAGTGGACTAACTTTACCAGACATTTTATTCATCTTAAAAATGATGAAACAGCAAGTGATAAACATCTACTCCTAACAGCTATATTGGCTGACGCGATCAACCTTGGTCTATCCAAAATGTCAGAATCTTCTCCAGGAACCAGCTATGCTAAACTTGCCTGGCTACAAGCCTGGTATATTAGAGACGAAACGTATGTCAAAGCATTAGCTGAACTTACCAATGCACAATTTTACCATCCATTTGCAGCCTATTGGGGTGAAGGAAAAACATCTTCTTCGGATGGTCAGCATTTTAAGGTAGGTAGCTATGCAGCAAAGAAAGGAAATATTAACCCGAAATACGGAACTGATCCTGGTATGCAGTTTTATACCCATATCTCAGACCAATATGCCCCTTTTCATACCAAGGTTATCCATGTCGGTCCTCGTGATGCAACCTATGTATTAGATGGGCTATTATACCACGAATCTGACATTAAGATTGAAGAGCATTACACTGACACAGCAGGTTTTACAGATCATGTTTTTGCCCTGATGCATTTGCTTGGATTTCGCTTTGCACCACGCATACGAGATTTAATGGATAAAAGGCTGTTTGTCTGGGATAATAAAAAAGAATACCCAACTATTGGCTCTATGAGCGGTGGTACTATTAATGTTAAGCATATCCAGCATCATTGGGATGAGGTCTTACGATTGGTTACATCTATCAAACAAGGGACTGTAACCGCTTCCTTAATAGTAAGTAAGTTAGCAAGTTATCCGCGTCAAAACGGACTTGCCATAGCCCTAAGAGAGCTGGGCCGTATTGAACGTAGTCTCTTTACCTTAGACTGGCTACAGAATGTGGAGTTGCGTCATCGCGTTAATGCCGGCCTTAATAAAGGAGAAGCTAAAAATGCCTTAGCAAGAGCTGTGTTTTTTTAATAGACTTGGCCAAATACGTGAGCGTAGTTTTGAAAACCAACGCTACCGAGCTTCTGGCCTTAACTTGGTAGTAGCAGCAATTATTCTATGGAATACAGTTTATCTAGAACAAGCTATCCAATTCTTGAAAGATCAGGGGCAGACTATTGATGAAAACCTGTTAAGTCATATATCTCCTCTTGGCTGGGAGCATATTAATCTGACAGGAGACTATCTCTGGCCAGCCAATAAACCCTTTAGAAAAGGTAAATTTAGACCCTTGCGTGTCCCTATAGTTCCTTAACGTGCTATAAATTCCGAATTCTGAGGTGACCCCAATTCTTGCATGATATCGTCATTCTCTTTAAACCCTGCTGTTAGATAGATAGTCAGATTTTGTTTTCGAGGCGAAAAACCCGTTAGCGGACAATCCCCTTCTCGGCCACTATCATATTTGTAATGATAACTTCCAAATCCAACAATACTTGTCCCCCACATCTTAGCTGGTTCATTGGTTACTTCGGTAAATAAGTCAAGCAATGCTAGGCAATCTATTTTACGCTGTTCATCTTTAACAGTGTTTAAAAATTCGACTACATTACTATTATTCTGCTTGGTTTTAGGTTCTGTCATAATATTGTCGTTTCATATCTTTAAGTTGTTTTGCAGTTAATTCCATTTTCTGCTGTGTATTTCATATTTCAATCACCCCAATCGATACCTCATATTGGTTTGATCAAGAACCCAATTATCTGCTATTCTAAATATTATCAAAAGTTAATAAAATTCGTGATCAATGAAAGTTCGAGTTCTATTCCGAGAAGTAAGAAATTTTAATTTGAAGGGGAAAATCGGCTGGCGTATGTTTATCAATTTCATAACTGGCGGAGAGAGGGGGATTCGAACCCCCGGTACAAAAAATGTACGGCAGTTTAGCAAACTGCTGGTTTCAGCCACTCACCCACCTCTCCTTTTTTTACGAGGTAAATATACGATACAGAAAGCTCCTAAAAAAGTTTGCTTAACTTTATTAATTTTAAAATATTTCTAAACCATATCCACCCTGGTAAAAGATAGACAACTCAATCAAAAATTAATTAAAACAACTAATGAAAAAATGCGCTTGTATACGCCCCCTAGTTATATTGATAATAGCTTGTTTGACACAAGGTTGCCGTACTTCCACCATATTACAATCTACCTCAGCTAACCATATTATTAAAGGGGTAGCCAATGAAAAATATATAGCTATTCATGCAGCAGCAGACTATCAAGCAGGAACTAGTCACTACAAGTGTCCTATCAAAATACATATTCAACGAGATAGCATGATCTGGTTTTCCGCTACCCATCATTCAGGTATTGAATTGGCGCGTGGTAGGCTTACTCCCCTTGGAATTGAAATAATTAATCATATAGAAAAAGTATATCAAGTATTTGATTATCGTAGCTTAGAATTAAATTGGGAAATGCCCTTTAACTATGCACTTATACAGGCTATGTTGCTTGGCGAATTACCTAATATAGGCATAGACACAAAAAAATCAGAGTCAGGAAACAAAATTATCGTAGAACAGGAGCAAGCGTTTTGGAAATTTTTAGCGACAATTGGTAAGAACACTCAGAATCTAACGAGTTTAACGATAACTAATAAAGTAACTGGTAATAAGGGAGTTATCTTTTACGAGTATAAAAAAGATTGCACACAAAACTTTTTATTTTGTGATGCAAAAGCCTATTTTACAAAATTTAATTTAAAACTAAGATATAGAAAAGTAACACTTTCAAAACAGCCTTTAAGTTCTTCATTCAAGATCCCTGCCTATTATGTCAACCAATAAAACACATTATAGTTGGTTACTAGTTGGATTGGCACTTCTATTCCAATTCACAAGTCATGCCAATACCCCCAAATTAAAATTTGAACAAGACAGAAAAGTTTTATTACAGAAAATCAAAACCATTAACCAAATTTTAGCCCAGACTGAGTCCAAAAGGAAGACGAATACAGGTCAATTAGCAGCGCTAAATAAGAAGATTGAGACCAATAATTTATTGATTAAATCTCTTACACAAGAATTAAAGGTTATTAACCAACAACTAACTCAGCAAACACAAAGATTAACTACTTTGCAGACAGAGTTAGCACAACTTAAAAAGGAATATGCCAGAATACTCTTTCTAGGTGCCAAATCTATGCGAGATATTAATGTATTAGTATTCATCTTTTCGGCTGATTCTTTTCAAACTCTCTTACAAAGATTACGCGCCACCAAACAGTATGCAAAAATTAGAAAAACTCATTTTGCAGAAATAAGAAAGGTAGAACTACAGTTACGTTCTCAACGCATCGAGTTAGAAAAACAGGTTCGTAGAAAAAAATTATTACTGCAAGAGCGGCAAAAAGAACAACAAGACTTCAATTTATTAAAGCGAAAACAAAATGAAGTAATTTTAGATTTAGAAAAACAACATGGGAATTTAGTTAAGGAGTTAAATCAACAAAATGCAGCTATTAAACATTTGGATAAACTGATTTCTGATATTGTAAAAAAGGAAATAATAGAACAAGCTGCACCCATCACTGAAAACAAATCCACATCCAAGGCACCCATTACTGCTACTCGCCCCAATTTTAAACCAATAACCGCTGCCAGAGCTAAAGAATTAGCGCTTCAGTTTACGCAAAATCGTGGGAAATTACCTTGGCCTGTTAAGAATGGCTTTATTAGTAATAAATTTGGTATACGGATGCATCCTGTTTTTCATAATGTACAAATAGAGAATTTAGGTATAGATATTCAAACCCAGGAAAAGTCGACTGTATACTCCATATTCGCAGGGGTTGTAAAAACTATTTCTTTTGTCCCAGGCATGAATCAAATCGTTATTATTCAGCATGGCGACTATCATACAGTTTATGCGAAGTTAAGTACTATACATGTGAAAGTAGGACAGCAGGTACAAATTCAAGAACCATTAGGCGTTATTTATACGGACAAAAATGGCGTCAGTGAGCTACAGTTACAAATTTGGAAAGGTATGCAGAAACTTAATCCTGCTATCTGGTTAGCAAAACAACCCACTCAGTAAGTTTAAATATCTATAGAAATCAGCACCTTACAACATAATAGACTTCTTCTGAAACCAAGAATTGAGTTTTCTGGGCAAGAAGGAATTTGTGAGAAACCGAAGTTTACTTTAGTAAATGAAGATTTTGAGCAAATTACTGACGAATCCAGGGGACTCAAGGCGACGGTTTCAGAAGAAGTCTAATACTTTCTTAACCATTGTTCTCGACATCCTTATCTTTCCTTTTCTTATCCTTTTTAGCTTTTTTTGTATGATCCTTCTTCTTTTTTTCTTTTTTTATTTCTGATTCCCTTTCCTCTTTTTTTGTTTTTCCAGCATCATTTTGTTGAGAATCCTCCTTTCTAGCCTTCTTCTTTTCTTTCGTTTTATTCTTTGCTTTTTCTCTTTTCTTTATAATTTTTTTGTCATCCTGCTCACCTTCTACGTTAGTACCATCAACTTGTGAATCGTCCTCAATCAATTTATTTTCTTTATTTTCTTTGTCAGCATCATGCTTATCGGCTTTTTCTTTCTTTTTTTTCCTCTTCTCCTTTTCGGGTTTAGAATCATCCTTTTTAATTCCCTTTTTTTCTTTTCTTGTTGATTCGGAGCTCTTACCTTTTGACTTATTCTTATCCAATTTGTTTTCTTCTATATCTTTAGATTTCCTATTGACCTTCTTGTGTTTTTTCATGAATTCATAATCTTCTGTGAATTTCTCTTCATGTAAAACTAAATTTTTCTTACGGATCTCTACATCCTCAGCTTCTTTAGACTTCTTTAATTTGCTTGAATCTCGCTCTTCTCTCCCTACAGGCAGTTCACTAAAGGAAAAAGTAGCTCTACTAAACTTTCCTAATATTTTACTTTTTCTTTTTCTTACTCTCGGACTTGCAGGAACTTTACCTTTTTGTTCTGATTTCTCTGCATTCTCTTCATCACCACTTAACTGCTCTATAGTAATTGCAGAGATTGCAAAGTCTTTAAAACTTTTCTTTTCGGCTATATTAGCTTCAAATTCTTTTAAATCGTTTCCGATGGTTGTACTTTCTGGTATTTCTTCTTGTCGAGCAGTTTCTGTTATTTCTAGAGCCCTCTTCCCTTTGCGAAGTTTTGCAACTAGCTTCCTAGGGCTTATCATATTCTTTAAATACTGTTTATCTTTCTTGAGTTCATCCACATCTTCAGCCTCTCTAGATTTCTTTACTTTGCTTGAATCTCGTTCTTCTCTCCCTACAGGCAGTTCACTAAAGGAAGAAGTAGCCCTGCGATTTCTGAACTCTCCTAGTGCTAGTATACGACTTTTCCTTTTTTCTACCTTTGGGCTCGCAAGAATTTCATCTTTTTGTTCTGATTTCTCTACATTTTCTTCATCACTACTTAACTGCTCTACAGTAACTACAGAGGTTGCTAAATCTTTAGAATCTTCATTTTCGGCTACATTAGCTTTAGACTTTTCCAAATTGTTTCCGATGATTGTACTTTCTAGTATTTCTTCCTGTCGAGTAGTTTCTGTTATTTCTATAGCTCCCTTACCCTTGCGAAGTTTTGCAACTAACTTCCTAGGACTTATCATACTTTTCAAATACTGTTTATCTTTCTTGAGCTCATCCACATCTTCAGCTTCTCTAGATTTCTTTACTTTGCTTGAATCCCGCTCTTCTTTTTTCTCCACAGGCAATTCACTAAAGGAAGAAATAGCCCTATGGTTTTTGAAATCTTTTAGCATAGGACTTTTTCTTTTTCCTATCTTCGGACTCACAGGGATCTCTTCTTTTTGCTCTGATTTCTCTGCATCTTCTTCACTATCCCGTAACTCTTCTACAATCAGCGTAGAAGTCTCTGAATCTGCAGATTTACTTACTGAGCCTGCTACAGCTTCTTCTGGCACAAAAGCTTGATTAGAATTCTTCAAATTTCTTTTATTTCCTTTTTTGCGTTTGCTACCTAATACATCTTCAGCTTCTCTGGTAGGCCTTAGCTTACTTGGCCCCAATTTTTTCCTTTGGTAAGGAATATGACTCAAAGAAAGGCTGCTTTTTGAACCTCTTAAATTTTCAAATCCTTTCCGCATAATATTAATTGGCATTTCTGACTTCTGGGGCTCTGTCATTGCCTCTTTCTGTTTAGGCTGCTGTTTTGAAGTAGATGTAGAAAGTGTTCCACCTTCAAGATTTTCATTCACAAGTTCATCATCGTGAGTTTGAGCTGAATCTTTCTTATTCTTATTTTTCAATTTTATCAACTTAAATTTCTTCTTTCTAGGTGACCCATTTCCTGTAGATCCACCCCTATCAGGGTCCTCTTTCACTTGGCTTGTATTAATATCTGTTTGGCTATAGACTCGCTTAATTTTATGATCTGCTGCATCTGATCCTTTGGTCTCTTCCGTTTTTTTATCTTTAACATTTGATTCGCTTTTAATTCTCTGAATTTTATCTGCTTTATTTTCGTTCTGCTGTTCATTTCCAGCCTCTGTACTATTTTTCTTTTTCTTTTTAGTTAACTTGTTTTTAGCCTTATCAAACAACTTACCAATCATGTTACGTTTAGAATCTTTACTATCTGTTGAATCATTTTGGCCTGCAGTTTGCGTAGAAGAAGCATGACTATTCTTAGATCCTAAATTTGAGGGGCTTTTTTCTCCTTTTTTGTTGCCCTCATCCATTTTTCCTTTAGATTTCCCTGGTTCTGGGGAAGATTGTTGATTAGAAGAGCTGCTAGACTTTTTTTGTTTTGCAGAATTTGCTGTTTTTTGATCTTCTCGACCTTCTCTTGCTTCTCTTGAATTAAAACGACTAGCATCCCCGGCTGGATCACTTCCCTCACCTGTACGGGCTTCTGGATTAACGGGATCGATCAAAGCCAAAGCTTTTTCATGGTCAGGGGAATTCGGATTGCTATCAGGGACTTGGGGCGCCTTATAATTACGACACCCAACCATAAAACTAAGTAAAAGGAATAAAGAGAGAAATATTGTGATTAATTGACTACGCATTTTAAGGAATTATTTTGTTGACAGAAAAGTTCTAGTTATATAAGCATATGAGTTGTTTTATTTTTTCACCCTTTAATCAAAAGAACATCTCACAGTGTTCTATAAAAAGAAATTAATAATTAAGTATTTATCATCCTCTCAAATGCATCTAAAGCAACTTGTATGTTTTTTAATCTTATTTTCTCTTTCTCTCTTTTGCAATTTTCTTGTGCTTTTAAAAGTGGTTCTTTTACCTCTTTAATACTTGCTACGATTACTTTTTTAAGGGAACTTGTTTTTTTCTTTTTTGAAATTTTTTTAATGTCTTCCGTAAATTGTTTAATAACTTCGTTAGCGGAGTTTTTCTTGGTGTTCTTAGGATTTTTATCACTCAACTTCATCATACAGCCCACAATCTGTAAAGATTTTTGTTCTATCTGAGGTGAACCTTTTTTTAAACTTTTAACCGTCTTATCCCAATCTGCTACCCAAGTTTTACAGAGAGCTTTATTTTTGATTCTACTAATTTTTCCCCCAACAACATAGTCAGGTTGTATATCTTCTAACTCTTTAAAGAACTTATTTAATAGTTGAGGATTGATTAAAAGCTTATTCTTAGATGTTTTTTTAATATTAGATTTTTGTTTCTTCTGTGGACCATCTTTCTGCTCCATATCTATATCTACTGCACTTATTAAAGCATTTTTTTTGGTAGAATTTTTGTCATCATCTACCTGAGTTTCATTCGAAATTTTAGGAGAATTTTGAGTACTTCGGTTAAAATTACAGTTGGCTACAAAGAGCGTTAGAATGAAACAACTTAGGAGATTCGATTTTGATTTACTCATGATAGAAAGGGCTCTTTTTGAGAGAAATTTGTGGTATGCTTCTTAGTGTATAATACTAATTTTTGGGCTAAAATCAAAGCGATTTAGACAATTTTTGTACTTAATCTTACACATTTATTGGATAGAGTTAGGGATGGTGAGGATATCCTGCAATGTAAAAAAGATAAGACCTTAGTAGGTTAAAACTAGCCGCTTAGTAACGCAGCATAGACCATACTGCTAAATTATCAAATCAAGCTCTATGATGGGTATATTGATCGAATATGAAAAGAGATAAGCTCTGAAGCAGGTTAAAATTCATGTTATTTGCTAAAATAGAGGCTCACTGATTTTTCCGTAACCAATAGTTTTCCTACAGCTCCATGTAAAAAAGCTATATTAGGGGATTGATGTCCTATAGGAAAATTAAAAGCAACTGGATAACCATATTCAGCCACATGTTCTTGGATAATAGCCTGCACAGTTTTACCAAAAGGCATACCCGTTATATCTCTCATATCTATCATATCTCCTATTACAAGTCCTGCCAAATCTTGCAATTTGCCTGCCCTTTTTAATTGGTTCATCATCCGATCCAATGCATAGAGTTGTTCGCCTACTTCTTCTATAACTAAAATTTTACCTTTTGTATCTAAATCAGTATCCGTACCTATATTAGAACAAATCAAAACTAAATTCCCACCTACCACAGGAGCTATTACCTCCCCCAGCCTATTATGCACACTAGGTTTAGCTGAGATCTGCGCAATACCCTCAAATAACACCAATCTTAAGCTATTTATGGAGCTCTCATATGAACTATCTGGAAAATGCTTAGGCATCTCACCATGAATAGATACTACTCCCAGTTGATGCATCTTCAAGTGCATGGTCGTAATATCACTAAATCCGACAATCCATTTAGGATGCTGCAAGAACTTATCAAAATTTAAAGAATCAATAATACGAGCCACGCCATAACCACCTCGATATGCAATGATAGCCTTGATAGTAGAATTATCTAACATAGACTGTAGGTCCGCTAATCTCAAGTTATCTTCGCCCGCAAATTGGCCAAACTTAGGGCCCACACTCTTACCAAATATAACCTTTAGTCCCCAACTACTAAAAATTTTCTTTGTTTCACTAACGATATGATCGTGATTGAGATCCCACCAAGCTGGTGCAACTACAGCTATTGTATCTCCAGGCCGTAATAAAGAAGGTATAATAGTCGAAGTATTTCGACGTCGACCTGAATGATTCAAATCTTTTACAGCACTAAACAATTTTAAAGGAATAAAACTAAATAATCCTGCTAAAATCCAGCATGTAGCTAAGAGATGAGATTTCATAGTAACCCTAAATTTAGAGTTTAGACAATCAAACGTAACAATTTTTAACTTAATAAACAAAGTGATTAGGGGAACCAAGATTTAGATGTTTATATTTGAAATAAATATTTTCTATTTCGGAAAAAAGCCTAACTTTGTAGACGCTGTACAATGTACATGCCATATTTACTCGGGGCAACTGTCCGATAGTGTAACGGCAACACGTCTGGTTTTGGTCCAGAAGACTCTAGGTTCGAATCCTAGTCGGACAACTTTTTGATTTAAATCTTTACAGGTAGGCTATTTAAACAACACACACATGCAATTTAAAAACATTACACTCAGCCTAATAGTCTTAATCGCTAGCTTCACCATTAGCTACGCACAAAAAGGCAATCCACCATCAACCAACACTCAAAAAAACGAAGCAGGTCCTGAATCTCAACCATCAACCCAACACGATGAAGATGAGGATAAAGAATTCAAAGACAAGTTGAAGGAGCAGAGAAAGCTGGAGCTAGAAAATGCCCTAATAAGAACACGCTTAGAACGAGAATTAGCAGAGTTACGGGCAGAAATTGAAAGAATTAGGGTGCAGCGAGAAGCTGCAGCCGTAAAGTGGGAATTAGAACAAGCAAAAATAACTAAAGAATTTGAGCAGCAAGTATTTATTTTAAATAGGCAACGAGATAAGATTATGGCTGAAGTATCACTTTCGCAAGCTAAGCTATCTCAGACCATGGATCGTTTTAATACGACCTATACCGAACTGCAGAATCACATGATGCTGTTGAGAGCAGGTATAGATCAGATCCGAACAGAAATTGATCAAAAGAAAGTAAAAAAGGAACGAGCTGCTTATGCAGATGGCGAATGCAACTACTTAGACGAACCACTGCTACCAGATGGCACCTTAGTTCTTTCCGATCGTACTGTAACATTAAATGGAGTGGTTACTGAATGGAAAGCAAACTATATAACAGACCGTATCAGATATTTTAATAACAAAGATAAAAAGAAGCCTATATTTATCGTCATTGATAGTTCTCCAGGGGGATCTGTGTTAGCTGGATTCAATATTCTGCAAGCTATGCAAAATAGCCAAGCTCCTGTGTACGTAGTTGTTAAATCATTTGCAGCATCTATGGCTGCGCTTATTACTACATTAGCTAAAAAATCGTATGTCTATCCCAATGCCCTTATTTTACATCATCAACCATGGACATTTGGTGTTGGCAATTTAAGAGAGCTCAAGGAAGACCTGGAACGCTTACAAGAAATATGGAAACGTCTAGGTGGACAAGTCGCTAAGAAAATGGGTATATCGCTTGATAAATTTGATAAGCAATTATATGAAAAAGCAAGTAGAGGAGATTGGCTAGAATTTGCAGATAATGCTAAGAAAACCAAGTGGGTCGATCATATAATAACCACCATCGACGATACGGCAATACGAGAAATACCTGACCGTGCTAACTATACCTGGCAAAAACATATGGAAGAGTACTGGGATATGAAAGTTGATGCGAACAATGTAAATGCTAGCACGATCTATTTACCATCCTTAGGTCCTAAAGACTTCTATTATTTATATAATCCTGATAACACCTATCAGCTAAGAACAAATAACTAGTACACTAGCTCATTATTTTATCCTGTAATTTGCCAAGGATACAAGGGTTATTCCTCGACCAAAAGCTGGCAAAAAGTAGGGTGTGCCGCAGGCAGAATGCCCTTTAAATAACCAAGAATCTAAACTAAAAAGGACTTTCCATTGCTTTCGCAGAGGTGACATGATTCATATCTTTCTCTTACTGGACAGTATTAATGAAACGCTGTACTAGGATCTTTTTGTATTCTAGGGTGGATTGATGGTGGTGTCGTCAGAAACTTACAAAGTCCTTAGAGTCCCCTAACGGGTGACTTTAAGGGCGAGGGAATGGTGTCAAGAGTAGCTCCCGGCACCACCTTAATCGCGTTTTGTATCAGCATATTTTTGTAACAAACTACCTAGAATGATATACATCAGCATGCTAAGTGCGATACCTTCAACACGCCAAATGATAACAAAACAAATACCTACCAATAAAAAGATGTATTTAATACGATTGGCTTCCCATTTATAACCATTAAACTTAAAAGCCATAAACGGAATTCTTGTTATCAATAAAACAGAACCAAATACAGACAATGCTACGAGCGTATAAGGTTGAGTAAGTAGATAGCTGATAGTTGGATAATGATTATTTGCAATGATTGGAGGCAAGGTGCTAATAAGAATACCCAAGGCCGTTGTAGAGAGCCCTAAAAACACATGCTTCTGTCCGGCATCTATATTAAACTTTGCTAAGCGTAATGCAGCACATAGGGTAATTAGAAGCGCTATATAAGGCAATTCGGTAGAAGGAGTGTTTAATTCTAACAACGAATACATAATTACAGTAGGTAAAAACCCAAAAGTAATTAAATCAGCTAGCGAATCAAGTTGCTTACCTAATGGAGAACTTAACCCCAATGCTCTAGCTACCAATCCATCTAGAAAATCGAAACAGGCTCCTACTCTAATAAATAGTGCACCATAAATAAGGTCACCCTTTAAAGCTAAAATAGTTCCAATACTACCACTAGCTAGATTAAGCAAGGTTAAGAAATTAGGTAAATGCTTTTTCATAATATACAGGACAAAATTATATAATTAGCCTTACAAAGTTAAACTAAAAAATACCTGAGTCATATGAAAATATAAATAGGATATACACATCCGGCAAAAGAAATTAAGAGGGCTAACTCATACAGATTATTCATAAAAGAATGATAATAAAGAATTATAATAATTCCTCATTAGTAGCATGATATAAATAAAAATTGATTACAACATGTAATATTTTGTATTAATTAATTGATTAACCGAAATTAGCCCATTATTTTTGATTGGCTAAATTATAAATATAAATATTATATCTCTATTATAAATCATGAAGAATAAAGGGCTCATTATATTTTTAACTATCATCGTTTCTTTGCTTTGTAGCTACTACTTATCTTTTAGTTGGATCGATAATAACGTACAAAAAAAAGCGATACAATACGCCACAAACGAACAGGGTAATCTAGATTTTATCAAAAAACAAGCTTATTTAGATTCTGTCTGGAAAGAACCCGTTTTTAAATTTTTAGGCCTCACATACACCTATGAAGAAGTAAAAGAAAATGCCCTGAATCTAGGGTTAGATCTACAAGGTGGCATGCACGTAACTTTAGAAGTATCTCCCGTAGAATTAGTTAAAAGCCTAGCCAATAACTCTAAGGACGAAGCTTTTTTAGCGGCTATTGAGGCAGCTAATCAAAAGCAACATACCAAAGCTACCCTTTCATTTACAAAATTATTTTATCAGGCCTATAAACAAATTCGCCCAGAAGGGAAACTAAGCGATCTGTTTCTGACTGCTGCTAACCGTAATCGCATACCACGCGATGCCAGTGATCATGATATTTTAAAGTATTTAGATACAGAAATTGATCATGCTATAGATAGAGCTTTTGAGATTATTAGAGCTCGAATAGACCGATTTGGCACTTCTCAACCCAACATACAGCGTTTACAAGGAACTGGTAAAATTCAAATCGAGCTACCTGGTGTTAACAATCCGGAACGTGTCAGAAAATTATTACAAGGTGTAGCCCAACTACGATTCTGGAAAGTCTATGAGCCAGCCGAAGTCAGCAAAACACTGGAAGTTGTTAATCAACTCTTGGTAGCAGAAGAAAAAGCAAAACAAAAACCGGATATATCTTCAAATACCACCTCAAATGATGCGAAGAAAAGCTCAGATAAAGATTTAGCAACACAGTTAGAGCAAAGCAAAGGTATAGATGTTCAAGAAACAATCATTGTTTCTCCATTATTCAAGCTAATGAAACCTGGTCAGGGTTTAACGTATGCTGTAGAAGATATAAATACCATCCAGCAAATATTAACACGATCCGATATAAAATCTTTGTTTCCTAAAGATTTGCTTTGGTTGTGGGATGTTAAAACTCACAAACTTAAAGATGGTTCAGAAATATTAACCCTATATCCCATTCAAGTAGGAAAAAATAATCTTCCATTACTAGAAGGGGATGTTATAACCGATGCACGTCAAACATTTGATGATCATGGTAGGCCGGCTGTAAACATGCAAATGAATGGCCGAGGTGCCAAAGCTTGGAAGAATATTACAGCCAGCAACATTGGAAAAAGTATTGCCATTACTTTGGATGATAAGGTTTATTCAGCCCCTACGGTCAATACAGAGATACCAAATGGAAGCTCGCAAATAACTGGTAATTTTACTATAGAAGAAGCTAGAGACCTGGCCAATATTCTCAAAGCAGGATCTTTGCCAGCACCTGTTAAAATTACAGAAGAAGCGATTATAGGCCCTACTTTAAGTAAAACCGCACAAGCACAAGGAATTACTTCCATGACGTTAGGCTTAGCACTAGTCATACTCTTTATGCTAGCCTATTATGCCAAAGGAGGCATTGTAGCCAACTTAGCACTGTTATTTAACATCTTGTTCATACTAGGCATCTTGGCTCAATTTAATGCCGCACTTACCCTATCAGGTATTGCAGGTATCGTATTGACGATGGGTATGTCTATCGATGCCAATGTACTTATTTTCGAACGCATTCGAGAAGAGCTTAGAAATGGTAAAAATATGCGAGAAGCCATTAAGCAAGGTTATCAGAAAGCTCATAGTTCGATTATCGATTCAAATGTTACTACTTTTTTAACAGGGGCTATCCTGTATGGACTAGGACAAGGTCCTGTTCGAGGGTTTGCTACCACTTTAATGATTGGTATCATTACCTCTTTCTTCACCGCTGTATTTATTACACGCATTATTATAACTTGGTGGACAAAACGTCATAAAGAAGAAAAGCTTACCTTTTCTTTCTCTTATAACAAAGATTTATTAATTGGATCTAAAATAGACTTTTTGGGTAAAAGGCGTCTATTCTACACAATCTCTGGTGCTTTTATTGGTATAGGATTATTGCTAATCATCAAACAAGGAGGGCTTAACTTAGGAGTTGATTTCACGGGTGGAAGAGCTTATGTTGTCAATTTTAATACGCCTATAGAAACAATTGTCTTGAAGGCCAAATTAGCAGATAAGTTAGGGGACCAGAGCATTGAAGTGAAATCATATGGTGCTAATAACGTGGTAAAAATTACGACTAGCTATATGATTGAAAAAGATACTTCAGAAGCTGAAGAAAAAGTTAAAAATATGCTTTTGGAAAGTATACAAGATGCTACTGGATTTAGATATAGTGATAATCTGATGCCTACAGAAATTGAGAATTTTAGCATTGTTAGTACCACCAAAGTAGGACCCAGTATAGCTGGTGATATTCAAGCATCTGCAAAAAAATCTATTTTGTTTTCACTGATTGTCATTTTTGGTTACATATTAATTAGATTCCGACGATGGCAGTTTGGACTTGCAGCCGTTATAGCATTGTTTCACGACACGCTTACAGTATTTGCTGCCTTCGCAATCGCTAGGGTTTTTGGTTATAGTTATGAGATAGACCAAGTCTTTATAGCAGCCATACTTACTATAATTGGATACTCGATCAATGATACGGTCGTTATATTTGATCGCATCAGAGAAATGCAACGAATCAACCCCAAAGGCACATTTGTTGAGGTAGCCAATAAATCCATCAATGATACCTTAAGTAGAACTTTGATCACGTCATTTACTACCCTACTAGCCGTATTTATCCTTTTCTTATGGGGAGGAGAAGTATTGAGAGGTTTTTCATTTGCCCTATTGATAGGAATTATCTTTGGAAGCTATTCTTCTATATGTATTGCTACACCGCTTATTTTAGATTTTTCTAAAAAATATCTTAAAACAAAAAAATAGCAACTCTATTATTGGAACTAGGATATAAAATAGAATGAGTTAAGGGAGCATTATATATTTCTTATAGAATGCCAATTTATTAAAAGGTTGGTACTATTCACAGTTATATCATTTAGGTAGAATGAACGCACAACTACTTAAAAGCCCTTTTTTGCTGGTGTTAGTTTTTATAATAAAAATCATTATATTTGCCTATATTTCACTTCTTTAAATATCTTAATTTTAAGTATCTTATTCTGAATAAATATCATGAATAAACTGTCTCATCTAAAGTTATTTATTATTTTAATCCAGCTAGCACTTGCAATAGGTTGTTCAGAATGCCATAATTCAGACGATATAGATATTTTTGAAAGATTGGAAGGGAGATTGAAGTCAAAGTATGAAAAAGAATCAGAGGATTCAGAAGAATCAGATGGTCCACAAAAACATTTCAAGCTTAGTGAACTACACAATTATTTTAAGGAAGCCAGGGAAAATCAAGAAAAAATCGATCTAAATAAAATCAGAGAGCTAGTAGAACAAAAAGGAGCTAATTTAACTGCAAAAGATAACTGGGATCGAAATGTTTTGCATGAGGCCCTGCATGCAAATAGTGACTTTGAAGTAATAAAATACTTGGTGGAACAATTAGAAAAAACCCATCCTAATCAAGTAAAAAAGATACTTAATCAAAAAGAACGTTCTCAATTAGGAGAAACCCCTTTTACTTGTGCTATACAGAACAAGAATATTAAAATAATACAATTTCTACTTGACCATGGGGCACAACCTACTAAACGGGAATTGGAAAAAGCTTTTGCTACTAGCATTCATTCAGATAATTTAGAATTATTCGAATATTTATTAAGTAAAGGCACAGCTTCTAAATTTGATACATTTATACTACATAAAATAGCGCAAACAGGAAATAGGGTTGACTTAATGGAATTTTTTTTGAATAAAAATAACCCGAATATTAATAGTAGAGATCAACAAGGTAACACTGCTATACATAATGCCACTCTAAGTGGCGATGAAAAAGTAGTAAAGCTATTATTAGGAAAAGATAAAACGGCTATAGATAGTAAAAATTATAGAGGGGAAACAGCTTTACACATTGCAATTAAACAAGGATCACTAGGTCTTGTTGGTACTTTACTTCGACATGGGGCAGATCCTAGCTTACGCGACGGGAATGGGAAGACTCCTTTGGAATTAGCTGAACAAAAATTAGAAGAATACAAAAAAAGATTAGAAGAACACAAACAACAAAGTGATGTTAATAGTTTAGGCTTAGAGCCTAGAGCGATTGTAGATAAATTGAAGAAGTCAAGCGCTGGCAAAAATTATACTACTCTAGAAGAATTAGAAAGCATTGATTAGGTTCATCTATAGCAATTTACCAGTTGCTCGGCTACGCTGGGTGACAAATATATCTGTTTGGCTATGCCAAGCAATTGTAAAAATTGCCACAACAGCCGCTTAGCTAGGCCGAGCGGATCGATTTTCACAATACACAAGCCAAAAGTCTTGTACTTCTATAATAATATTTTGCTTGTTGGCACAACCGTGGACGCTTGTGAAATAAAAAGCATTATGCTCTCTACTTTTTACTAGCTTTCTTTCGAAAAATTCCCAATGAGAATTTTTCATGATTGGCTACTTTTTTCTTAAAAAATTGCAAATATCATGGCTATCAACTACTATGGGGGCACTATTTGTAATTACTATAAATATGACTAAAAAATTTAACTTAAGTCATCGGTTAATAGCTTCTGTTTTGCTAATCAGCTTATTTTTACAAGGCTGTGATAATTCTTTTAATCACCTTACTCCTCAAGAAAAAGGACAAACAGATAATACACCTAGATTAAGCGAAGACATTGATAACAATCCTTTAGAAGAACGAGAGTTTAAAACATTAGGAGGCGACTTAATTTCTTTATATAAAGTAGCAGGAAAGTTTAAAGCGGATATAAGGGTTGATGAAAAACAAAAGAAACCTAATTATACAAACTTGCCTGTAGTAATCCAACCAGGTGTCTCCTTACAAGCATTAGCCAGTTTACCAGAGCCAGCCCAAAAGCGATCTCTACATCTTAATTTACCTAAGCCTAATATGGATCAGGCAGGATATGTATATATAGGTAAAGAACATTTGTTGGGTGGAGGAAATAATGGTGGCAAAGAGAAAAAAAATGAAGAAGGAGAAAAAGAGAAAGAGTTGGAGAAAGAAGATAGAAAAGAGGAAACAGAGAAAATAAAAATAGATGGAGAAGCTAAAAAACAAAAATCACTCATTAGCGATCCCATCCATATAGCTATCAAGCAGAGAGATATTAATATGATCAAAGAATTAATCCATGCAGGGTTGAAAGTTAATACTAGCTATAGAAATAAAAGGGGAAATACCTACCTACATATTGCTATCCAACAAGCTAATATATTATTACGTAATCAGTTAACAGATTTAGGGTTTGAGATCGATTTGATAAAACATGTTAATTGCAACACACTCCTATATTTAACTATTAAAACTGTCAAGAAATGTCACGCTGAAGTAATAAGAGAAATAATGGAGTTGTTAATAGAACATGGGGCGGATATAAATGCAAGTAATTACAAGCAGGAAGCCCCACTGCACTTAGCTACTAAATATGGCCATCTAGAACTAGTAAAGCTACTAATAGAAAAGGGGGGAGATATAAATAGCGAAGACAATATACATTCACCTTTATGTCTAGCTGCTAAAAATAATCACTTAGAAGTAGTGAGGTGGTTAATAGAACAAGGAGTGAATATAAATGATGGGAATGGATATGGTCATTCGCCTTTGTACGAGGCTGCAAAAAGTGGTCATCTAGAAGTAGTAAAGTGGTTAATAGAACAAGGCGCAGATATAGATTGGGCATCTGATGGTTATACGCCTGCTGAATATTTAGATGATGAGAATGCGCCCGATTGCTTTGATGAGCCTTTTGGTCATACGCCTTTATATGGGGCTGCAAAAAATGGTCATCTAGAAGTAGTAAGGTGGTTAATAAAACAAGGTGCAAATGTGAATATTAAAGGTTATACGCCTGATATTTATAGCTTTTTTATAGAGAAGTATAAGGAAGAGCCTTTTGGTGATCTGCCTTTGCATGGAGCTATTAAAAAAGAACATACAGAATTAGTTCATCTGTTGCTAGACAAAGGCGCAGATCCAAATTTCATGGATAAAGATGGTTGTCTTCCACTGCATATAGCTGCTAGAAATCAAGATTTAAAATTAGTAGAACTTCTACTAAATCGAGGTGCTAAAATAGATGCTATAGACCGAGAGTCTGGTTATAGCCTTTTACAACTGGCTGCTCGGAAAGGCCATTTAGAATTAGTAAGGTTGCTCATAGAAAAAGGGGCAGATGTAAATGCTAAAAACCATTATGGTTATACTCCTTTGCATTCGGCTGCTGGAGACGGTCCCTTAGAATTAGCAAGATTGCTCATAGAAAAAGGGGCAGATGTAAATGGTAAAGACCATCATGGTTATACTCCTTTGCATTCGGCTGCTGGAGACAGTTCCTTAGAATTAGCAAGATTGCTCATAGAAAAAGGGGCAGATGTAAATGGTAAAGACCCTAGATATGCTACTACTCCTTTGCATTTAGCTGCTCAGGTGGGCCCCTTAGAATTAGCAAGGTTGCTCATAGAAAAAGGAGCAGATGTAAACGTTAGGGACAATCGAGGTTCTACTCCTTTGCATTCGGCTGCTGAGAGAGGTCACTTAGAATTAGCAAGGTTGCTCATAGAAAAAGGAGCAGATGTAAACGTTAGGGACAATCGAGGTCTTACTTCTTTGCATTCAGCTGCTAGCAGGTGTCACTTAGAATTAGCAAGGGTGCTCATAGAAAAAGGAGCAGATGTAAATAGTAAAGACCACCAAGGTTATACCTCTTTGCGTCATATTGTCCAATGCAGGCATTCAGAAGGAATAGCAAGGTTACTCATAGAAAAAGGGGCAGATATAAATGTTATACACTATCAAGGTTATACTCCTTTGCATCTGGCTGCTGAGAATAATCTCCTAGAAACAACAAGGTTGCTCATAGAAAAAGGGACAGATGTAAATGGTAAAAACCATCAAGGTTATACTCCTTTGCATCTGGCTGCTGAGAGAGATCACCTAGAAATAGCAAGGTTGCTCATAGAAAAAGGGACAGATGTAAATGGTAAAAACCATCAAGGTTATACTCCTTTGCATCTGGCTGCTCAGAGAGATCACCTAGAAATAGCAAGGTTGCTCATAGAAAAAGGGGCAGATATAAATGGTAAAATCCCTACACCTTATACTCCTTTGCATTTGGCTGCTGAAGGGGGTCACTTAGAATTAGCAAGGTTGCTCATAGAAAAAGGGGCAGATGTAAATGGTAAAAATCATCAAGGTTATATTCCTTTGTATCTAGCTGTTAACGCAGGTCACTTAGAATTAGCAAGGGTGCTCATAGAAAAAGGGGCAGATGTAAATGGTACGGACAATCAAGATCTTACTCTTTTACATCTGGCTGCCCGAAAGAGGTGCTTAGAATTAGCAAGATTGCTCATAGAAAAAGGGGCAGATATAAATGGTAAAGACAATCAAGGTCTTACTCCTTTGCATCTGGCTATTCAGGAAAACCATTTAGAAATAGTAAGATTTCTGATAGAAAAGGGGGCAGATGTAAATGGTACGGACAATTTAGGTCTTACTCTTTTGCATCTAACTGCCCGAAGGAGACACTTAGAATTAGCAAAGTTGCTCATAGAAAAAGGAGCAGATGTAAATGGTAAAGACCACCAAGGTTATACTCTTTTGCATTTGGCTGCTCAAACGGGTCACTTAGAAGTAGCAAGGTTTCTAATAGAAAAAGGAGCAGATATAAATGTTACGGACAATCTAAGTCTTACTCCACTTTTATGGGCTGCTATGATGAAACATACAGAAATAGTTAAGCTACTAGCTGAAAAACAAGCTATATAAAATAATTACTATACTTACACTAGCGGGTGTGTTTTTACAGAAAATTATGGTTATGCGATTAATTTTTTATGTGATTCGTATAGATACTTACAATTAAAGTGTCAGTTTAACTGTTAATCATTTATCTAAATTGAGTTGTTTGGAAGAACTTCAAAATCTAATCATATTTGTAACTTTACATATCTAATGATTCTGTTATTAACTTTGTTATATCTCAAAAATTCTTACTAAATCTTACATCCCTGCTGTAATAACCTATACGAATCATACATTTTTTAGCTAGAAAAACCACCCTTTTACCTAGCAACCTGAGTTAGTACATATGCTTATATGCTTGCACATAAGTTATTTACAAACTATTACTATTTCGTCAGTCGATAGTTCTAGGTGGTGGTGTCAGGCTCTGACATCATAGCATGATGATACCCCTATCAAATTATATTTTCTACAACTTTTCCCCCATCAATTCTGAATAACGCCTTATTAGCCTGTATATTTTTTATGATGTGGGCACTCCTGATACCACTAGCATCTGTTATCCAAACCTGACCGAAATATTGTTGCGTTATCAGATATACCAGTCGCTCAATACGCTGCTCATCCAGCTTATCAAAAATGTCATCCAATAAAAGCAAGGGTGTAAATCCTAGTGCTTGTTTTATACTAGTAAACTGAGCTAATCTAAGCGCAATGATAAAAGACTTCTGTTGCCCCTGAGAACCAAATTTTTTAATTGGGTATCCATTAAGCATGCATGCAAATTCATCTCTATGAATGCCTAAAACAGTACGTTGCAGTGTTAAATCTTGATAAAAATTATCTGAATAAATCTGCTCAAAGTTCGGATTGGCTATATCAGATTCATAAATTAAATCGATTATTTCTGGGGCCTGTACAAAATATTGATAATGTTGCTGTAAAAGTGGATAAAAGCCTTCTATAAAATTCTTTCTTAGCGTATATAATTCCTTATTTAAAAGCAAAAGCTGGGCATCATAGGTAGCAATGAGCGTACGATCTACCCTACTATTCTCAGCATAAAGCTTCAAGAGCGTATTTCTATGTTTTATCAGGTGCTGGTATTGTACAAGCATCCTCAGGTAGTTCGGATCTATTTGACATAAAATGGAATCAAAGAATTTTCTTCTTACCTCACTTTTTCCTTGAATAAGCTCTGCATCATAAGGAGTAGTGAAGACAACAGGAAACTGTCCCAGATGATCACGCAGTTTTTCATATTCTTTACCATTGTTCTGTAGTAATTTGCCCTGTTCTCGACTAATCATACACTTGATCTCATACAACCTACCCATCTTCAAAAAATCCCCTTGTATACCCATTTGCATGCCCCCATGAAGAATATTTTGAGTATCACTAGCGTTAAAAGCACTTTTAGTCAGACACAGATAATGGATCGCATCTAACAAATTGGTTTTCCCTGCCCCATTAACGCCTACTATGCAATTTAATTGCGTGGCAAAGTTAAGCTCTATAGCAGCATAGTTCTTAAAATGGAAACATCTGAGTTTTTGAAGCAACATACATGCTATATTACCTATTTTTCTTTAATTTTGAGCTTGGATGTATGCATCCATTTAAGAAAATCTATATGATCAATACCGCAGTGGCCAACAAAGTTAAAAAAGGAACTAAGTTAGACAAAAAATATGCTACGCCTTACCCCAAAGAGACTTACCTTTTTTGGTATGAATCCATGTTATTAATGCGAAAATTTGAAGAAAAGTCAGGGCAGCTCTATGGACAACAAAAAATTAAAGGATTTTGTCATTTATATAATGGCCAAGAAGCCTGCGTAGCAGGTGCAGTGTCTGCATTAAAAGAAGGAGATAAATATATTACAGCATACAGAGATCACGCGCATCCACTTGCCTTAGGTACCGATCCTAAATATATCATGGCAGAACTATTTGGTAAGGCTACTGGCATTTCTAAGGGGAAAGGGGGCTCCATGCATATGTTCGATAAAGAAAAACATTTCTTTGGTGGCCATGGCATTGTAGGAGGTCAAATTCCTTTGGGAATAGGTATTGCATTTGCCGAAAAATATAAAGGGACAGATAACTTATGCATGACCTTTATGGGAGATGGTGCTGTACGACAAGGCGCATTTCATGAATCTCTTAACCTGGCTATGTTATACAAGCTTCCTATCATCTTTGTTATAGAAAATAATGGATATGCAATGGGTACTTCCGTAGAACGCAGCTCGAATATAACCGATCTTTATAAGTTAGGAAGCGCCTATGACATGCCTTCCAAACCGGTACAGGCCATGGATGTAGAACAAGTACATGAGGCAGTAAAAGAGGCAGCCGAAAAGGCAAGAAAAGGAATGCCTAGTTTATTGGAATTTAAAACGTATCGGTATAAAGGCCATTCTATCTCTGACCCTGCTACTTATCGAAACAAAGAAGAAGTAGAAAGCCATAGACAAAAAGATTCCATAGAAGCTGTAAGAACTACTATATTAGTTAAAAATATAGCGGATGAAAACGAACTATTAGAGATCGAAGAAAAGGTAACTCAGCAAATAGCAGCAGCAGTCACATTTGCTGAAGAATCAGACTTCCCTAAGCCTGAAGAAGCCTACCAAGATGTGTATGTACAAAAAGATTATCCTTTTCTAACTACTTAATATTTTTTTAAAGTAATCTAATTAGCATTTTTAGTTATTTTTCATGATTGGATTTAAATTACAAGCTTTGTAATAACAAAAGTATAAAACCACTAACTTATATGACGTCTATCATTTCATACATCCAAAAAGAGCAAAAAAGATTTATTCTACTAATTAGCATCATCATTGTAGCAGGAATAGGATTAGTAATATGGAGTTTTCAACAAGAGCAACGAAATAAGAATGCCCAAAGTGAAATGTTTCAGGCAGTATATCAGTTTGAAGCAGGTGATTATGATCAAGCATTACAAGGAGACGGTATGCATGCTGGATTTTTAGAAATTATAAAAACCTATCGATTTACCAAGGCTGCTAATCTAGCTCGTTTTTATGCGGGAGTCTGCTACATGCATCAAGCAAATTATGAAGAAGCCATCCAACATTTAAGCCATTTTAAATCCAAAGACTTATTGTTACAAGCACGAGCATGGTCACTAATAGGCGATGCATTGGTAGAACAAAAAACTTATCCCGAAGCAATCAAACATTATTTAAAGGCTGCTGAATATAAGCCTAACGAATCGTTCTCTCCTAGCTATTTGGTAAAAGCAGCGCTAGCTTACGAAGCGCTGAAAGACTACCGAAACGCATTAGCATGTTATCAGAAAATTGTAAAATTATATAGAAAATCTTCCCTTTATACAGAAGCAAATAAGCAGATAAATAGATTAGAAGCTTCGTTGTAATATGATGAAATTGTAAATTCTAATCCATGGTCTGTAACCCACACCATATTTATTGTGGCCTGTGTGCCACAGGCCACAGAAAGAATCAATAGGCCCTTTAAGTACCTGCTGCAAAGCAGTATTTGGTGGAAGCATATCCAAGATTGAAGCATAATTTTTCAGGTGCATTCTCCAAATAAATTATATATTTCCTTGGCTTTATAAACCTATTGATTAGGAATTTGTGAGTAATAGATGGGTTTATTTATGTCATTACTTTGTAAAGACCTATATAGTACAAAGGATTATAACCATACTTCTGCACCAAGGAAATATCTCCTATACTAAACCCTAACTTATTATATAAAAGTAATGCCACATCATTCTGATGTCTTGTCAACACTTCACAACGTTTATAAGTAGGATGAAGCTTTGGCAACATTTGATTAATCAGATAAGCACTGATGCCTTTTTTCTGAAACGCAGGAGTTATAAATATTTGAGTTAAGTAGATAGTCTGCTCTTTATCTGATACTAACTGATAAAAAATTGTACCTATAGGTTCGTCTTGATAAGTAATTTTGAAAGCTTTGTAATTTTCTCTTTTATTCAAGACATAATCATTAAATTCTTCTTTAGCTGTTTCAAGTAACCATGCTTCTTTCTCTTTTATGTTCGCAGGTCCTAACAGTTTAGGCTTACTATGTTCTGTAATAACAAAAGTTTTGTCTTGATACATCGTCATAAAACCACATAAAAATTCCTTGTAAAACCAAGTTTCATCTTTTTTGACTAATTCCTGTAACGATATAAGTGCTGTATCCATTTTTAAATTTTAGATAACATCCTACTCCCATATTCAATAAAAGAACTGGCAAGAAATAAATATTCGCCCTTCTCTTAAGTTCTAAATATAATTTAAAACTCCTTCGATACGCCAACTAAATAAATAAAAAAACATCTGGCTATCCACTATAGCAGTAGATAGCCAATTTGAGTTTTAAGATATATGTTTACTTTTCTAATTACTAAGTTTTAAAAGTAATTGGCTGTTAACTCTTTCTAAAATTTAGAGCAAATAATTTTACCGCACATTATAAAAGCCTATATAATACAGGGGGTTGTAGCCATATTTTTCTACTAATGAGGTATCACCTATTGTAAATTCTAGGTTATTATAGAAAAGCATACCCACATCATTCTGGTGCCTTGTTAATACTTCATATCGCTTATAATCAGGATGAAGTTTGGGTAATATCTTATCAACCAAATGGGTAGCTATTCCCTGTCCTTGAAAACTAGGAGCTATAAATAATTGAGCCAAATAGATGGTCTTTTTGGTCTCATCCAGTAACCGATACATAATCGCACCAACTAGCTTGCCTTTGTACTTAAGCTTAAGAGCCTTATAGTTCTCTTTACCAGTCAATACATAGTCATTAAATTCTTCTTTGGCTGTCCCATGCAACCATTTCTCTTTCTCTTTTATATTAGTAGGGCCCAAAATCTTAGGTTTGTCATCTTCTGTAATAATGAAAGTTTTATCCTTATAAACAGACATAAAACCTCGAACAAACTCTTTATTAAACCAGCTCTCATCAGCCTTGGTTAATGGTAAGGCCATGATATCTTTTACTTCGATTTTTTTTGCTTTATTTTTAGATGCTGGTGTGGCAACTGTCATATTGAAAAAAAATAGCAGCAAGTATACTTAAATAATTACGCATAGTTTTTCTTTTTTAGGTTTTACTAAACAAAATAGTACAACAATTCATTTTAACTCATATAAAAGTAAATATTTATATAAATCCTCGTAACCATCTCTTAAAAAGAGTAAAATTAAGTATTTCAGTAGGCAAAAAAAATCAAAATGCCTTATTGAAAAAAATAATGAGCTATAAGTCAACATTGATTTGCTCAAAAATTAATGGCTATACACTATTATTCTAATGCACTAACTGTGATCGCACAAGGATTCGGGTAGCCCAAGATCATGGATATAATGAAGACGCTCCATGTGTGAAAGAATGTATAAGGAGTCGCGGTGGAAAAAGGAAAACATCTTCGGATTTATCCCCTGAGATCTCTGATTGCAACCCTTATTTAGGTAAAAAGGATCCATCGGAAAAATTGAGGGTTACGCTTAGAACCCATAAGAGGAGCATTTCTCTTGAAATAAAAAGTATTATGCTCTCTATTTTCTACTAGCTTTCTTCCGAAAAATTCCCAATGAGAATTTTTCATGATTGGCTACTTTTTTCTTAAAAAAAATTGCAATTATCACGGCCATCAACTACTATGGGGCACCATTTGTAATTACTATAAATATGGCTAAAAAATTTAACTTAAGTCATCGGCTAATAGATTGTGTTTTACTAATCAGCTTATTTTTACAAAGCTGTGATAATTCTTTTAATCAGCTTACTCCTCCAGAAAAAGGACAAACAGATAATACACTTAGATCAAGCGAAGAAATTGATAACAATCCTTTAGAAGAACGAGCGTTTAAAACATTAGGAGGCGACTTAATTTCTTTACATAAAGTAGCAGGAGAGTTTAAAGCCGATATAAGGGTTGATGAAAAACAAAAGAAACCTAATTATACAAACTTACCTGTAATAATCCAACCAGGTGTCTCCTTAGAAACATTAGCCAGTTTACCAGAGCCACCCCGAAAGCGATCTCTACATCTTAATTTACCTAAGCCTAGGATGGATCAGCCAGGACATGTATATATAGGTAAAGAAGGTTTGTTGGGTGTAGGAAATAATGGTGGCAAAGAGAAAAAAAGTGAAGAAAGAGAGAAAGAGTTGGGGAAACAAGATACGAAAGAGGAAACAGAGAAAATAAAAATAGATGGAGATGCTAAAAAACAAAAAACACCCATTAGCGATCCCATCCATATAGCTATCAAGCAGGGAGATATCAACATCATCAAAGAATTAATCCATGCAGGGTTGAAAGTTAATACTAGCTACAGAAATAGAAAGGGAAATACCTTCCTACATATTGCTATTCAACAACCTAATATATTATTACGTAAACAGTTAACAGATTTAGGGCTTGAGATCGATTTGATAAAACATGTTAATTGCAACACACTCCTATATTTAACTATTAAAACTGTCAAGAAATGTTACGTTGAAGTAATAAGAGAAATAATGGAGCTGTTGATAGAACATGGGGCGGATGTAAATGCAAGTAATAGCGACGGAGAAACCCCACTGCATTTAGCTACTAAATATGGCCATGTAGAACTAGTAAAGCTACTAATAGAAAAAGGAGCAGATATAAATATTACAACTAATAATATGAGTTCTAAGGATTATACGCCTTTGCATACGGCTGCTAAATATGGCCATCTGGAAGTAGTAAAGCTACTAATAGAAAAGGGGATGGGTATAAATAGCAAAGACAATAGGTATAGAACGCATAGCCCTTTACATCTGGCTGCTAAAAATGGTCATTTAGAAGTAGTGAAGCGGTTAATAGAACAAGGCGCAGATATAGATTGGATATCTAAGGGTCATACACCTGCTGAATATTTAGATGAGTGGAATGAGCCCGATTACGTTGAGCCTTTTGGTCATACGCCTTTATATGGGGCTGCAAAAAATGGTCATCTAGAAGTAGTAAGGTGGTTAATAGAACAAGGTGCAAATGTGAATATTAAGGGTTATACCCCTGATATTTATAGCCTTTTTATAGAGAAGTATGAGCAAGAGCCTTATGGTGATCTGCCTTTGCATGGAGCTATTAAAAAAGGACATACAGAATTAGTGCACCTGTTGCTAGACAAAGGCGCAGATCCAAATTTCATGGATAAAGATGGTTATCCTTCACTACATATAGCTGCTAAAAAAGGAGATTTAGATTTAGTAGAACTTCTACTAAATCAAGGTGCTAAAATAGATGCTATAGACCGGGAATTTGGTTATACTCCTTTGCATTTGGCTGTTGAGAATGATCTCCTAGAAACAGCAACGTTGCTAATAGAAAAAGGGGCAGATGTAAATGGTATGGGCAATTCATGTTATACTCCTTTGCATTTGGCTGCTGAGAAAGATCACTTAGAAATAGCAAGATTTCTAATAGAAAAAGGGGTAGATGTAAATGGTAAAGACAAGCAAGGTGGCTCTCCTTTGCATCTGGCTGTTCTGAGTGGTCACCTAGAATTAGCAAGGTTGCTAATAGAAAAAGGGGCAGATGTAAATGGTAAAGGCTCTGGAAGTTATACTCCTTTGCATTCGGCTGCTAAAGGGGGGCACTCAGAAACAGCAAGGTTTCTAATAGAAAAAGGGGCAGATGTAAATGGTAAAAAAGGCCATCAAGGTGATACTCCTTTGCATTGGGCTGCTCAAGGGGGGCACTTAGAAACAGCAAGGTTACTAATAGAAAAAGGGGCAGATGTAAATGGTAAAAAAGACCCTCGAGGTGATACTCCTTTACATTTGGCTGCTCGATGGGATCACTTAGAAACAGCAAGGTTGCTAATAGAAAAAGGGGCAGATGTAAATAGTAAAAAAGACCATCAAGGTGATACCCCTTTACATTGGGCTGCTCGATGGGGTCACTTAGAATTAGCAAGGTTGCTAATAGAAAAAGGGGCAGATGTAAATAGTAAAAAAGACCATCAAGGTGATACCCCTTTACATTGGGCTCTCCAAAAGATGCACTTAGAAATAGTAAGGTTGCTAATAGAAAAAGGGGCAGATGTAAATGGTAAAGACAAGCAAGGTTATACTCCTTTGCATTCGGCTGTCCAAAATAGGCACTTAGAAATAGTAAGGTTGCTAATAGAAAAAGGGGCAGATGTAAATGGTAAAGACAAGCAAGGTCGTACCCCACTTTTATTGGCTACTATGATGGAACATACAGAAATAGTTAAGCTACTAGCTGAAAAAACAAGCTATATAAAATAATTACTATAACTTGGACCAGCGGGTGCATTCTTACAGAAAATTACGGTCATGCGATTAATTTTTTATGTGATTCGTATAGATACTTACAATTAAAGTATCAGTTTAACTGTCAATCATTTATCTAAATTGAGTTGTTTGGAAGAACTTAAAAATCTAATCCTGTTTGTAATTTTACATATCTAATGATTTTGTTATTAACTTTGTTATATCTCAAAAATTCTTACTAAATCTTACATCCTTGCTGTAACAACCTACACGAATCATCCATTTTTTAGCTAGAAAAACCACTCTTCTACCTAGCAACCTGAGTTAGTACATATGCTTATATGCTTGCACATAAGGTATTTACAAACTATTATTGTTTCATCATTGGCTTTTAAATTTAGTTAGCCATGAAGAAGAATCAGAGTTGTGGCCAGCAATTAATGGTCGGTATTATTTTCCTGGTGAGTTTGGTTTTACAAAGCTGCTCTGACCTCGAGATCCCCCTTATACCTATAGAAAAAGGCCGAACAGATCGTGCTCAAGTTTCCTGTCAGGAATTATCGGATACAAAATTTATTGAAAAGGAAGAACAGGTAGTTACTTGCTATAGCCCAACTGAACAAGTACATCCAGAACTGCAAGAGACTTTACCTGTAGACTTTAGTAAAACGCCTACTTTGCCTGTATGTACAGAACTGCCTGTACCTACATATGCAGAGCTGGATATCGATACTACTCAAGTAAGTATCTCAAACGATGAAGCACAACAAAAGAATTTAGTCTATATTAATTTACCGAAGAAGCATAACAAACGAACTAGGAATAAGCGATCAGGGTACGTACATGTAGGTACCAGGGGTAACGGTGTATTAGCTCTACCTGGCTATAAAGTGCTTAGTTGTTTACATCACGGAACTTCTTCTAATATCTATCGGGCAATTCACCTGGCAGATGAGTGCCCAGTCGTATTTAAAGTCAGCTCCCAAAAAGCATTGTCTGAAGAAAAGAAGCAATCCTTTCGACAAGAGTTTGAATTGGCTCAAAAGATCCATTCCCCCTATGTGATTCGTTATCTAGAGCTGAAGCAAGATCCTGCCTATGGGATAGCACTAATAATGGAAGATGATCATGCCGTGGAGTTAACTTCTTTCATCCCGCCTTCAGGTTTTTCCAACCATGAATTTCTAGAAATCGCTGTTCAAATTGTTCAAGGTTTACAGGCCATTCATGAGGCAAACATCATACACTGTGATCTTAAGCTTAGCAATATATTGATTCAGCCAACAACTAAAGCTGTCAAAATAATTGACTTTAACTGTAGCACTACCTTACGAGCGCAAAGGAAACCGGCTATTCCCATGCTGGTAGGTACTTTAGCGTATATCTCTCCCGAACAAACAGGTCGAGTCAACCGTAGCGTTGACTACCGTACGGATTTTTATGCATTAGGCGTCATCTTTTACCAGTTGCTCTGTGATCGCCTACCCTTTACAGCTACAGATCCGCTAGGACTCATTCATCAACACCTAGCTAAACAGCCCTTACCACCTCACCAGCATAAAACCACGATCGCCAAACCCTTATCCCAACTGGTGATGAAACTGCTCGAGAAAGAAGCAAATAACCGGTATCAAAGCTGTGAAGGACTGTTGCATGATTTAACTGTCTGCCTGTCAGCTTTAAATAAAACCGGCACCATCCCGGAGTTTAAACTAGGGCAACAAGATTTTTCCAGAAAACTTACGCTCTCCCAACACTTATACGGCCGTGAAAACGAAATACAAATCTTAGAGAAAGCCTTTGAGCGTGTCAGTGAAGGCAAAAGTGAAGCTTTGATGGTTGCTGGTCAACCTGGGGTGGGTAAGACGAAGCTGATTCATGAAATTCAAAAGCCTATCGCCTTAAAGCAAAGTTATTTCTTAACAGGTAAATTTGACCAGTTAAATAAAAATGTGGCATATAGTGCTGTAACTCAAGCTTTTAACAACCTCATTCAACAGTTGTTGGCTGAGAACAATTCCAGTATCAATCAATGGAAGAAACGGCTGCTGACAGCATTAGGGGTGCATGCGTCATTGCTGATCAAAGTTGTGCCTGCTTTAACTTTACTGATTGGTGAACAACCTGAGATGCCTATTACCGATATTAACCAGGCCAAAAATGTATTTAACTGGGTTTTTCAGGAGTTTGTTAAGGTTTGCGCTACTGCATCCCATCCCTTGGTGGTTTTCTTAGACGACTTACAATGGGCCGATCAAGCTAGCCTAGAGTTGATGACCTATTTGCTACAACAGCCTAACATCAATTATCTACTGTGGATAGGCGCTTATCGGGATACAGAAGTCACTAGCTCGCATCCAGCCCTACAAGCTGTTGCTACCTTACAAGAAGCTGGGGTGTGTATCCAAACACTCACGCTTGCACCATTACAGCGTGAAAGTTTGTGTCGGTGGATTGCTGATAGTCTACGCAAATCTTTAACTGATATTCAGCCATTAGGTGAACTGATCTTCCAGAAAACAGAGGGAAATCCCTTTTTTGTGA
The DNA here is from genome assembly GCA_001897825.1 of Candidatus Amoebophilus sp. 36-38. GTDB lineage: Bacteria > Bacteroidota > Bacteroidia > Cytophagales > Amoebophilaceae > Amoebophilus. Next base: position 34,487 of record MKUM01000094.1, read on the forward strand.
AGATATTTTTACAATCGCTGTATGAGGAGCAGTTGTTAATTTTTTCTCCACAAGCCCATTGGCAATGGGATTTTGCTAAAATTCGTCAACATCCGGCCACCGATAACGTGATTACCCTGATGACGTACCAAATTAAACAGCTTCCAGCCGCAACCCAAAAGGCATTAAGCATCGCCAGCTGCTTAGGTCATCGGCTGGCATTAAGCACCTTACAAACGGCAATGGATTGTTCATACGAGGAGACAAACCAAGACTTACAACCGGCCCTGAATAGCGGTATCCTGATTCAAACTGATAGTGAACTATACTTTGCCCATGACCGGGTGCAAGAGGCAGTCTATGCTTTGTTAGCGGAAACAGACAAAGCCTCAACACATTTAACGATTGGAAAACGGTTGCTAGCGCATCTTTCGACTGAAGAAACACTACTGTTTGACATTGTCGCACAATTCAACCGCTGCTACCTACTCATTACAGAAGCGCAAGAGCGCTTGCAGATAGCCTGCTTATATTTAAAGGCAGCTCAAAAGGCTAAACAAGCCACCGCCTATGCAGCGGGATTAGATCATCTTTATGGCTGCCGAAACTGGATTGACATAGAAGCACTCTGGCAAACTAATTATCCATTGGCCTTTACCTTGCATAAGGAACTAGCCGAAATGGAATATTTAAATGGCCAGATGGACACCTCACAAGCCATTATTGCCGACATGCAGCCTCGCTTACAATCTAACCTGGATCAAGTTGATATGTATCATTTACTCATCATCCAAAAGACACTCCAGGGTCACTATCAAGAAGCCATTAATCTCGGCCATCAGGCGTTACAATTGTTGGATAGTGGGTTGACACTCGATAATCCCAGTGAGTTTACACAAAAAATAGTTGCCGATTTGAAACAAAAGCTACCTCAACCTATATCTTCTTTACTGAATGCGCCACTAGTTGTTGAGCTTGAGAAGCAGGCTATCTTTAAAATCCTAGGGACTATCCAATCTACATGTTACCAAGTTGAACTAGAACTATTCTCAGCTGCTACATTTATGTTAATCAATCTGGCGCTAACTTATGGACATGTCCCCGAATCTTGCCTTAGCTATGCAACATATGGGCTATTGCTTTGTGCTAGGTTTGAAGAATATACCCTAGGTTATCAATTTGGCCAATTAGCCCTGCACCTGGCAGAAAAACTACAGTCTCCTACACAACGCGGTAAAAGCTCAATGGTTATGTTGGGCTATATTTATCCCTGGTCCAAAACCATTCAACAGTTACCTACTTTATTTAGGACTGCTTATGAAATAAGTCTAGCATGTGGTGACCTCGAATTTGCCGGCTATTCTGCAATTCATATAGTCACAATGCTATTTTACCAGGGTGCTCCCTTAGCTAAAGTACAGCAAGCTGTGTTATCATTGCTCCAATTTGCACAAAACACAAAGAATCAAATTGCTATCAATTCCATTCAATCTGTACAAAGGCTGTCAGCTAACTTAAGAGGTGATACATTGAATGAATGGGATTTTGATACCAATGCTATTAATGAAGTTCAATTTGAAGAAGGTTGCCGACGAGCAAACAGTTCTCAAGCATTATGCTTTTATCATATTTTCAAAGCCCAAGCCTTTTATCTCTATGGCTACTTTAAACAAGCCTTTGATCAGTTGAACTTGGCAAAGTCACATTTAATTTTCATTCTTGGTCAATATGCCACAGCGCTATTTAACTGGTATGATTCTTTAATCCGTTTAGCACTTTATCCAACGGCTTCTCATGAGGACCAACCCTCATATCTGGATGAGGTTATGCGAAATCAGCAACAGATGCAGAAGTGGCAATCCAGTTGTCCAGACAATTTTTCCCATAAATACCTTCTAGTTGAAGCTGAATTAGCTCGGATTCAAGGAAATTACTTCCAAGCTGAAACATATTACGACCAGTCTATCGAATTAGCCAGTCAACATGGGTTTATCCAAGAACAAGCGTTAGCAGTCGAATTGGCCGCTAAATATTGGCTAGCCAGAGGTAAATCTCTATGTGCCCAAGGTTATCTCAATACTGCTTTTAATAGCTATAAACAATGGGGAGCCAAACGTAAATTAATGCAGTTTAAAACGCAGTATGCGGATCTATTAACGGCCTTAGCCCCACCTGACTTAAGTCAGTTAGTGATCAGCCCTGAAACAACTTTGAGTAGCAATACGTTAAAACTGTTAGATCTCTCTAGTATCTTAAAGGCCTCCCAAGCGATTTCCAGTGAAATCGAGCTACCTAGGCTATTACATAAAATGATGGAGATCGTCATAGAAAACGCTGGGGCTGAGCAAGGAACTTTATTATTTGTTGAAGCGGACAATACAATTAGGGTACAAGCCGAATATACCAAAGATGGCACCATCACCACCCTCCAAAATATACTCCTGAATGATTGGTCCAACGGTGCACAGATGGTAATTGAGTATGTTAAAAGACTACATCAATCAGTCGTGGTAAACAATGCCGTCACACATAGTGAGTTCAAGACGGATCCGTATATTAGCCGAACCCAAGCGAAATCTATTTTATGTGTCCCGCTTCTCAAGCACACAGAACTTAGAGCCATCTTGTATGTAGAGAACAATCTGATGTCGCATGCTTTCACGCCAGAACGGGTACAAACGGTGCTGATTTTAACAGCACAAATGGCAATTTCTTTAGAGAATGCACGTCATGTTACTAAGCAACTTGAACTAACTCGGCAGTTAGCTGAGGAGTCCGTCCGTAGGAAAATAGCTAAGGAGACATTGCGTGTGGTAACCAGGGATGAGTGCGTTGTTCAGTGAGGGTTACTTCGCTATGGGGTATTAAGATAGAAAGTAGCATCACCCATTAAATTAGTAACCTCTACCCCTGCGACAAAAAATAAATCCTCCTTCTACTCTAGATAGGGTGATATCAGGATAAACGCTTATTTTGGCTTTATCATTAACCTTTAAAACGTAATAAGCAGGTTTATCTAACTCACCAGTCAGAAGCCATTGAATATCTTTAGTAGCAACTGCATGCTCTTTAGGTTGTCGAAAATAAAAAAGAGGGGCATAGCTTTTAAAACCTATGGTGATGACGTAAACAGGCTTTCCTTCTAAACTCTTGTAAAATTCAATCACTGGCTTTTGTATGTGGGCTTCAATTTTAGGGACAATTAACTTTACTCCCAACATTAAACAAACTGTTGTAGCTATACTAGACCAGGTTACAAACTGGATGATAGCTCGTCTTTGAAAAAAATAATAAGCAACAATACTCAATAAAAAATAACTTAGACCCGGTAAACAATCTAGGTAAGTCCAAGGTACAGGTAAGGCTATATTAGCTAAGGTAAATTCATCCGAAATAAAACTGTATAACCTTTCTTTATTTAAGGCTAAAATCGATAGGACTATAAGAAAAACAGCAATGAATATACCAACAGCAACTAATCCTAGATGTATGGCACGTGAAGGGATGGCTAGCTTCTGGTCTATACGATACAAATAATGGGCTGCTAAAAAGCTAACCGAAAAATAAGCCAGGGAGGAATAATTCACAATTTTAGTAGTAGCCAGACTGAAAACAATCATTACTACCCAAAAGAGCAACTGCATCATGGGAAACAGTTGAAGAGGTTCTTCAAATTTAGACCTACCAAAAGTACCGAGTGCTAAGATAGAAGCCGGAAAGCATCCGAAGAAGATTACTACAAAATGATAATAAAAAGGCTGAGCATGTCCTTCTACAGGTTGATTAAATAGTTCGAGATGATATTGTATAAAAGCCCTTATAAATGCTCCACCATCTTTGTAAGTCTGATAGCCAAACCAGCAGCATGGAATCAACACACTCATCAAACCAAAAAGGACAAGTATTTGCCAATGTATAATCGGCTTACAACCAACCCTCAACCAATAGATCAGCAATGCGAGGGCAGGAAGCAATATACCTACTGGCCCTTTAGTAAGGACTGCTAATCCCAATGAGCTACCGCCTAATAATGCCCACCATCTAGCATGTACAGAGGTGCTATGAATCAATCGAGTTAAACAATAAAACCCTAAAAAAATAAAATAATTAAATACGGGGTCAATAAGTCCTGTTTTAAAATAAAAATGAGCTAACAAAGCACTAACATGCATCAGTGCCCATAATAGTCCAAATCGGCTATTTTTATAATTTTTACCAACTAGATAGATCGTTAATAATGTGATCATACCAAAGAGAGCATTCGGGAAACGGGCGGCAAATTCAGTCACACCCCATATCTTCATGCTTAACGCTTGCAACCAGAAAAAGAGAGGGGGTTTTTCATAAAAGGGCTCAAAATTGATTTGCACATCGCTGTAGTTGCCTGTAACCAACATCTCACGAGCTGCCTCTGCAAAATTAATTTCATCCCAATCAAATAGATGTACACTTCCTAGGAATGGAAAGAAGGCTATGCTCCCCATGATAATTAGCAAAGCACAATGCCAAACCTTATTAAGTATTTTTAAAAGATTTTTTTTCAAAGCCTTATAGGAAGTCTTGTAGCTATTCCTGTACTCATGTTGCCACTAATATCAATAATATGAAAAATTATTATTTCACTCATCTTCTTCAAGGTCTTTGGATAACTCCTCCTCTATTTGTTCGATCCGTATTCTATTGCTTTGTGGATATAAAATTCTCTTTCCTTTTTATCTGGCACTTCATACATTAAGATAATATTATGTCCCCAAGGTAATTGGTCAACAGCTTGTTGACCAATTTTATCCAGACTATATTCTTCCGCAAAACGCCGCATGTATTTTATATTCAAAATTAACAGTTAACCAAGCGCCCTTAATGTTATTTTTTAAAGTTTCATAGGAAGTCTCGTAGCTAACCAATTAGGCATACGCCAATCTATCAAAAAAGCATATACAAGAAAAGTAGCCCAACCACCAATAAGGGCTCCTACATAAACATCTGTATAAAAATGTTGACACAGATAGACCCTGGAATAGCTTACGAGCGTAGCCATCACCAATAAAAATAGACTATACCAATTAGATTTACAGGTAGGAATTAAATTCAACAAGCAAGCTGCTGTAAAAATAGTGCCTGCATGTCCAGAAGGAAAACTTAAATGTGTTAGCACCTCTACATTATCTACCAAATGTAGGTGCACGGCTTCTTCAGCCAATTCAATAAATTTAATAGGTCTTATATGGTGAGAAAAAATGAGTCTTTTTAGAACTTGTATAATTACTGACATCACCCCAAAACTAGTAACACCTATAAGTATCTTTCTATAAGGCACCTTGAATAGAAACAAAAACATAATCAGCAACCCATAGGTAATACCGCTTCCAAGATGCGTTATATAGAAAAAAAATTTATCTAAAAAGGGATGGTGGTGCTTGTTGATAAAAAGAAAAATGGTTAGCTTATCCCAAGCTAATAACGGATAAAGCCCTATTAACAGCAATAAGTTGTAAGCAATAAAAAAAGTCTTATTAGCTTTTATAACTTGAGTTAATTGATGAAGCATTATCGATAAAGTTTTGAATGGTAAATATTAAGCCTAGCTAGTAAATGTTTGCAAGACACACTTATTACTCCCAACCCATATTGGATACTTTTACCAAAACTAATAGAAGATGCATCTTTAAAATATTTGGTAGGGCAGGTAATTTCTGCAATCTTTAATTTTTTATAAATAATCTGGGATAACATTTCATTATCAAACAAAAATCCATCTGAATTATCTTGAAATTTAATCGTCTCTAGCGCTTTTCTAGAAAAGGCCCTGTAGCCTGTATGATATTCAGAGAGATTTTCATTAAGCAGCAAATTTTGAAAAGACGTTAAGAGCCGATTAGCAACATATTTATATAACGGCATTCCACCTTGCAAAGCGCCCTTACCCAGTATTCTAGATCCAAGAACTACATCATAAAGACCTTGATCGATCAAGCTGATCATAGCAGGAATCAACTTAGGAGTATATTGGTAGTCTGTATGAAGCATGATGACAATATCGGCATTCAATTCAAGTGCTTTTTTATAGCACGACTTTTGATTGGCACCATAACCTTTATTGCAGGGATGTTGTATGATATGCTGGATACCTAGTTTTTTGGCAAGCAATACGGTATCGTCCTTACTGCCATCATCTACCAAAACAAGGGTATCTATCCAGGAAAGTGGTAAATCTTGATAAGTAAGTTCTAAAGTTTTGGAAGCATTATAAGCAGGTAAGACAACAATTACTTTTTTATTGGATGTGGGCACTGTTGAAAGCGGATAGAAAAAAATATGATGTAGCGGTAAGAGAGAAGGTGTTATTTTACTCTTAAAGGAGGTGTTCCAGCCGCACCTTCCGGTACGGCTACCTTGTTACGACTTAGCCCCAGTCGCTGATCTAACCCTAAACAGCTCCTTTGACGGTCACTGTCTTCAGGTCCTACCAACTCCCATGGCTTGACGGGCGGTGTGTACAAGGTCCGAGAACGTATTCACCGCGTCGTTGCTGATACGCGATTACTAGCGATTCCAGCTTCATGAGGTCGAGTTGCAGACCTCAATCCGAACTGAGACGTGCTTTGTGGATTGGCCGCTTGTTACCAAGTAGCATCCTTCTGTACACGCCATTGTAGCACGTGTGTAGCCCTGGGCGTAAGAGCCATGATGACCTGACCTCATCCCCTCCTTCCTCCTGCTTACGCAGGCAGTCTACCTAGAGTCCCCATCATTACATGCTGGCAACTAAGTAAAAGGGTTGCGCTCGTTATGGGACTTAACCCAACACCTCACGGCACGAGCTGACGACGGCCATGCAGCACCTTGCATTCTGTCCCGAAGGAACCCCTGATTTCTCAAGGTTGCAGAAGCATTCTAGCCCAGGTAAGGTTCCTCGCGTACTATCGAATTAAACCACATGCTCCACCGCTTGTGCGGACCCCCGTCAATTCCTTTGAGTTTCACTCTTGCGGGCGTACTCCCCAGGTGGATCACTTAATGCTTTCGCTCAGACACACATGACAAGCATGTACATCGAGTGATCATCGTTTACAGCGTGGACTACCAGGGTCTCTAATCCTGTTTGCTCCCCACGCTTTCGTGCCTCAGCGTCAGTGCAAGGCCAGTAAGCTGCCTTCGCTGTCGGTATTCCTTATGGTATCTAAGCATTTCACTGCTACACCATAAATTCTGCCTACCTCTCCTTGACTCGAGCTTTTCAGTTTCAATGGCAGTTCTAGTGTTGAGCACTAGGATTTCACCACTGACTTAAAAAGCCGCCTACGCACCCTTTAAACCCAGTAAATCCGGATAACGCTTGCACCCTCCGTATTACCGCGGCTGCTGGCACGGAGTTAGCCGGTGCTTATTCTTATGGTACCTTCAATAACCCTCGCAAGGGTTTTTTATTTCCATATAAAAGCAGTTTACAACCCAGAGGGCCTTCATCCTGCACGCGGCATGGCTGGTTCAGGCTTTCGCCCATTGACCAATATTCCCTACTGCTGCCTCCCGTAGGAGTCTGGCCCGTATCTCAGTGCCAGTGTGGGGGATCTTCCTCTCAGAACCCCTACCCATCGTTGCCTTGGTGAGCCGTTACTTCACCAACTAGCTAATGGGCCGCATGCTCATCTTGTACCGCCGGAGCTTTCATCTCGCTAGCATGTGCTAATGAGATAATATGGAGTATTAATTCTCGTTTCCGAGAGCTATTCTCCTGTACAAGGCAGATTGCATACGTGTTACGCACCCGTGCGCCGGTCGCCAGCAACACCGAAGTGTCCTGTTGCCCCTCGACTTGCATGTATGAGGCCTGCCGCTAGCGTTCATCCTGAGCCAGGATCAAACTCTCCATGTTATTATATAACGTCGTCCCTATACAGGGACATAGCTTTAAGTAATTACACCTTTCTCTTTTCTTGAATGAACTTACCTACTACATCAATATGTTAAAGAACTTTCGTATTATTAAAATTCAGGACTCTAAAAACCACTGATATTTTTCAACACTGATGCAAATATAGAACTTTGTTTTTAAATCACCAAATATCTTTCAAAGAATATATTGTGCACGTCTATAAATTTCACCTTCACTAATCCCCTTTTACTCTAAAATATACTTAACCCGTTTAGGAAGCGTGTCAGGGCTGAGCCCTGATATTACCTTTTAATTATTTATATATTACTTTTTAGCAGATTTTTCTGATTCTGTTGAGCCAGCACGAAGCGCTCTGGTTGTTTCTACCATCGCCACCGGGGTACCAGGCAAAGCCAAAATTGTATAATTTTCAGTCTTAAGATGACTTACACGAGTCATCTGACCTACATCTAACGTAGAAATATCTACCTGAATTTGGTCTGGCATATCTTTAGGGTATGCTACTACAGGCAGCTTTTTCATTTTATGTGCTAAATTCCCTCCCTTGACTACACCAGGCGCATCTCCTACTAATACAGTAGGTATATGCATTTTTATTTTTTTATCTTCAAAAACTTGTAAGAAATCTATATGCAGGATAACCTCACTAACCGGATGAAATTGTATGTCTTGTAAAATACAGTTATATATCGTTCCTTCTAGGTTAAGGGATATAAAATGAGCTTGTGGCGTATATACTATATTCTTAAGAAGGGCCATAGGTGTATAAAAATGAACTTGTTTATTGCCACCATAAAGGACACCAGGCACTTGTGCTTCGTTGCGTAAATTTTTAGAGGCTTGTTTTCCGAGATTTGCTCTTTGATACCCTATAATCTCTATTGTTTTCATATTTGTTCGTTTATATATGGTTGGTTGGTTTAATAATATCGAAATAATTGCAAATATAGTGTTTTTAGATAAATAACACAAAAGGTTATTTCTATAAATGTGTATAGAGTAAAATTTAGAAACTAAGGCAACTTATTTTTGCTCTCAGTAAAATTGGATGATTAGTCCTTACACTTGGAATAATTACAACTTACATTGATCACCTAGTTTATTAACTTTCATACTGTTGCTTTTCTTTTGATTCTTCGCTGCAGGCTCTTGCTATCTACATCTTTTATTTGTCTATTTGTCGCTAATTTTTCTTCTATTGATTCTTTTTCTGCTTTTTTATTGAGTGCTGTGTTGAGGGCTGACTCCATATCTGTTGCTGGATATACCAATAAGCCAGCAGAGGTTTTACGGAATAGTGCAGGAAACTTTTCTTCTTTCCTAACTTCTAATTCTTCCTCTTGTTGATAGAAGCTGGCTGCTAGGCCATCTTGGGTTAAGGATTGACTAGGTGGTAAGACATTATAGGAAGTTGGGCTGAGTGTGGATGGGGTAACAGAAGTTGTGTCTTTTTCTGTAGAGGCCGCTAGGTTTGTAAAATGATTACAACTTTGTAACAATAAACTGGATAATACAATACAAGCTATCAGCCTGTAATTCAACTGATAATTTCTTTTCATAGGTGGTATGATTTTAAAATGTTGTCTTTAATACTAGCTAATAGTTAAAATAGGTGCAAGTTTTTTTGCTCAAAAATAATCGCCAACCCTTTTAAGATGCTTTGTGTTTTGTTTAACAGGGAACGCGTACAAGCTATAAAGTTCTAAGGCTTAAAAAGAGAATGTAATATTCGGATGTTGCTCTTCCAATAAGTGTTGCATTTCAGCGTCTATTTGATTAAACCTTAAGTCAAGCGTATGGACCTGAGTACTTGATAATGCATTGGCCAGCTCTTGCACACCTGGATCACCTATTTGATTATTATATAAAACAAGCGTATGGATCTGTGTGCTGGGTAATACTTTAGCCAGTTCTTGCACACCTGAATCGCTTATTTCATTACTCCCTAAATTAAGCGTATGGATCTGTGTACTGGGTAATACCTTGGCCAGCTCTTGAACGCCTGATGCGCCTATGTCATTAACTCCTAAATTAAGCGTATGGACCTGCGTGCCTGGCAAAGCTTTAGCCAGCGCTTGCACGCCTGATGCGCCTATGTCATTCTGGCTTAAATAAAGCGTATGGATCTGCGTGTTAGGTAATGCCTTAGCCAGCTCTTGCACGCCTGCATCGCCTATTTGATTATCATATAAATAAAGCGTATGGACCTGTGTGTTAGGTAATGCCTTAGCCAGCTCTTGCACGCCTGCATCGCCTATTTGATTACACATTAAACGAAGCGTATGGACCTGTGTGCTGGGTAATACCTTGGCCAGCTCTTGCATGCCTGAAGCGCCTATTTGATTCTGGCTTAAATTAAGCGCATGGATCTGTGTGTTGGGTAATACCTTAGCCAGCTCTTGTACGCCTGATGAGCCTATTTGATTTTGGCTTAAATCAAGCGTATGGACCTGTGTGCTGGGTAATACCTTGGCCAGCTCTTGCATGCCTGAAGCGCCTATTTTATTCCAACTTAAATCAAGCGTATGGATCTGTGTGCTGGGTAATGCCTTAGCCAGCTCTTGTACGCCCGACGCGCCTATGTCATTACCTCCTAAATTAAGCGTATGGACCTGTGTGCTGGGTAATACCTTGGCCAACTCTTGAACGCCTGATGCGCCTATGTCATTAACTCCTAAATTAAGCGTATGGACCTGCGTGTCTGGCAAAGCTTTAGCCAGCGCTTGCACGCCTGATGCGCCTATTTGATTATCATATAAATAAAGCATATGGACCTGTGTGCTGGCTAATACCTTAGCCAGCACTTGCACGCCTGATGCGCCTATTTGATTGCTTTCTAAAATAAGCGTATGGACCCGCGTGCTGGGTAATACTTTAGTCAGCGCTTGTACGCCTGAATCGCCTATGAAATTCCATCCTAAATCAAGCGTATGGATCTGGGTGCTCGGTATATAGGACCAAAAGTATCGGGGTAAGCTCTTTACTTCTCTCATCAAGTAATAAAAAGGAAAACTAGGAATAGTCTCAGGAGAACAAGATAATTTCCCAAAGTTTATACACTTATTGATGCCATGGATCGGTATTGCCATCTTAGCGGTGGGCTTATGGGCTACACCTATCAGACCAACTTGGGAATAGCCCGTCATTAACTCATAGAAGAAATAGTTAAGCTGTATGCAGGCTAATATATAGGGATAGTCTACTTCAAAAAAGATCATTGGTAATAATTCTATAGGTAGATCTTCAAAATATCCTAAAGCTGTAGCCTCTCTTTTGGGTAGTACCTCCTCTCTTTCCACAACCCTGGCCGTTTCTGGGTTATCATGCCTGGATTCTTCTATGCTAACTGTAACCTGAGTAGAAAAGCTATCACAACTTTGTAAAAATAAACTGGATAATACAATACAAGCTATCAGCCCGTAATTCAACTCATAATTTCTTTGCATAGGT
>MKUM01000095.1 GCA_001897825.1 Candidatus Amoebophilus sp. 36-38
AATGGACTGTCAGGAGGAAACTCCTGACAGCACATGAGGATTTTGAGCAAATTACTGACGAACCCAGAGGACTCAAGGCGACGGTTATGCAAGAACTCTATTTATTAGACCGTATACCTATGGTTAATAGGCATTTAAATAAGGTTGCAGAAGCTTGTTAAGCTTGGCATACTTAGCTACTTTTGGAGTCAATATTGATAGCTTTACTAATAATCTGCTATTTTATTTAACTGGTTAGCCATAAAGGGCTACCATATTATTATTTTCTACATTTAAAAGAATACAAGTTTAGATATACAAGATGCATAAAATTTCTGAGCTTAAATCTTTTTCAACTTTAATCAACTTACTAGAAAAAGATCCTACTAGTTGCATTGATCTAACCAGAGAATGCCTAGATAATATTTCTAAACAAAAAGATTTGAACGCATTTCTTAGAACTTATCCTGAAGAAGCTTTAGAAAGAGCTGCTCAAGTAGCTACCAAGCTACAAGCCAAAAAATTTGGGAAATTGGCAGGGATGGTAGTAGGCCTTAAAGACTTACTTTGTTATCAAGATCATCCCGTACAAGGAAGCAGCAAAATATTAGAAAATTTTATTTCTCAATTTAGCGCTACCGCCGTGCAGCGGCTTATTGATGAAGATGTTATTATTATTGGTCATCAAAATTGTGATGAATTCGGTATGGGATCCTCCAATGAAAATTCTGCCTTTGGGCCGGTACGTAATGCCATAGATCCTACAAGGGTTCCAGGTGGTTCTTCAGGAGGTTCCGCAGCAGCCGTACAGGCTAACATGTGTCACGTATCTTTAGGAACAGATACAGGAGGCTCTGTAAGACAACCCGCTGCTTTTTGTGGCATTGTAGGTCTCAAGCCTACCTATGCTAGAATCTCTCGTCATGGCATGATTGCTTATGCCTCTTCTTTTGATACCATAGGAATTTTAGCTAAAGACATACGGGATTGTGCAGCGGTACTTGAAGTCATCGCAGGACCTGATACGTTTGATAGCACCGTAGCACATCAGCCAGTTCCTACGTACACAGAACACTTAAACTTTGGTAAAAAAGCTAAGATTGCTTATTTAAAAGAAACGTTGGCATATGAAGGGCTTCAAGAGGAAATAAAAAATCACACCCTATCTACCATGCAAGCTTTACAAGAAGCAGGGCATCAAGTAGAAGCCATTGATTTTCCTTTATTACCTTACGCGTTGCCTACTTATTACGTCATTACCAATGCTGAAGCCAGCGCAAATTTAGCTCGATTAGATGGGGTTCGATATGGATATAGGACACCAAATGCCCATACTTTAGAGGAGTTATATACTAAAACTAGATCCGAAGGTTTTGGCGAAGAAGTAAAAAGAAGAATCCTACTAGGAACATTTGTGCTTGGTGCTAATCAATATGAATCTTGTTATGTAAAAGCCCAAAAAATAAGGGGATTAATTAAAAACAAGTTACAGGCTATTTTAGCAACATATGACTTTATTTTGCTTCCCACCACACCTTCTACAGCCTTTGAAATAGGCCGCAATGATCATGATCCTTTAGCTATGTATTGGGCAGATGTATATACTACATTGGCTTCGATAGCGGGTTTACCAGCTATTTCTATCCCCAATGGAGTAGATAAACAAGACCTACCCATCGGCCTACAGATTATAGCCAATAGTTTTGAAGAAGCAAAATTACTAGGTTTTGCGAATCATGTAATGCAATTACCCAAAAAGGTCTAGCTTAGTTTGTATATTAACGGTAAGTGGTTGAGAAGCTTCTTTAAATACTACCTGTGCTCGGCCCAGAAATTGCTTCATAGGCTGTATAAAATTATATCCTTGTTGCTTGTAGATAAGCACCTCTCCCACCATACCTATTACCAAACCCGCAATCATATGTTGCCTCTCCTTCGTTGGTTCGTATAGTGTTGATGGTTGTTTTTTAGCAAAATAATAAGCTTGTAAATCTTGTATAGGATGGTTAGCAGACAGACCATCGCTTTCTTCAGAAATTAAATTTAAACAATACCTCAGTGCCATACTGGCTTCGTCAAAATGATAAGGCATGTGCAAGTATTGTTGTTTCTGACCACTGGTAACTCGTTCCGGTATACGATAGTTAGCGCTTATCCATGCTTCTAAACTCCTAGCCGCATAGGCATCTTGCATATCTTGTACAACTACGGCAGCACGTGCTCCTTGCTCTAACCACCGGTTATATAAACGCTGAGTATGAGCTATCCCTACTTTAACCATATTTTTCCCAAAATAGGCCAAATAAACAGTATGTGGTTCTAAGTTATAATGCTGCTGATGTGAAGATAGTTGAGATGGCGCAACATGATAAAATGCTGGATTAAATTGAATCGATCGACTGCAAGTAAAGCAATATGGATGCTGGCCACTTATTTGGCATTTATCTGGACAACATATAGAACGTCTGGTTAATAAATCATATCCTCCAATACAATATCTAGTTTCTAAAGGTTTAATGCTGATAGCTTGTTCCCATATAGGCACATGATGGCGGGTTGTAGGCTGGCTAGTTATATCATCCAGTTGTAACCAAGGCCCCTCGCTAAGATGATAACGATAACCAGAGAGAATATACATGAGGGGTTCAGTTACTAACTTCTTCTACATAATTAAAAAAATAATTTGATAAGTTAAGAATCTTTTCTAGTGTGTTGATGACCCCTAAAATATGGTCCTAGTAACCCATATGGATTTTTTTAATTAACTGTCGGGAGGAAACTCCCGACAGCACAGAAATAGTTGTGTCGAGTGATGTTTATTTGTGACTCAATAGAGCTAAACAATTGTTGGGAACAATCGAAAATAAACTTTTTCATGTTTTTTGGCAATTACTCAGCATGGCCAAGCGGTTTATATTGGTCACTCGACATAGCCGAGCGATTGCTTCAGGGTAACTTCTCTTGCTTAAACCATACATCAACCATGTAAATTTAAAGCCTGCATTTAAATCTGCATGGAAGAAAAAACTGAATCCATGTTACACTTCCAATATCTCTACTTCTTTATGGCTTAATAGTGTATCTATATGCTGAATATGTTTATCCGTTAATTGCTGTAGCTTTTCCTCTGCTTTTTTTATCATGTCTTCAGAAGCGCCTTCTTTCTGTAGATGTTTGAGTGACTCTTTGATATCTTTTCGTATGTTACGTATAACAACCCTCCCCTTTTCCGCTTCATTTTTTACCTGTTTTACTAAATCTTTCCTTCGCTCTTCGGTAAGCGGTGGAATGGTAATTCTAACAACTTCCCCATCATTTTGTGGATTAAGACCAAGCTTACTATTCAAAATAGCTTTTTCAATCTCAGATATACAACGCTTTTCCCAAGGTTTAATAATTAATGTCCTTGCATCTGGAGTAGTAATAGCAGCAACTTGATTAAGAGGAGTCATCGCATCATAATACATGATACTAATTCCATCCAACATATCTGGCATTGCTCTACCAGCACGAATTTTACTGAATTCTAATTGTGTGTGTGCATAAGCTTTCTGCATCAGCTGATCTCCTTTATCCAACTGCTTTTGAATTTCATCCATAATAGTTTTTTTTAATACTAATTAACTTGAGGCCTTTATAAATTTTATGCCTATGCTAATATAGACATTTTTTTTAAATGTATCGTGAAGACAGAAACCATTAGATGGGAAGCTTATGGCCTCGTAAAAAAGATTGAATATCCATTGACTTCTTACCAGCAGGCTGCAACTGCTGTATATTAATGGCCCCATCTTGCGTGGCAATATGCAGAAAATGCTTATTATCGGAACAAATGGCTCCTGGAGCATAGTTAGCTAGGGATATTGGGTAGGCTACTAATATTTTAGTGTGAACCTGGTTTAAAATAGTCCAAGCACCTGGATAGGGAGATAACCCTCTTATAAAATTATGTACTGCAGTAGTTGGCTGACCCCAATTTATTTGACAATCTTCTGTATACATTTTAGGTGCTTTTTTAAGCTCGCCTCCAGGTATAGATGGCTGTATCGTGGTTTCGTATTTGCCAGATTCTATCGCCTGCACAGATTTTAATAATAAGCTAGCCCCTTTATATTGTAAACGGCTTGCCAGAGTTTCTGCTGTATCTAGTTCATAGATCGGCTCTTGTTCTTGAAGTAAAATAAGTCCTGTATCGATGGTTTCCTCGATAAAAAAAGTGGTAACCCCAGTTGTTTGTTCACCCTGTATAATCGCCCAATTGATAGGGGCAGCGCCTCTATATTGAGGTAAACAAGAAGCATGTAGGTTAATGGTTCCTAAAGCTGGTTTGCTCCATACTACCTTAGGTAACATCCGGAAAGCCACAACTACATACAGATTAGCTCCGTAGCTATCTATTACTTCTAAAAAACCAGGATCTTTTAGGTTGGAAGGTTGTAAGACAGGTATGTTATGTGCCTGGGCAGCTAGCTTAATAGGAGATGGAACAATTTGATGACCCCTGCCTTGTGGCTTATCTGGAGCAGTTACCACTGCAACTACTGAGTACCCATGAGCTAACAAGATCTCTAGGCTAGGAACTGCAAATGCTGGTGTTCCCATAAAAATAATGCGAATGTCAGTCATGAAATATAATTTTGTTTATAGGTGTTCTATACTTCAAATAGAATCCGATTCAGCAAATGAGTCTAGCAAATTTCCTTTCTCACATTTAAGTACTCGACTAGTGGGATGTTTGGTTAAAAAATCATAGTTATGGGTAGCCATTAGTACGGCTGTACCAGCTTTATTGATCTCTATAAATAAATTTAAAATTTCATTTGCCACCTCTGGATCTAAATTGCCTGTAGGTTCATCAGCAAGCAATACAATAGGGTCATTGAGCAAAGCACGTGCAATAGCTGTTCGCTGTTGCTCTCCACCAGATAATTGATAAGGCATCTTTTTACCAGCCCAGCCTAGACCTACCTTCATCAGCACTTCTGCTATTCTATTTTTTATATCTACTTTTCGCTTCCAGCCCGTAGCCCTTAGTACAAACGCCAAATTTTCTTCTACGGTTCTATCCATTAGCAACTGAAAATCCTGGAATATAATACCTAGTTTTCTTCTTAAAAAAGGAAGCTCTGCTGATACAACCGTATTTAAATTAAATTCAGCTACCTGTACTTTACCAAATCTACATGGTATTTCCCCATATAAAGTTTTAAGCAGCGAAGATTTTCCACTGCCTGTTTTACCAATTAGAAATACAAATTCTCCTCGATGAATGTTAAAATTCAAATTTCTAAGAACAAGTCTAGATCCTTGGTAAATATTAAGACCTTTTATGTGTATAATTGGATACAAGCTAGTGGTCAATTAAGATGCTATAAATTTACGATAGGTAGTGAGGAATTTTATTAAAAAACTTTTATTATTCCTCATTTTCGTATAGGTGCTAATTTAAACTATAACTATCAATTCATACAAGCTTTTAGTAGATCAACTACCATTTACCTTTGTATACTCACCCAAGCTGCCTCCTATCCAGTACACAACATACAACATGAAGTACCCACCCTGGAGAAACAACTAGCTATATGAAATAACCTTTTGTAAGCTTTTCACAGTGTAATATAATTAGTCTGTATCTTTATTTCATCGACACGATTATAATCGGTGATTTAGTCTATAGGAAGGTTCGCTCAAAGGCTTTTTATGCTTAGAATAGCTGCCTTATTTGGAACATTGTTACTTTATATGGGATTATATGGGGATATATTTTAGAAGTTCTCTTAGTTCCTTATCAGTAAGAGTTTCTTGTTCAGATTTATCGTAAATGGAGAGCAGATAAATAGTGCTGTATGCAACTACAAAATTAGTAATGACCCTTGCTCCACTTGATTTTCCTTTTCCTTGGGAGGCAACTGCCATGCGTATCTTGAAACAGTCTCTGCCAATAGCTGTTCCAAGTTCAGGGTTCTCTTTTAGTCACTGAATTAGTTCCAAAAGTTCCTTTTTCAGTGAAGCATATTTTTTGATGAGCCTTTTTGCCTACTTCTCAAATACAGCAATGGATTTTATATCATAACTCATTCAAAAAATCTTCGGCATTACGGGCTTTCTTTTTACCTGCCCTGATTAGTTTCATTTCATCAACGGCTTCCTTGATTTCCTCCATCAATAAGGCTTTAGCATCGGTGAGCGGTTTTGCCTTCACATATGAAATGCTTCTTAATACGTCCATTAAAGAGGAGGCTTTATTATCTGGTATGTCTAATAATATTTTCATTGCACAAATTATTTATAAATAAAGTTTATGAATGTACAGCAACCTATATTAGACCAGCTTATATTTTCTCCCAATTGCACATTCATATTACAAGTTATGAGATTATATTAATATAACTCAAGTTGCTAGTAGTATACTAGGCTTGCTACACAAACTATCAGGTAGGCTTGAATCTGTTGTTATTTA
>MKUM01000096.1 GCA_001897825.1 Candidatus Amoebophilus sp. 36-38
GATACCAACCAAATTAATGAACAACCAGAAATAAAATCTCTACTTTATTTGCTTTTACCATAGAAGTCCTGTTGACATTACATAGGTCAGAATTTTCTTCTGACCTATGTAATCAAACTAGGGTGGCATGAGGTTGGTAGGTATATTTTTAGTGTATCAGGAAAGGACCCTTTTTTAAGACTCTAAATTTTACCCCAAAAAGATACAAAATAATGTACAATCTAACCGTCTCATAAAACAAAGTATTATATATCAATAAAACATAGCATATATAAGATCTAATGTAAGATTTTCCCCTGTTGGTTACTTTATTCTTAAAAATAATTGCAAATACCCTAGCTATCAACTAATATATAGTCATCGATAAATTTCTATACCTATGATCAGAAATTACAAATTAAGCCATAAGCTAGTAGCTTCTATGTTATTGTTAAGTTTATTCTTACAAAGCTGTGGTAATTCTTTTAATCAACTCACTCCTCAAGAAGAATCCCCAGATGAAATATCAGGATCCAGCAAAGACATTGATATAGAACCATTAGTAGGCCATCAACTTATAACAACAGGTGACTACTTAGCTTCTTTTTATGAAGATGCAGGAGAATTAAAAGCAAACTTAAAAGTCGATGAAAAAAAACCTAAACCTAATTATAAAGCTGTTCCTGTAATTGTCGAAAAAGGTGCAGACTTAACCTCTTTAACTAAACTAGATGCTACAACGCAGAAAAATCGTATCGAGTTAAACCGTTGCCACAGTGGACAACTAAGATATATAACTATTCGTAAAGGAGGAATTTCAGGTGGGATGAAAAGGAGTCTTATCAAAAAAGGTGATGAAGATCAAGAAGAAGAAAAAGAGCAGCAGAAAGAAAAAAATTTAATTGCGGAAGATTTTAAAAACTATAAAAAGCAAGTGAGACTTGCCATGAAAGGAGATAGTGAAGCACAATTTAAATTGGGAAAAAGAGCGTATAAGGTTTGGCAAGAGGAAAAAAGAGAAGATGAACTGTTGGAAGCAGAAGAATGGTTAAACAAAGCAGCTGCACAAGAGCATCAAGGAGCGGTTGCTTTACTAAAGGAAATAAATTCGCTTACACTACTCAAAAGACAATTAACATTAAAAAAAGAAAATAAAAATAAAAAAAGAAAAGATGGATTATCTGATAATGATATACAGCATCGAAAGCATTTACTTGAACGTGCGAGACATGGAGAGGATATGGCTCAATTTGAACTAGGGGAATGGGCGTATAATGCTTGGAAACGTCAGCACTCAGAAGGGGATGTTGATGAGGCATTACATTGGTTATTACAAGCAAAAGCACAAGGTTATCTACCAGCCATTAAGCTATTACAAGAAGTTGAGGTAGACCATCCTGAATTAATAAAAATCATTGAAGAACAGTTGGCTAAAAGAAAAAAAGATCATAATCAACAGGGAGAAAAAGAAGTAGTAGGTAAAAGGAAAGACAAGGAAAAAGAGAAGGAAGAAAAAAGACAGAAAGAACTTCTAAAGAGAGATCTTATGGATGAGGATTACCAAATGTGGCTTGAAAGTGCTAAGCAAAATAAACCTGACGCTCAATACCAAATGGCACGAAAAACCCGTGTGATTTGGGATGTATGTAGGGATAAAAAAATGCTTCATAAATCAATAAAATGGTGTAGAAAAGCAGCTAGGCAAGAACACGAAGGAGCTAAAATCACACTAAGATATCTAAAGAAAGAAGAACTAGAGTTAGAATTAGATTTAGATAGAGAGTTTTTTGGTATCAACACTAGACCATATACATATGATGAGGCGCTTTATGCATTAAAAGACAATGGATTACAAGTGAAGGCTGTCGATTTAACAAAAGTAAAATTAACCAAAGAAAAATTAAGCGCACTCGGACAAGTGTTAAACGAAAATTTTGTGGTGGGTTATATTCATTGGGGAGAAATACCAGAAGATTGCCAGGAGTTACAAGAACAGATTAGCAAAAAATTAAAAGATAACAAAGATATCTCTACTTACCAGACTTGTGAATTGGCGCTAAAAGGATTACCGACTAATGATCCTAAGAAAAAATTTATAGATCTACGTCAAGAAAAATTGACTAAAAAACAGCTCGAAAAGCTCAAAGAAGCGATTGATAATAATTTTGTAATAATGTGGATCTGTTGGGGAGAAATATTAGAAAATTGCCAAAAATTAAAAGAAGAGATTAAAATAAAATTAAAAAAGAACATATCTACCTATCAGGCTTATGCATCGACACTAGAAGGATTACCAACTAACGACCCTAAGAAAAAATTTATAGATCTGCGTCAAGAAAAATTGACTAAAAAACAGCTCGAAAAGCTCAAAGAAGCGATTGATAACAATTTTGTAGTAGGATATATTGAATGGGGAGAAGTACTGGAAGATTGTCAGGAATTAAAAAAGCAAATTGAAGAAAAGCTAGTACAAAATATATGTAATTATACTTATAATCCAACTGATTATGTACATGGTCTACTATCTAACCATTCTTATGATGAACCTAAAGTAGGCGACAAAATAGATCTTAAGGATTTAGCTGAAAAGTTAGGTCATGAGTCACCAACTAGTACATGGGAAATAGTACAAGTACAGGAGGATACCAATGACTCAGGTTTTTACAGTGCTTTATATGTAAATAAGTCTACCCACCAAGCTGTATTAGCTTTTCAGGGTACATACCCGGATCTTAAAAAGCCAGGTCGTGTCGTTAAAGATCTGGTCATTGAAGATATGATAGGAGTGTTAGGGAATGCTGTTACAAAACAACAAGAATTAGTTTATATAGCAACAAAGGATGCTGTAGATTATGCAAAGAGAAGTGGCTTTAATCTGTCTATTACAGGCCATTCTTTAGGAGGTTACTTGGCAGAACTAGGTATAGCATTTTGTTATCTTGATTTTGATTATAGAGAAGTAAAGGGTATTGTTTTTGATAGCCCAGGAACAGATAGAAAGCTACATACTTTTCAGTCAAGTGTAATTAATCCGAGTACTGAGTTTAAAATAGGAAATTTACCGATAACAGCTTATCTCTCTGCGCCTAATTTTGTAAATTCTTGTAATGGCCATCCAGGAGAAGTATATAGGGTATACCCCAAACTGAAAGGTCCGGATTGGGCAAATAAATTTGTAGAACGGGCACAAAGTCTATCAATAGTTGGTCCAATAATTGAGACTGGAAATAAAAGTTCCGTAGCTCTTTTAGGCCACAGTTTAATTATTATACTCAGTGAATTTGATTCTACTACAGGCAAGCCAAAAGAATATGTGCGCGTAAAAGATTGGCCAAAGCTAAACACAGATAAGATAGAGCATGTAGGTAAAGAAAGTAAATTAAATACTTTATTAAAACCATATCTAGGAGATGTAAGTGCTGCAACTAGCAGCATGGTTAATGTATTAAGAGATTTGCTTACTTTGACTAGAGGCGCAAAACAATATTGGACTACATTAGTGCACTTAGACGAAGATTATAAAGAAAAAGTTTTAAACCCTCATAATGAATTTAAACATAAATATGTAGGCCATTATCAAACAAGCCCAATAAGCATTGATGCACATCCTTTAAACATAGATGGATATGAAAGTATAGATGGATTTTTGTACGCGTTGTGGGAGGATAGAAAGGAGATAGGTGGACTCCAAATCAATGATATAATCGGTACAGTTTTAAAAGATATTTTGCAAGATTATACTATTAAAGATTTAGAAGGAAAACCATGCCTATTATTAACTGAAAAACAAACTCAGATACAAGCCTTACGTGATAAGATGCAAAGAGCAAAAGATGTATTAACATCGACTCGTATTAAAGAGACTCTCAAGCATAGCAAGAATCACGCAGTTTTTAATTATGTAGTACAAGAATTCAGCAAGAAATTACAAGAAGAATCCATAAAACAATCTTCTAAACTTCATAGCTACATTCCAGTAGCTAAACTTCCACATTATGTAGATAGAAAAAGTGAACAACAAGAGTTAAGCCAAAAATTACAGAAGGAAGGGATATGTGTGATATATGGTCATGGAGGCGTAGGCAAGAGCTCCTTAGTAGCCCATTATGGACATGAGCAAAAATCCAAGCAACCTGTATGGTGGATATCAGCAGAAACCTGGGATAAACTAATAAGGAGTTGTGAAAATATAGCTCAAGAGCTAGGCATCAATTATCAGGCGCTGGTGCAAGAATTCAAAGATGATCCTAGTAAATATCTTCCAGAATTAGCCAGAAAAGTCTATAATGCTTTAGAAGATCGCAGACAGCCTGCTTTGATAATTTTAGATAATGCACTTAATTCAACTTTAATAGCTGAGTGTCTAATGAATAGACCTGATTTGGTACAAGTGATTATTACTACTCGAGATAAAAAGAGTTTTAAAGAATATAGCCAAGTCGAATTAAAAGCTTTTACTTCTGAGGAAGGCAAAAAATATATTCAGGAAAGCTTGCGATCGCTTAACCCTAGTGAGCAAGAAATAGAAAGATTGATAAAAACAGTAGGACTTATTCCTCTAGAACTAACTACAGCTGTTGGCTATATAGACGAAGGAAAAAATAAAACAATATTTGTAAATGATATTCCTAGATATAAGGGTATAAGAAGATGTATTGATGAGTTAGAAAAGAAGAGTGGATCTCTACGTGGGGTCAATTTAGGATTGAAAACATTAAATGGGCCTTTGCAATTAATGATGCAATATGGTTCTTACTTAGATTCAGACTTCATTCCTTTATCCTTAGTAAGCATGTTGTTAGAGATAAATAATGGGCAAGAACAAGAATTAGATGATGTATTAGATAAACTAAGGAGGCTATCATTGATCGAAATAATAGATGATGGTTCAAATAGACAGGGCATTCGGATACATCAAGAAATACAATCAGCTTGTAAAAAATATCAAGATTGGAACGAAGAAAATAAACTATCAAAGCAAGATTTAATAAGAAATCTTGTGCAAATATTGGCTAAAGTTATGCCCGAAGTAGATAGAGTACCTGATACTAAATGGGATCAAGCAAGACTATATGCTTCCAATATAACTTCTATCTTAGCATATGCAACAGAAATGATCAACCCAGAATTAGCTGAGCTGTTGAATTATGTAGGAAAGTATAATCAATATGTAGTCCACAATTATAAACAAGCCTTATCTGATTATAAGCAAGCCTATGAAATGAGGCAAAATTTGCATACAGGAAATCATCCGGATATAGCTGCTTCTCTCAATAATATAGGAAATGTTTATTTTGATTTAAGACAAGATCAAGAAGCATTAAAGTACTATGAGCAAGCACTTGAAATAAGGCAAGATTTGCATACAGGAAATCATCCAGATATAGCTGTTTCCCTCAATAATATAGGAAATGCTTATTGGCATTTAAGGAACCACTCCAAAGCATTGGAGTATTATGAGAAAGCCCTTGAAATGGAAAAAGCTTTGTATACTGGCAATCATCCAGATGTAGCTATGTCACTTAACGGTATAGGAAATGTTTATTCTGATTTGAATCAACACAAAGAAACATTAAAGTATTATAAGCAAGCCCTTGAAATGAGGCAAGCTTTGTATACTGGCAATCATCCGCATATAGCTAATTCACTCAATAATATAGGAAATGTTTACTACGCTTTAGGCCAAGACCAAGAAGCATTAAAGTATCATGAGCAAGCCCTAGCAATGAGGCAAGCTTTGTATACTGGCAATCATCCAGATATAGCTAATTCACTGAGTAACATAGGAATTGTTTACAAAGATTTAGGCCAAAATCAAGAAGCATTAAAGTATTATGAGCAAGCTCTTGAGATGAGAAAAGTTTTGTATACTGGCAATCATCCAGAGATAGCTAATTCATTAGATAATATAGGAAATGTTTACAGAGCTTTAGGCCAAAACCAAGAAGCATTAAAGTATTTTCAGCAAGCACTTGAAATAAAAAAAGCTTTTTATACTGGCAACCATCCGGATATAGCTAATTCACTAGGTAATATAGGAAATGTTTACTACGCTTTAGGCCAACACAAAGAAGCATTAACGTATTATGAGCAAGCACTTGGAATGAGGCAAGCTTTTTATACTGGCAATCATCCAGAGATAGCTAGTTCACTCAATAATATAGGATTAGTTTATAACGCTTTAGGCCAACACCAAGAAGCATTAAAGTATCATGAGCAAGCTCTTGGAATGAGGCAAGCTTTGTATAGCGGCAATCATCCGGATATAGCGGGTTCTCTCAATAGTATAGGAAATGTTTACAGAGCTTTAGGCCAACACCAAGAAGCATTAAAGTATCATGAGCAAGCTCTTGAAATGAGACAAGCTTTGTATACTGACAATCATCCAGATATAGCTATGTCACTCAATAATATAGGAGCTGTTTACAATGATTTAGGCCAAAATCAAGAAGCATTAA